>NZ_JAYSBK010000031.1:0-30966 GCF_041915465.1 Novosphingobium sp. | reverse complement strand
CAGCCGCCGTCGCCGCCACCCTCAGGTCGACCGGCTCCATCAGCCGCAGCAGCGCGGCAAAGCGCGACAGCCCCTTCAGTGCAACTTCGCGGGCTTCGGGATCGAGCGCGGCACCCGGCGTAAGGCCGCGTCCGAGCCCGGCCATGACCTTTTCGTTGAACAGCACCACGGGCGCGCGGGGATGGCCGCCGAACACGACCAGTCGGATCGAGTTCGACCCGATGTCGACAATCGCCTTGCGCCGCACTGAATCCACGCGCGAATCCCCCTTAGAGGGGCGGGTTTAGGGTGAGTTTGGGGACTTCGCCAGCTTCGCCCAGCGCCGCGCCGCGCCCGGACAGCGATGGGTTGTGCATAAAGTATTCGTGGCAATCGAAAGCCGGGCCAAGTCCGACCGCGCGGGCATAATTGCCATCTGCGGCCAGCAACCACGAGCGCTCGGTATCCTTGAGGTTGGCCAGCATCACCTGGTCAAGCACCTGATCGTGGACAGTGGCGTTCTCGATCTCGAGCGCATATTCGACGCGGCGATCGAAATTGCGGCTCATCCAATCGGCCGAAGAAACGAACACCCTGGCCTGGCGGCTGGGCAGCGGCGCGCCATTGGCAAAGGCCCAGACGCGGCTGTGTTCAAGGAAGCGGCCAAGGATCGACTTGACGGTAATGTTTTCGGACAGGCCCGGAACGCCGGGGCGCAGGCAGCACACCCCACGCACCACCAGGGCGATTTGCACCCCCGCCGCGCTGGCCTCGTAGAGCTTGTCGACCATGCCGCGGTCGGACAGCGAGTTCATCTTGGCCCAGATCTGCGCCGGCAGACCGGCCCGGGCATTGGCGATTTCCGTATCGACCAGATCATAGACCCGCTGGCGCAGATTGATCGGACTGATCGCCAGCTTCTTCAGATTCGGATCGAGATAGCCGGTGATGAAGTTGAACATTGCCGCCGCGTCCGCACAGATCGCCGGATCGGCGGTGAAGAACGACAGGTCGGTATAGGTCCGCGCGGTTTGCGGATGATAGTTGCCGGTGCCGAAGTGGCAGTAGCTGCGGGTCCCTTGCCCCTCGCGCCGCACGACCATGCTGCACTTGGCATGGGTCTTGAGCTCGATAAAGCCATAGACCACTTGCACGCCCGCGCGTTCGAGCTGTTCGGCCCAGCGCAGGTTCTGCTCTTCGTCGAAGCGCGCCTTGAGTTCGACCACGGCAGTGACCGACTTGCCCGCTTCTGCCGCATCGCACAGCGCGCGGATCACGGCACCCTGCTTGCCCGCACGGTAAAGCGTCTGCTTGACTGCGAGAACATCGGGATCGTTAGCCGCCTGCCGCAGGAAGGCCAGCACCACGTCGAAGCTCTCGTAGGGGTGGTGGACGATGATGTCCTTCTGCCGGATCGCGGCAAAGCAATCGCCATCATGCTCGCGGATGCGTTCCGGAAATCGCGCTGTATAGGGCTCGAACTTGAGGTCTGGCCGGTCGATCGCCACGATCTGCTCGAAATCGGCAAGCCCCAGCAGCGCATCGCTTTCGGTGACGGTAGCCTCGCCGCCAAGTTGTTCCGCAATGAAGCTGCGCAGCGCGGGCGGGATCACCCGTTCCGTCACCACGTGGATCACCCGGCCACGGCGGCGGCGCAGGATCGCGGTGCGGAACGACAGCACGAGGTCTTCGGCCTCTTCCTCAAGCTCAATGTCGCTGTCGCGGATCACGCGGAAGACGGCCGAACCCAGCACGTCGAACGCCGGGAATATCCGCCCCGCGAAATGCCGCAGCACGGCCTCGACCGGCACGAACCGGCCCGGCTCCGGCTCAATGAAGCGGGGCAGGCCCGAAGGGATCATGATCAGTTCGTGGACCATGGCCCCGGTGGCCCGGTGCCGCAGGTCGAACATCAGGCTGAGACCAAGGTTCGGAATGAACGGGAACGGATGCGCCGGGTCGAGCGCCTGCGGAGTCAGGACCGGAAACAGTTGCTCGGTGAAGTAGCGATCGAGCGTGCGCGACTGTGCAGGCGTGATCTCTTCCGCGCCAAGCACTTCGATCCCCTCGGCGGCAAGCAGCGGACGCAGTTCGCTCCAGCAACGGTGCTGCTCGGCCATCAATGCAGCCGACCGCGCCTCGATCCGTTCAAGCGCCTGGCCCGGGGTCAGGCCGTCGATCGACAGCGCTTCGATCCGGCGCAGCTGCTGGCCGCGCAGCCCGGCGACGCGAACCATGATGAATTCATCGAGGTTGGCACCCGAGATCGCCAGGAAGCGCAGCCGTTCGAGCAAGGGATGGGCGCTGTGGCTTGCTTCGGCCAGCACCCGGCGGTTGAACTGAAGCCAGCTGAGCTCACGGTTGAAATAGCGGCCTGACGCAGACGCCGGCCCGCCCCCCTCGAACTCCCCTTGCACCGCCCTATCCCGTATTGCGCCATCGGCAGCCATGTCGTGCTTGAACCTTCCCGGTTGCGAGCCGCATTGGGCCCTTTGCGGCTACCATGCGGCAAAAATGTTACGACTATGCGACTGAAACAGCTACGGCTCCTGCGGGCTTTTGCAACAGTTCCGCCGCTCTCGCTTCGATTTCGCGCCCCATGCGCTGCCGCGCCGCACCGTTCAGCGGGCGGGAATCGCCGCGTCAAGCAAGTTGATGCAGGGACCGGCGAGAGCGTCCAGCCGCTGCTTGGGATCGGATGCGGAGGCCAGCTCGTTCTGGAGCGATTTGGCCCGCGACTGGAAATATTCGCGCGCCTGGTCCTGGTTGAGGTGCTGCTCGTCGATCAGGCGGGCGCCGACCTGCACGAAGAACTCCTTCCCGCGTTCGGCCAGCGGTGGATAGGCATCCGCGCCGGGCGCGCCGCGTTGCTGTTCGGAAGCGATGATACCGAACACGACGGCGCAGTTTACCGCCGTATCGAGATCGACCACCGCCGGTTCGGCATGGACGGCAGATAGCGGGGCGGCCGCAATGACGGCGGCCGCGGCGATGGCGCAAAGAGTCCTGATCATGGGTGCCAGCCTAGCGCCCATGACCTGAACCGCAACTGTCGACAGATCCTATTCCGCCGCCAAAGACTTTCTGCGTGCCTCGCGCCCGGCATCGGCGCGGAACTTTTCGAAGGCCACACGCTGATCGAAGCCCGGATCCTTCGGATAGTCCTGGTAGTGATCGAGGATGTAGTCGAACACTTCGCGCAGCTCTTCCTTATGATCGGGGTGGCTGAAGATATAGAGCCGGTTGGCCTTCACCGCCTCGATCGTGCGCGCGCCGATCACGTCGGGTTCCATGCCGTATTCGTGCACGCCCTGCAGCCGCTCGACCGCCGCCGTGTCGACTGCCTTCATCGCGCCCTTGAGGTCGTCGGGCCGGATCGCGTCGCTCGCATAGATCAGGCTCTTGACCAGTCCCGGGCATAACACCGACACGCCGATCCCGTATTGCAGCAGGCTGTAGCGCAGCGATTCCGACAGCGCCCGCACCGCCGCCTTGGTGGTGTTGTAGATGCCCGGACTGCCCGAGGAGAGGAACCCGGCCATCGAGGCGGTGTTGATCACGTGGCCGCCGACCTGTGTCCCCGCCTTCACGCGTTCGACCATGCGCGGCACAAAGGTCTGCACGCCGTTGATCACGCCGTGGAGGTTGACCCCCATCAGCCAGTCCCAATCGTCGTAGGTGCTTTCCTCGATCGGCTGGAACAGGTTGACGCCCGCGTTGTTGACCAGGATCGAGACCGGGCCGAACTTCGCCTCAACCTCGTCCGCTGCTGCCTTGAAGCCATCGCGGCTGGCAACGTCGAGCTGGACGCCCATCACCTCGCGGTTGTCGAGGCTGGCGAGCGCCTTGTCGATCGAGTCCTGCCGGATATCGGCAATCGCGACCTTGCAGCCTTCATTCAGCAGATTGCGCACGATGCCGATGCCGACGCCATTGGCCCCGCCAGTGACGAAGGCCGTGCGGCCCTTGAAGTCCTTCATCGCCTCAGCCTCCCCGCTTGGCCTTGAGCGCGTTCTGGCGCGCGATTTCCTCGGTGATCGCGGGGTTGCGGAACAGCATCGCGAATGTGGCCTTGTATTCCGGATTCTCGGGCAGATGGGTCTGCACGGCCGCCGTGGTCGCCTCGCCGCGCTCGCGCACGCCGACCAGGAATTCGCTATGGGTGAGGATATAGAGCTCGTCGTTCAAAATGCCTTCCAGCACGCGCTGGCCAACCTCTTCCTTGGTCTGGAACAGATGCTTGAGGTCGCCGCTGGCCTGCCGGCGCTTGTCGGCCTCGGCGTAACCGGTCTCGGCCAGTTCCGCAGGCCGCGTCTTGCCGCTTTCAGCGATGTTCGACTGCACCGCGCCCGGGCAGAACGCCGAGCAGATCACACCGCGGCCTTCGAATTCGGGGCGCATGCATTCCATCATGCTGGTGACATAGGCCTTACCGGCCGAATAGATCGTGGTCCCGCCCACCGGCACCAGCGCCGACATCGAGGCGGTGCAGACGATGTGTCCGCCCTCGCCGTGCGCCAGGATGCGCGGCAGCACCGTGACGACGCCGTTGATCGCGCCGCCAACGTTGACGTTGTTGACCCAGTCCCAGTCCGAGAAGGTGGCAAGGTCGGTCGGCCCGACCAGCCCGACGCCGGCATTGTTGACCAGCAGATGGATCTTGCCGAACTTCGCCTCTGCGGCGTCGGCACCGGCGGCGAACTGTTCGCGATTCGTCACGTCCAGCTTGACCGCCAGCACATTGTCGCCGCCGTTCAGTTCCGCGCTCGCCTCTGCCAGATGGTCGTCGCGAATATCCGCGATCACCACCTTCATTCCCGCACCCAGCAGGGCCTTGGCGATCCCCAGACCGATGCCCGAGGCACCGCCCGTCACGAAGGCGGTCTTGCCTTCCAGATTCTGCATGTCACTCTCCCATTCGGTAAAATTTACCGCTGGCCTTTTTGTATATGTTACTTACAAATTGCCAAGAGGATTCGACGGGCCGGGAAACGGTCCGCGTTGGAGAGGATCAGAAAAGCATGGCCATCGCTCCCACGCCGGCGGCGCCCGAACTCATTGTCGAACCCGGCGGCGCGGTCCCCGGTCCCGAAAGCCATGGCAGCGAAGAAGCAAGCGGCCACTGGCCGAGCGCAGGCGCGGCCTATTTCGCGCTGTTCGCGATCATTCTTGCCACCTTCCTCAACTTCTTCGACCAGACCGTTTTCGGGATGCTGGCACAGCGCATCAAGGCAGACTTCCAGCTGACCGACGAACAGCTCGGCTTCCTTGGCGGCCCGGCAAGCATCATCTTCTATGTGCTGGTCGGCATTCCGCTGGCGCGCCTTGCCGACATCTATCCGCGCAAGCTGGTGCTGGCGGGCGGCGTGGTCGTGACCTCTTCAATCATGGTGCTGGGCGGCATGGCGCAAAGCTTTCGCCAGTTCATTGGCACCCGGATGTTCCTGGGCGCGGGCGGCTCGGCCCATGCCCCGGCCGCCTATTCGCTTATTGCCGACGCCTTCCCGCCCAAGAAGATCACCCGCGCCTTTGCATTGCTGCAACTGGGCTTCATCGGCGGGACCACGCTGGGCGTCTATTTCGGCGGCAAGCTGGTGGTGGCATCGGCAGGCTGGGGCGATGTCCGGCTGCTGGGGATGAAGATCTTCGGCTGGCAGTGGATCATGGTCTACATGGGGCTGGGCGGCCTGCTCGCCGCGCTGCTGTTGCTGTACACGAAGGAACCCGCCCGCAAGCTGCCCGCCGGCAAGTCGAGCGAACTGCCCGCCGATGCCAGCGCGGGCCGCCGCCTTGTCACCTTCATGGGCTTCGATGCGCTGCAGGCGATCAACGCGCGCCGCGCAGTCTATTATCCGATGTTCGGCGCGCTGGCGCTTTCGGCTGTCGAAACCTTTGGCCTCGCCTTCTGGCGCGTGCCGTTCATGATGCGCACTTTCGGCTGGAACGAAGCGCAGATCGGATCGGTCATGGCGCCGATGCTGCTCGTCTCCAACCTTGCCGGGATCCTGCTCGGCGGGATCTTCGTCGAATGGCTGGCCAAGCGCCACAAGGACGCGAACGTGCGCGCCGCCGCGATCCTGTTCGGCTGCGTAACGGTCTGCGCGATCCTTTCGCCGATGATGCCCACAGGCGAGGCTTCGCTGGCCGTGATGTCGCTGGGCGGCGTATTCGGCCTGGCTGGCGCCGTGCCGCAGAACGCCGCGATCCAGCGCATCGCGCCGCCCGAAATGCGCGGACAGGTGACCGCCTTCTACCTCTTCATGTTTACCTTCTTTGGCGCAATGGGCAGCCAGGTGGTCGGCTCGGTCGCACAGCGCGTGATCGGCAATGAGGCCGACCTTTGGAAGGCCCTGGTGCTGACCGCCGCGGTCCTGCTTCCGCTTGCAACCCTGTTGATGGTCCGCGCAATCCGCCCCTACTGCGAGGAGGTCGAACGGCTTGAGGCAGAGGGCCGTTGACAAGCCAGCTCATCACCCGCAATTTGTAAGCATAACATACAATCATCTGGAGAGAGTCGGATGTCCGAAGACCGTATTGCAGCCCTCGAAGCCAAACTCGCAGAAGTTGAACAGCGCCTGACCGTGCGCGAAGACGAACTGGACGTGAAGAAGCTCCAGTACCTCTATGGCTACCTGATCGACAAATGCATGTACAACGAAGTGGTCGACCTGTTCGCCGACGATGGCGAAGTGCGCTTCTTCGGCGGCGTGTGGAAGGGCAAGGAAGGCGTCCGCCGCCTCTATGTCGAGCGGTTCCAGAAGCGCTTCACCTATGGCAACAACGGTCCGATCGACGGCTTCCTGCTCGATCACCCGCAGATCCAGACGATCATCGACATCGATGCCGACGGCAAGACCGCCCGCCTGCGCGGCCGTTCGACCATGCAGGCCGGTCGCCACAAGGATTACGAAGGCAACGAACCGCACCTCAAGGCCCGCCAGTGGTGGGAAGGTGGCCTTTACGAGAACACCTACGTCAAGGGCGACGATGGCAAGTGGCGGATCAAGTGTCTGAACTATTTCCCGCACTGGCACGCTGACTTCGAAAGCGGCTGGGCGAACACCCCGCAGGAATATGTGCCCTTCCCCAAGGTGCTCTACCCCGAAGACCCCAGCGGCCCGGACTCGCTGATCGAGGATCACTGGCTGTGGCCCACCCACAAGCTGCTGCCGTTCCACATGAAGCACCCGATCACCGGCAAGGAAATGGTGGCGGAGCGCTGGCAGGGCGATATCGACCGCGAAAACGCCAAGGCGAAGGCGTAAGTTGTCTGCAAATCCGCGTCACCCCGGACTCGATCCGGGGTCCCGTTTTCCCGCGGGGTGCGGTAACCAAGCGGAGCCCCGGATCAAGACCGGGGTGACGGAGTAATCGAATATGTCGCAATATCCCGCCCTCTCCATGATCATCGACGGAACGCGCGTTTCCGGTGGCTCGCGCCGCACGCACGCCGTCATCAATCCCGCCACCGGCGAAGTGCTGGGCGAACTGCCGCTGGCCGATGCCGCCGACCTCGACCGGGCGCTTGAAACAGCCCAGCGGGGCTTTGAAATCTGGCGGGATTCGACGCCGCAGCAGCGCGCCGCCGTGTTGCAGGGCGCGGCGCGGCTGATGCTGGAGCGGCAGGAGGAAATCGCCCGGATCGCCACCATGGAACAGGGCAAGCCGCTTACCGAAAGCCGGCTTGAAGTGATGATGAACGTCGGCCTGTTCAACTTCTATGCGGGCGAGGTCTTCCGCCTCTATGGCCGCACGCTGGTCCGCCCGGAAGGGATGCGTTCCACCGTGACGCACGAACCGGTCGGCCCGGTCGCGGCCTTCGCGCCGTGGAACTTCCCGATTGGCAATGTGGGACGCAAGCTGGGCGCGCCAATCGCGGCGGGCTGCTCGGTGATCCTCAAGAGCGCGGAAGAAACGCCGGCCTCCGCCCTCGCTGTGCTGCAGTGCCTGCTCGATGCGGGGCTTCCCGGCGAAGTGGCGCAGGCCGTGTTCGGCGTGCCCGATGAGGTCAGCCGCCATCTGCTGGGCAGTCCGATCATCCGCAAACTTTCGTTCACCGGTTCGACCGTGGTTGGCAAGCATCTTGCCCGCCTGGCAACCGAGAACATGCAGCGCACCACGATGGAACTGGGCGGCCATGGCCCGGTGCTGGTGTTCGCCGACAGCGACCTTGAGCAGGTGCTCAACACCGTCGTCCCGCACAAGTACCGCAACGCCGGGCAGGTCTGCGTCAGCCCGACGCGCTTCATCGTCGAAGACAGCGTGTTCGAGGCGTTCCGCGACGGGTTCATCGCCCGCGCCAAGGCGGTGAAGGTCGGCAACGGCCTTGAAGACGGCACGCAGATGGGTCCGATGGCCAACCCGCGCCGGCCCGAGGCGATCGACGCGCTGATCAAGGACGCCGTTGCCAAGGGTGCGAAGCTGGGCTGCGGAGGCGGCCGCCCCGAGGCTCTGCAGGGCGCGAACCAGGGCTATTACTATGCTCCCTCGGTCCTGTCCGAAGTGCCGCTTGAAGCGCGGATCATGAACGAAGAGCCGTTCGGCCCGATCGCCTTGATCAACCCCTATGTTGATGAAGCCGCGATGATCAAGGAGGCGAACCGCCTGCCATATGGCCTGGCCGCCTATGCCTGGACCCGCGACGCTGCCCGGCAAAAGCGCCTGGCGCGGCGGCTTGAGGCCGGGATGGTCGGGATCAACACCACCATGGTCGGCGGTTCGGATTCGCCGTTCGGCGGGGTCAAATGGTCCGGCCACGGCAGCGAGGACGGGATCGAGGGCGTGCTGGCCTGCATGGTCACCAAGGCCGTGCACGAAGCGTGATGCACAGGCGTGAAGTAAACATCGGACTGGCGGCGGCACTTGCCGCCATGTCCGCCCCCGCAGCGGCGGCAAGGGCCGCGCGGGGCAAGGAGAGGGAGAAGACCATGACCCACGAACTCAAGACCGGCGGCGACCGGGGCTACCTGCGCATCGCCACCGAAGAAGCCTTCGCCACGCGCGAACAGGTCGATGTGTTCCTGCGCATGGTCAAGGACGGCACCGCCGACCAGGGCATGGTCTCGCTCTGGGGCTTTTACGCCCAGTCGCCCAGCGAACGCGCGACCCAGATCATGGACCGCCTGCTCGACGTTGGCGATCAGCGCATCGCCCACATGGACGCGACCGGGATCGACAAGGCGATCCTCGCCCTCACCTCACCCGGTGTCCAGCCGATGCTCGACGTCAACGAGGCCAAGGGCATCGCGGCGCGCGCCAACGATTATCTGGCCGAACGCTGCCAGGCCCACCCGGACCGCTTCATCGGCATGACCGCCGTCGCCCCGCAGGACCCGGAATGGTCTGCCGCGGAAATCCGCCGCGGCGCGAGCGAGCTGGGCTTCAAGGGCGTGCAGATCAACAGCCACACCCAGGGCCACTATCTCGACGAGCCACAGTTCGATCCGATCTTCCGCGCGCTCGCCGATACCGGCCAGCCGCTTTACATCCATCCGGCCACCCTGCCCGACAGCATGATGGGCGACATGATCCATGCCGGGCTCGATGGCGCGGTGTTCGGCTTTGGCGTCGAAACCAGCTATCACCTGCTGCGCCTCGTCACGACCGGTATCTTCGATCGCTATCCCAACCTGCAGATCATGGCCGGACACGGCTTCGAAGCCCTGCCCTTCTGGCTCTATCGCACCGATTACATGCACAAGGCCGGGATCCGCTCGCAGCGCTATGCCCGTCTCAAGCCGCTGCAGCACGACCTGTTTTACTACATCCGCAACAACTTCCTCGGCACCACCAGCGGACTGTGCTGGGAACCGGCGGTCAAGCTGATGATGGAAGTGATGGGCGAAGACCGCGTGATGTACGCGATGGACTACCCCTATCAATACGTGCCGGACGAAGTGCGCGCGATGGACAATCTGGCCGTCTCCGATGCCACCAAGAAGAAGTTCTTCCAGAGCAACGCGGAACGCTGGTTCAACCTGTGAGCGGGGAAGCCCCCACCGCGCTCCCCAAGGGCGCGAAATATGCCTTGCTGCTGGTCGCGCTGACCAACGCGGTCAGCCTGCTCGACCGGCAGGTGCTGGCGATCCTCGCGCCCGCGATCAAGGCAGACTTGCATATTGGCGATGCCGAGATGGGGCTGCTCTATGGCACCGTCTTCGCGCTGTTCTACGCCCTGTTCTCGCTGCCGCTCGGGCGGCTCGCCGACGGCTGGAGCCGCAACCGGCTGCTCAGCATCGCGATCGCGTTCTGGTCAGCCGCAACAGCGCTTGGCGGATTGGCGAGCGGCTTTGCGATGCTGGCCCTGTCGCGCCTTGGCGTCGGCATCGGCGAGGCCGCATCGCAGCCCGCCGGTACATCGCTGATCTATGACTATTGGCCAAAGCCCAGGCGCGGTTTCGTGATGGCCATGCTGGCCTCGGCCATTGCGCTGGGCCTTGGCGGTTCGCTGATCCTTGGCGGAATGGCCGCAAGCTGGTGGGACAGCCTGTGGGGTCTCAGCCCCGACAAGAGCGCGATGGCGCCTTTCGGCCTTCGGGGCTGGCAGTTCGCTTTCCTGATGGCGGCGCTGCCGGGCTTTGTCCTCGCGCTGTTCATGTGGTTCCTGCGCGAACCCGAACGCGGCGTGATGGACGGCATCGCCACGCCGCCCGATCCCGCGCCGTTCAAGGCCAGTTGGGACGTTCTCGCTGCCGTTGTGCCCGGATTCAACTGGATGGCCTTGGCCCGCAAGCGCGCGTCTTCCGCATTCTGGCGATTCAATCTTGCCGCACTAATCCTGATCGTTGCGGCGATGTGGGGACTGGTTGAACTGTGCAGTTCCTTTTCGCCCCGCCCGCCGCTCGATTTCGGGGGCGTGCAAATCAGTCCGCACGCACTGCAGTGGGGTGTCATCGGTTTCGGGCTCTATGTCATCGTCAACCTGATGCAGAACATGGCCGCCAGCGATGCGCAGGCGTTTCGGGTCATCACCCGTTCGCCGACGCTGATCATGGTGATGCTGGTCGGTGCGCTGCAATCGGTGCTGAACTACGGGATGATGAGCTTCAACCCCAGCTTCCTGATGAAGTACTATGGCCTCTCGATGAAGGACACCGCGCTGCAATTCGGGCTCGTCTCGGCCAGCATGGGCATCCTTGGCCCGCTGTTCTGGGGACCGTTTTCGGACTGGCTGCAAAAGCGGTTTCCGGGTGTGGGACGCGCCTATGTCGCGCTGTTCTGCATGGGGGTTTCGCCGGTGCTGTCGTTCTGGGTCTATTGGGCCGGGGACGCGACCTCGTTCTACTGGCGCTTCGTCGCCTATTCCGTCGTGCTGACCGGCTGGCTACCGCCGCTCTATGCGATCATGTACGAACAGGTCCTGCCGCGGATGCGGGGGATGACCGCCAGCGTCTACCTGCTGGTCTCGACCATCCTTGGCCTTGGCATCGGGCCCTATGCGGTGGGCGTACTGTCCGATGCGACGGGCAACCTGCGCGCCTCGATGCTCTCGATCAACGTGGTCGCGGTCGCTATCGTTATCCTGATGCTGCTGGTCGCGCGCCGCGCACAGAGCGATGAAGCAAGCCTGATGGAACGAGCTGCCTGATGTCAAAAGTCACCGTCCGCGATGCCGCCTTTGCCGTGTTCCGCCACTTCGGCGTCGATGCACTGTTCGGCAATCCCGGCTCGACCGAACTGCCGATGCTGCGCGCCCTGCCGGACGGGTTCGACTATGTCCTCGGCCTCAACGAAGCGGTCGTGCTGGGTATGGCCGATGGCTATGCGCAGGTGACTGGGCGGCCCGCGCTGATCAACCTGCACTCCTCCGCCGGGACGGGCCACGCGCTGGGCAACCTGTTCACCGCCTATCGCAACGGCACCCCGCTGGTGGTGACGGCGGGCCAGCAGGCGCGCTCGATCCTGCCGTTCGATCCCTTCCTGGGGGCCGAGCGGGCGACCGAATTTCCGCGCCCCTTCGTCAAGTGGTCGGCCGAACCGCTGCGCGCCGAAGACGTGCCCGCCGCCTTGGTGCGCGCCTTTCACATCGCGCTAACCCCGCCGATGGGGCCGGTCTTCGTCTCTGTGCCCGTCGATGACTGGGACCGGGAATGCGAGATGCCGGTGCTGCCCGAGCTGACCCTCAAGACCCTGCCCGATCCCGCCGGAATCGCAAAGCTGGCCGCCCTGCTCGATACCGCCAGCCGCCCTGCGTTGGTGCTCGGCACCGGGGTGGCACGCTGCGGCGGTTGGCAGGCCGCGATCGACCTTGCCGGAAGGGCTGGAGCCGACGTCTGGGCCGCCCCCTTCGCCGCGCGCGAGCTCTTCCCCGAGGACCATCCCCGCTTCGCCGGATTCCTGCCGGCCTTCCGCGAGGAAATCGTGGCCCTGCTCACCCCCTACGACGCGCTGCTCGTCGCGGGCGCGCCGGTGTTCACCTATCACGCCGAGGGCTTCGGCCCGCACTGGCCCGAACACGCCGCACTGGGCGTGCTGAGCGAAGACCCGCAGCACCTTTCCTACCTCCCCGGCGGGATCGGCGTGCTGGGCGATGTCGGCGCGGGGCTCGCCAGCCTTGCCGCGAGCGTGCAGGCAAGACCTGCCCTCGCCCCCTGTCCGCGCGCAAGCGAACCGCCCGTGGCGATGCGTGCGCCTTACGTCCTCTCGCGCCTTGCCGCGCTGCGGCCCGAGGATTCGATTCTGGTCGAGGAAGCCCCGACCGCACGCGGGCCGATGCATGATCACTTGCCGGTGCTTAGCGAAAAAGGCTTCTTCACCTGCGCCAGCGGCGGCCTTGGCTATGGCTTGCCCGCCGCGATTGGCGTGGCGCGCGGCAGCGGCAGCCGCAAGACCATCGCGCTTCTCGGTGACGGCTCTGCCATGTATACGATCCAGGGCCTGTGGAGCGCCGCCGAACAGGGTGCGGACGTCAGCTTCGTCATCCTCAACAACGGACGCTACGCCGCGCTGGATCACTTCGCCAAGGTGTTCAACATGAACAGCCTGCCCGGCACGCAGATCGGCGGGATCGACTTTGTCGGCATGGCCGAAAGCATGGGCGTGCCCGCCCGGCGCGTGGCCGATGTTGCAGCGCTTGAGGAAGCGCTGGAATGGACCTTTGCCATCTGCGGGCCAAGCCTGGTAGAACTGGTGATCGAGTGATCAGGTCACCCGCCAGACCCACAGCTTGATCCCCGCCGCATAGCGCGCGCCCGAGCAGACGAAAATCGAGCGGTTCATCCATTCGTACTTGCCCTTGGGGGCGATGAATTCGGGCACGGTGCGGAAATAGTATTCCGCCGGATCGACTCCTTCGCCCGCAGCAAGGCGCTGCATCACCTCGGGCGGGCCGTGGCGCAGGCCCTTGTTGCGGATCTGGATGATCACGCCGTCGTCGGTTTCCAGCGCATAGATCGCATCGGCCACGGTCACGCCGTCGGGCCGGGTCAGCTGCCAGTCGGCGGCATTGCCCATCAGCTTGCCCTGGATCAGCGGGCCTTCGACCCGCCCGCCCGAAAAGATCGGAATGATCCGCCGCGCGCCATCGACGGTATCGCCAATCGGCACCGGCGCGCCGAGATCGCCCGACGCTTCATAGACGAATTCGAGGCCGGGCTTGATCATGCTGCCAGCCCGATCTGGTCCGCCGGGGCAAAATTGCCGTGGAGGCCGAAACGCAGCCGGATCGGCACATTGATCGTGGCGATCGGGCCCTTCTCGATCTCGAGCGCATCGAACACGAGGAGGTCGGAGCGGTGTTCTTCCAGCCGGTTACAGACCTGCACGATCCAGCCATCGCCTTCCGGCGCGTCCTTGGAGCGCGGAACGAAGCAGGGTTCCTGCAAGCTGGACACAGGGCCGCACCACCAGTGCTGTTCCTTGCCGGTCTGGTGATCGATCAGGCACAGGCAGTTCATCAAGAGGCCGCCCGCAGAGCCGCCCTTGAGTTCCACCGGGCGGCGATAGTCCATCTCCAGCATCCAGCCATAGCGGTAAGGCAGGCCGGTCATCCGGTCGTCGATGCGGGGGAATTCGCCGGCGGTTTCGGTCAGCTTGGTAATGCTGTCGAACTCGTCCGAATTGCTGGCCATGTCGACCGTCCAGCGGGTCAGATAGCTCATCGCTTCCATCCCGTTGAACGGTGCGTCGTTCACATCGGGGAAGAAGGGGAACATGTTGTTCTTGGCCTCGGGAATGTCGAAGTGGATCTTCGTGCCTTCCTGCCAGGCGTTCATCACGTGGCTGGCGAAGCAGTTGCCGCGCTTGAACCAACGGATATCCTCGGCCGCCACGTTGTCGCGGCGGGGGATCACGCCGAGATAGACCGGCATGCTGGTGTCGAACCCGAAGTGCGGCTTGCCCTGTTCCAGCCGTTCCCAGCTGCCGATCGAGGGGACGATGTGGACGACCAGGTAATCCTCGGTCACCCCGAAATCGTGCATCATGCAGTAGTACGGCACCTTGAACCACACCTCGCGGATCAACTCACCCTCGGGTGAGATTTCCATGTAGGTGACATCGTCGGTGCACAGCCCGCTGGCGGCATAGCCGATAGCGACCATGTTGCCGGTCTGCGGATCGATCTTGGGGTGCGCGGTGAAGGTTTCGCCGGTCATCTTGCCGCCGAACTTTTCGAACCCGAAGGTTTCCATCGTCGCCGGGTCCATCAGCAGCGACGGGCTGTCTTCCTTCATCGCCCAGAGCTTGCCGGCGAAAATGAAGGCATTGGTGTTGGCGGTCGACCGGATCTGGCCCTTGACACTCTCGTCGTCGGTCAGCGGGTTGCGATAGGCGCCGAACAGGGCCTTGCCGGCTTCGTTTTCAAGCTTCCACTTGTCGGTCTTGGCCCAGCGCTGCTTGAAGTCGCACTGGCCATCGTGGAAATGAAAGCGCGTGATCATCCCGTCGCCGTTGAAAGCGATGTCATCACCCAGACGCGGCGGGAATTGCGGATCGGGCTGGACCCTGTAAAAGGCTCCATTCAGCTCCTTCGGGATTTCACCAACATGGGCCAGGTCGGCAATGTCGGCCTCGATGCGCGAAGGCGTGTTGAATCCGGTGAAACTTGGGGAATCGGGAAAATGGGCCATTGCATCCTCGCGTTTTCTGCGATTGTATGCACCACTGACAAATAGGCAAGAATTATGCGGCGGAGAGAAAGCGACTTGGAGGCGATCACGACAGTCGAGCACGATGACGGCGATCTGGGTGAGATCAACGACATCATCGGCTTTCACATCCGCCTCGCGCATGGGGCATGCTATCGCCATTTCACCGAAACCTTCGCCGAACTGGAACTGACGCAAAAGCAGGTTTCGGTGATGTGGCTGGTCGACGATCACCCCGGCATTTCCCAGATCGATCTGGGCCAGCGCCTGCGCATGGACCGCGCGACGACCATGACGATCATCAACCGCCTGCAGGCCCGCGAATTCCTGCGCCGGGAAAAATCGCCGACCGACGGGCGCAAGCAGGCGCTGTTCCTGACGAAGACCGGTGAGCAGATGCTGGCCGATGCCAAGCGCGCGATCCGCGAACACGAGAACTGGGTGAAGAGCCGCTTCACCGACGCCGAAGTGAAGACATTGATGGAGCTGCTCGCGCGCATTCACGAATAAGCCAATCAAGGCACGAATTGGCGCGCGGCAGAGGGAGAGGACAGGAAATGGCGAAGGACCTCCAGCAGGTGATCGACGACGAGCGCATGAGCCTGCGCCAGTGGGTTGCCGTGCTGATCACGATCGGACTCAACGCGCTGGACGGCTATGACGTCCTCGCCAGTGCCTTCGCCGGACCGGGGATCAAGCAGGAATGGCACCTGGCCCCCGATGGCCTGGGCGCAGTCCTCTCGATGGAGCTGCTTGGCATGGGCGTCGGCTCGGTCCTGCTCGGCGGCGCGGCCGACAAGTTCGGACGCCGCCCCACCATCCTCACCTGCCTGGTCTTCATGGGGCTGGGCATGTTCCTCGCCACAACTGCCGCATCACCGCAGGAACTCTCGGCCTGGCGCGTGCTGACCGGGCTTGGCATCGGCGGGATGCTGGCAGCTACCAACGCGGTGGTGTTCGAACTCTCCAACCGCAAGAGCCGCAGCTTTGCCCAGGCGATGATGGTGATCGGCTATCCGCTGGGTGCCTTCGTCGGCGGCCTGATCGCCGCCAGCCTGCTCAAGACGCATGACTGGCGCGCAGTGTTCATGTTCGGCGGGATCGTTACCGTCGTCTTCATTCCTCTGGTTCTGCTGTTCGTTCCCGAAACCCCGGCATTCCTGGGCCAGGCCCGCCCCGCTCGCGCCCTTGAGCGGATCAACACGATTCTCGGACGCTTCGGCCACTCGCGGATTGAGTCGCTGCCCCCGCAGGCAGACCATTCGCGCGACGCCAGCCTGGCCGACATTTTCAAGCCGGCCTACCTGCGCGCCACGATCGTGCTATCGGTAGGCTATGCGGCCCATGCGCTGACTTTCTACTACGTGCTCAAGATGACCCCGGTGATCCTTTCGGATCCCTCGTTCGCCGGACAGCACTTCACCAAACCCGAAGGGGCCAGCGTGCTGGCCTATGCCAACCTTGGCGGGGCACTGGGCGGGGCGACCTTCGGCTGGCTGATGCACAAGTTCGGCAACAAGCGGGCGACACTGGCGGCACTTGCGGCAACGGTGCTCACCATCGTCTATTTTGGCCTGGGGCAGACCACGCTTTCGGGCTGGATCATGACCGTCATCATCTCGCAATTCGCCAGCAACGCGGCAGTCGTGGGCTTCTATGCCGCCTTCGCAGCCAGCTATCCCACCCATACGAAGGCCACCGGCACAGGCTTTGCGCTCAGCGTCGGGCGCGGCGGCGCGGCACTTTCGCCCTATCTTGCGGGCCTGCTGTTCGCCGGACAGATCGGACTGATGAATGTCTCGCTGGTGATGGCGACCGGATCGCTGCTGGCCTTCATCCTGTTCCTGTTCCTGCCCGCCGGCAAGCACGCGAGTTGAAAGCCAGCTTGACCGCCGCCAACGAGCCGCTACCCGTAGCGAATCGCAACTGAAAAGGAGAGGCGCCCATGTATTCCCACATGATGGTCGGCAGTAATGACATCGCACGGTCCAAGAAGTTCTATGACGCAACCTTCACCGCGATCGGTGGTCAGCCCGGCATCGAGGATGACAAGGGCCGCCTCATCTACATGTACAACGGCGGGCTGTTCCTCGTGACCAAGCCGATCGACGGCCAGCCGGCTACGCCGGGCAACGGCATGACCATCGGCATCGCCATGGAAACCGAAGAACAGGCGAACGCCTGGCACGCGGCTGGCGTGGCCAATGGCGGCAAGGCGATCGAAGATCCGCCGGGCGTGCGCGATGGCGGCACGATGACCCTCTACCTCGCCTACCTGCGCGATCCCGACGGGAACAAGCTCTGCGCGCTCAAGCGGATGTGAGCACGCCGCTGACGGAGTTCAGGCCGAACGGCACCCAGGCAGCGGTAACGCGCACCTGGGTGCCCGAGGCTCCGGTAGCGCTGGAATTCAACGGCCTGTCCTATGCCGTGATGATGGCAAGCCCTGCTGAGCTTGACGATTTCGCCACCGGCTTTGCCCTGTGCGAAGGGCTGGCGGCCGATGCCGCCGAAATATCGGACATTGCCATTGCCGAAGTGCCCGAAGGCTGGATCGTGCGCGCGCACCTTTCCGGCCTTGGCGTCGACAAGTTGACCGAGCGGGTCCGAACCCGGGTTGCGGAATCGAGCTGCGGGCTGTGCGGAATGGACAATCTGAAAGAGGTCGCGCGCCCCCTGCCATCGGTCGCCGCACATGCGGCAATCGAGCCCGCGGCAATCTTCACGGCATTGGACGCATTGCGGACGCGCCAGCCGCTTGGGGAGCGAACCGGCGCGGCCCACGCCGCGCTCTGGGCGGATGGCAACGGGATCATCGGTTGCGTGCGTGAAGACGTCGGCCGGCACAACGCGATGGACAAGCTGATCGGCGCGATGGCGCGTGCGGGGCGCCCGCTTGCGCCCGGGTTCGTGCTATCCACTGCCCGGTGCAGCTATGAGATCGTCGAAAAGGCCGTGCGCGGCGGGGCCAGCACGCTGGTTACCGTCTCACTTCCCACCTCGCTCGCGGTCGAACGCGCGCGGGCCGCCGGGCTCAGCCTGTGGGTGCTGGCCCGCGATGACAGCGTGCTGCGGGTAAACGACGCCTCAGCGTGACAACAGGAAGACGGCGTGCTCGGCGCGCCAGTTCGCCGCCGTGTCGCTGATTACCCGGTCGCCCGAGAGGTACCACGCCCCCTCCAGCCGCAGGCCCTTGGCAGCCACCAGATCGCGGAAATCGCTGACCGTGACGTGGTGGATGTTGGGGGTTTCGTACCAGGCTACCGGCAGCAACCGCGTAACCGGCATCTTGCCATGCCACAGCAGGCTCAGCCGCACCCGCCAGTGCGCGAAATTGGGAAAGCTGACGAAGGCCTTGCGCCCGATCCGCAGCAGTTCATCCAGCACCAGGTCGGGCCGCTTGGTGGTCTGCAGCGTCTGGCTGAGGATTGCATAGTCAACCGAGGCATCGGGGTAATAGCCCAGGTCCGCATCGGCATCGCCCTGGATAACGGACAGCCCGCGCGCCACGCATTCGGCCACGTTGAGCGAATCGAGTTCCATGCCCCGCGCATCGACCAGCGCCCGGTCGCGCAGCGCCGCCATCAGCTCGCCATCGCCGCACCCCACGTCGAGCACGCGGCTGCCCGGTGCGACGTTGTCGGCGATGATCTTGAGGTCGGGACGCAGCACGCTCATTGCTTCAGAAACCCGTCGATCACGCGGTCAAGCGCGGGCACGTCGAGCAGGAAGCTGTCGTGCCCGAAGGGGGCGCTCAGCTCGACGAAGCTGACCGGGGCGCCCGCGGCGTTGAGGGCGTGGGCGATGTTGCGGCTCTCGCCGGTGGGATAAAGCCAGTCGGTATCGAAGCTGACCAGGCAGAAACGCGCCTTGCTGCCCGCAAAGGCTTCGGCAAGCAAACCGCCATGCTCCTCGGCGAGGTCGAAATAGTCCATCGCGCGGGTGATATAGAGGTACGAGTTCGCGTCGAACCGGTCGGTAAAGCTGATCCCCTGGTGACGCAGATAGCTTTCCACCTGGAAATCCGCGTCGAAACCAAAAGTCTTCGCATCACGGTTCTGCAGGCGGCGGCCGAACTTGTCGTGCATCCCCTCTTCGGAAAGATAGGTGATGTGCGCGGCCATGCGCGCCACGGCTAGGCCCGCTTCCGGCCCTTTGCCGTGCGCATAGTAATCGCCCCCGCGCCATTGCGGATCGGCCATGATCGCCTGACGTCCAACTTCGTGGAACGCGATGTTCTGCGCCGAGTGGCGCGCGGTAGAGGCGATCACCAGCACAGCGCGGGCGCGCGTCGGCCAGTTCGCCGCCAGGCTGAGCGCCTGCATCCCGCCCATCGATCCGCCGACCACGGCGTGGAGCTGCTCGATCCCCAGCGCGTCGAGCAGGGCCACGTGGCCGCGCACCATGTCGCGAATGGTGATGACGGGGAAGCGCATGCCATAGGGCTTGCCGTCCGCCGCCGCGCTGGCCGGGCCGGTGCTGCCCATGCAACTGCCCAGCACATTGGCGCAGATCACGAAGAAGCGGTCGGTGTCGATCGGCTTGCCCGGGCCAACCATCCGCACCCACCAGCCCGGCTTGCCGGTAATCGGGTGCGGGCTGGCGACGTGCTGGTCGCCCGTCAGCGCGTGACAGATCAGGATCGCGTTGGACTTGTCGGCATTGAGCGTGCCGTAGGTCTCGTGCGAAATGCGCACGCCTTCAAGGCTCTGCCCGCCATCGAGGGGAAGCGGCGCGGCAAGTTCGAGCACATCACTGGCAGTAAGGATCGGGGCGGATGCCATGCTTCGCGACATGGGGGGCGGCAAGCGGGCTGTCAATCGGCCAAGAGCCTGCTAAGGGCGTCGCCACGATGGCCAACGCACCGACTCCGAAACCCTGGATCTCTGAAATCCACGCCTATGTCCCCGGCAAAAGCGCCGGTGCGGACGGACGTCCGCTGGTCAAGCTCTCCGCCAACGAGAACCCGCTCGGCACCAGCCCGGCGGCACTGGCCGCGCGGGCCGAGGCGGCTCCGGCCGAACGGTATCCCGATCCCGATAGCACGGCGCTGCGTGCCGCAATCGGCGAAGTGCACGCCATTGCGCCAGAGCGCATCGTCATGGGCACGGGGTCTGACGAACTGCTCCACCTTGCCGCGCAGGGTTATGCCGGGGTCGGCGATGAAGTGATCTACGTGCGCTATGGCTTTTCGGTCTACGATATCGCCGCGCGCCGCTGCGGCGCGACGCCGGTGGTGGCGCCCGATGCCGATTACGGCACCGACGTCGATGCGCTGCTCGCGCTGGTCACCGATAAGACCCGCGTGATCTTCCTTGCCAACCCGAACAACCCGACCGGCAGCTACCTGCCCAAGGGCGACATTGCCCGGCTCCACGCCGCGCTGCCTGCTGACGTGCTGCTGGTGATCGATCAGGCTTACGGCGAATACGTCGCCGCAGTGGATGATGACGGCGCGCTGGCGCTGGCCGAGGCCCACGGCAACGTGCTTGTCACGCGGACCTTTTCCAAGATCTATGGCCTCGCGGGCGAACGCATCGGCTGGGCCACTGGCGCGCCGGCGCTGATCGACACGCTCAACCGCATTCGCGGGCCATTCAACGTTTCGAACAGCGGGCAGGCGATGGCGCTGGCGGCGGTGAAGGACCAGGCCTTCGTCGCCCATGCGCGCGAGCACAACCGCGCCGAGCGCGCCCGCTTTGTCGCTGCGCTCAATGCCTTGGGCAACCACGGCCTGCGTCCGCTGCCAAGCGAGGCGAACTTCGTGCTGGTGCTGTTCGAGGGCAAGCTGAGCGCCGAGGCCGCCTACAACGGCCTTGCGGAGCGTGGCTACATCGTGCGCTGGCTGCCGAACCAGGGACTGGGCCATGCCTTGCGCATCACCATCGGCACCGCCGCCCAAATGGACAACATTGCCCTCGCCCTGCGCGACATGGCGGAGGCCGCGAAGTGACGTTCCACAAGGTCGCGATCATCGGGCTCGGCCTGCTGGGCGGTTCGACCGGTCTTGCCGTGCAGGCCTATCTGCCGGGTGTGGCGACGACTGGCTGGGATGCCGACGACGCAACCCGCGTCCGCGCCGCCGAACGCGGCCTGGTCGGCCAGGTGTTCGACGATCCGGCCGCTGCCGTGGCCGGGGCGGACCTAGTGATCCTGTGCGTCCCCGTCGGCGCGATGAGCGCGGCCGCCGCCGCAATCGCGCCGGGGCTGGCCGATGGCGTGATCGTCAGCGATGTCGGCTCGTCGAAGCAGACCGTCGCCAAGGCGCTGGCCGACGCTCTGCCGGGCGTCGCCGTGATCCCCGCCCACCCGGTTGCAGGGACAGAGCGCTCCGGCCCCGACGCGGGCTTTGCCAGCCTGTTCCAGAAGCGCTGGTGCATCATCACCCCGCCTGAAGGCGCCGATCAGGCAAAGGTTGCCGCACTTTCCGCCTTCTGGGAGGCGCTGGGCGCCAGAGTGGAAGTGATGACCGCGCAGCACCACGACATGGTGCTGGCCGTCACCAGCCACCTGCCGCACCTGATCGCCTACACCATCGTCGGCACCGCCGATGATCTTGAAGGCGTGACGCAGAGCGAAGTGATCAAGTATTCGGCCGGCGGCTTCCGCGACTTTACCCGCATCGCGGCTTCCGATCCGACGATGTGGCGCGACGTGTTCCTGTCGAACAAGGATGCGGTGCTGGAAATGCTCCAGCGTTTCACCGAAGACCTGACCGCGCTGCAACGCTCGATCCGGCTGGGCGATGGCGATGCGCTGTACCGGCATTTCGCGCGCACCCGCGCGATCCGCCGTTCGATCATCGAGGAAGGCCAGGACGATGCGCGGCCCGACTTCGGGCGCAGCGATCACAGCGGCTAAGTCGGCTCAGACCAGCAGGAAGATGGCAGCGACGATCCACATCACCGCCGTCGAGACCCAGCCGCCAAATTCGAGCCAGCCGGATATGGCCAGGCCCTTCATCACCTTGCGGTTCCTGGCGATCAGCATGGTCACCACCATCAGCGGCGGAGCAAGCAGGCCATTGACCACGGCCGCCCAGTAGAGCGCCCGCATCGGATCGATCCCGACGAAATTGAGCGCGATCCCGCCCAGCGTCGATGCGGCGATCACGCCGTAAAACGCCTTGGCCTCGCGCGGCTTGCGCCCCAGGCCCTCGGTCCAGCCGAAGGTCTCGCTGACCGCATAGGCCGCGCTGCCCGCCAGGATCGGCACCGCCAGCAAGCCCGTGCCGATGATCCCGGCGGCGAACAGCGCGAAGGCAAAATCGCCCGCGATGGGGCGCAGTGCCTCTGCCGCGTCAGCGGCGCTGGTGATGTCGGTCACGCCGTGGGCATTGAGGGTGGCCGCGGTTGCAATGATGATGAACAGCGCGGTGAGGTGCGAAAAGCCCATGCCGACCAGCGTATCGGTGCGGATTCGCTTCAGTTCCGCTCCGGCGCGCGCCTTTGCGGTCACGTGCAGCGGCTTGATGTGGCGGCGGTGCTGTTCCTCAACTTCCTGCCCCGCCTGCCAGAAAAACAGGTAGGGGCTGATCGTGGTGCCGAAGATCGCGACGAGGGCCATCGTTTCGTCGCGGCCAAGGTGCAGGTTGGGCACCAGCGTATCGCGCACGGCCTCCGCCACCGGCACGTCGGCGACGAACACCACCGCGACATAGGAGAACAGTGAAAGCGTGGTCCACTTCAGGATCCGCGCATACCGGTCATAGCTCAGGAACACCTCGAGCAGCACGCTGACCACCCCGAAGCCGATGGTATAGACCAGCACCTTCCCCGGAATGACAAGCGCCAGCACCGCCCCCATCGCCCCCAGGTCCGCACCCAGGTTGATGACGTTGGCCACCAGCAGCAGGATCACCACGGCGCGCAGCAGCCAGCGCGGATAGTGCTGGCGCAGGTTCTGCGCGATGCCCTTTCCCGTCGTCGCGCCGATCCGCGCGCAGATCGCCTGGATCGAGGCGAGCAGCGGAAAGCCGAAGAACATCGTCCAGGCCATGCCATAGCCGAACTGCGCACCGACCTGACTATAAGTGCCAATGCCACTCGGATCGTCGTCCGCCGCGCCAGTGACCAGGCCGGGACCAAGCACCGCGAGCACACTCCGCAGCGCGGCATCCTCACTCTGCGGATCAGGGCTCATTGCGGGTTCAGGGCATTGATCGCCGCGCGTACCCGGGCCTCGGCCTCGGCGCGAGGCAGGCCTGGCGGGATCGCCGGCATGAAGCGATAGGTGATCGTGCCGGGACGCTTGATCCAGCGGTGATAGAGCGGCCCGGAATCGACGGCGACCGGCACCACCGGCAGATCGAGCAGCTTGTAGAGCCCGGCAAAGCCCGACTTGATCTCAGGCGTGGTGCCATGGGGCACGCGGGTCCCTTCCGGGAAGATTGCAAGCGGACGTCCCTCGGCAACCTGTTCCCTTGCCGCCGCGATCATCCGCCGCAGCGCCTTGGCACCGGCCTCGCGCTCGACCTCGATCAGGCCATAGCGATGCCCCGCATAGCCCCAGACCGGAATGCGCATGAGTTCCGCCTTGGCGAAGACCGCAGGTGCATCGAGCAGCGTCGGCAGGTCGATTGCCTCGAAAAAGCTTTCATGCTTGAGCGCGATCAGCACCGGGGCGGGCGGAATCTCACCCTCGATCCGCACCTTCTGGCCCAGCAGAACGCGCGCGCACAGCCGATGCCAGCCCGACCAGTTGCCAACGGCCCAACGGAACACCGGGCGCGGCGCAAGGGTCATTGCCCCGGCAAAGGCGACCAGCACGATGCTGCCAAGATAGAACGCCAGATAGAAGGCAAGGCTGCGCAAGAAATCGAGAGGGCGCATCCTAGACTCCAAGACTGCCGATGATCGCCCGCGCGATCAGCTTGTGATATTCCTTGAACAGGATGCGCCAGGTCGGCCGGGTCGGCACGGCATCCTCCACGATCTCGACATCGCGCGGCGCGGCGCGGCGCAATTCCATCACCGCGCGGCGCATGTGCCAATCGCTGGTTACCAGACGCAGTGAATGGATGTCTTGCGCCTTGAGCCAGGCTGCGGTCTCCAATGCGTTGGACCTGGTATCCGTCGCTTCGAAGCCAAGCGTCACGCAGCAGGCCATCAGGGCCGAACGAACCTTGTATTGTGCGGCGAATTCGTGCGGCTTCACCTCGTGGTCGACGCCCGAGACGAACAGTTGCCGCGCCCAACCATCGCGCAGCACCTGAATCCCGCGATCGACCCGCCCGGCGCCACCGGTCAGCACCACCACGGCCTCGGTTTCCTGCTCGCCCGCCGGTTGCGGTAGGCGCAAGGCAAAGGCCATGAAGCCCAGCGCCCATGCCAGCAGGATAATCGCGCAAAGGCGGGCCAGCCGCATCACAGGATGCGCGCCAACGATCGGATTACGGTGATCCTGGCCGTGACCAGCGCGAGAACGACGCCTGCCAGCGGGATCGACGCGAGCAGCAGCCAGTCGGTCAGGTCAAGTGCGCCACTGTCCACCAGTCCGGCCCCGAGGCCAGAGAACTGGCGGCCAAGCAACAAGACCACGACCAGTCCCAGGGCCAGCCCGACCGCGCCGCCGCCAGCCGCATCGAAACCCACCGAGCGTTGGAAAATCCGGGCGATCTGGGCATCGGTCCCGCCAAGCAAATGGACAATCTCGATCGTGTCGCGATTGGCGCCCAGCGCGTTGCGCACGGCCAGCAGCACAGCCGCCGACATGGCCAGCGCGATCAACGCGACCAGCGCCAGCGCCAGCCATTGCAACGAATCGAGTGCGCCGAACACCGGCCTCAGCCAGGTTGACTGCGCATCGACGCGCGCTGCAGGAGCCACTTCGCGCACCAGCCGCCGCAATGCGCCCAGCGTCTCGCCCGTCACCGGATCGCGCATTCGCGCATCGACGAGCGCGGGCACCGGAATGGCGTCGTCCTCGCTACCCCGCGCGCCAAGCCACGGTTCGATCAGGCGCTCGACCTCTTCCGGCGAAACGACATGCGCTTCCATCACGCCGGGTGTTTCGCGCAGCTTGTTCGCGGCCGCTTCGGCCTGGCGCGCACGCTCGACCGGATTGGCCTCGATGATCTGGACCGTCACCCCGCCGGACAGTTCGTCCGACGCCGTGCGGGCCGTATTGGACAATGAAAGCCCCGCGGCCCCGGCAATCACGGTAAGCGCTACCATGATCGCGATCACCCAGGGCATCGGCCCGGCCAGGCGCGTCTGCGGCACCAGTTCGGATTCGCCCCGGTCGGCCAGCGAACGCAGGCCCGTGGTCAGCGCGTCGGGAAGCTTCAGTTCCATCACGCTTCTCGCAAGACCGGACGACGCGGCGGATAACGAAGCGCGCCCGTGGGATCCGACAGCCGCCCCTTATCAAGCCGCATGATCAGCGAATCCGGCACCTTCTTGAGCAGGTGCAGATCGTGGGTCGCCACGACCACCGTCGTGCCGAGCCGGTTGAGCGCCTCGAACAGGCGCAAGAGCTTGATCGCCATGTCAGGATCGACGTTGCCGGTCGGTTCGTCGGCCACCAGCATGTCGGGCCGGGCAATTACCGCGCGGGCAATCGCGACGCGCTGCTGCTCGCCGCCCGAAAGCTGCGCCGGGTGCGCGTGCATCCGCTCGGTCAGTCCAACCCATTCGAGCATGTCGGTAACCGGCTTCACAAGTTCCTTTTCCGCCACGCCCGCCACGCGCAGCGGCAAGGCGACGTTGTCATAGGCAGACAGGTGCGAAACCAGCCGGAAGTCCTGGAAGACCACGCCCAGCCGGCGGCGCAACATCGGCAGACGCTCGCGCGGCAGGGTGATGGCATCGGTGCCGAACATCCGGATCGCCCCGCGCGAGGGCCGCTGGGCGAGATAAAGCAGCTTGAGCAACGAAGTCTTGCCCGCACCGCTGGCCCCGGTGAGGAAATAGAAACTGCCCGGATAGAGCGTAAAGGATACGTCGCTCAGCACCTCGCGATCGGTGCCATAGCGCAGGCCGACATTGTCAAACTGGACAATTTCCCCTTCGGCAGCGGTGTTCATGGGGTGAATGCGATCCAGTCTGCGAAATTGCCCGGCTGGCTATAGCCGCCAATCCATGTGGAAAAAAGGGCAATGGCGCATTCCTTTCCCCATCAGGTGCTTGCCGCGATGGGGGGCAACATGTTTAACGAGTTTGTCATGATCATCGCCTGCCCTGCCTGCGCCACGCGTTACGTCGTTCCGGACAGCGCCGTGGGCGTGGATGGTCGCACGGTGCGCTGCGCGAAGTGTCGGCACAGCTGGTTCCAGGAAGGGCCGCAGCCAGCCCCGCCCCCCCAGCCTGCGCCTGTGCCCGCGGCAAATCCCGAACCGGCTCCGGCCAGGCGGGACGAACCGCCAGCAGCTGCGCCCGCGCCGGCGGCACCGCCGCCGCCCGCCGCCGAACCGGTGCCGCCGCCGGTTGAGCACGAGCCGGAACCCGAAGCGACGGCCGCGGTTGAGCCAACCCGCGCATCCCCGGCTGAGGCGGCCCTGCCGGAACCGGATGCAGCGGCGCCGCCATTTTATGACGATCTTGCTCCGCCGCCGCTCAGCTTTCGCGAAGACGAAGCCACTCCCCCGCCGCCGGTCTATGCCGACCCGGATCTTGACGACAGCCTGCCTTCCAGTTTCGCACATGAGCCGCCGTTCCGCCCGCGCCGCAATCCGGCCCGGATGTGGACGATCGCGGCGGTGATTTTTGCGGTCGTCGCGCTCGGCGCGGTAGGGGCCACCGCCTGGTATGGCCTGCCCGACTGGATGCCTTTCGCGCAGCAGCCATTTGCCGAGGAACAGCCCGGCCTGAAGCTCGAATTCCCCGACAAGCAGCAGGATCGCCACGAGCTGGCCGATCACACCTGGTTCTTCAACGCCAACGGCACGATCACCAACATCTCGGCCGAACCGCGCAGCGTGCCCACGATCCTGATCCTGCTGCGCGACGCCAGGGGCCGCGTGGTCTATACGGCCGAAGTGCAGAGCCCCAAGCGCGTGCTCGCCCCGGGTGAAACCGTGTCGGTCAACGAAGCGCTGACCGATGTGCCCAAGGCGGGCATCAAGGCGCAGTTCGGATGGAAACCGGGCAGCTAGGCGCGGGGCAGACCCCGCGGCTCAGTAGAATTCGATCAACACGGTCCGTTTGTCCGCTTGCGGGCGAACCTGGCGGGTCGTCGCTTGCGGGCCGGGATCAGGGCTGGAGGTTTCGGCGCGCAAAATCTGTGCCGTGGCAACCGCGCTGACCTTGATGCCGCGCTCCTGGTTCGGCGCAGCATTCGCAACGGCCACCACCGGGGTTGCCGCCGCAAGGACCAAGGCAAACACCACTTCCATCGGCGATGATGAACGCCAAATTCGATCGAGCCGCAATACGGGCTATTACCTATGCCTGAGCAGAACGGACCGGAATCGAAACTTTACTGCCCAAACGCGCTTGCCCAGTTCCCGACCCTTTGCTAAGGGCGCGCTCCTACCCCCCCGGGGCGCGCAGAATTCCTGATGGAATCACCCAGCGGCCTCGATGATTTAGCGGTCGTGGCGGAACTGGTAGACGCGCAACGTTGAGGTCGTTGTGGGCGAAAGCCCGTGGAAGTTCGAGTCTTCTCGACCGCACCAAACAGTCTTTCTAGCTAACAAGAAAATGCCTCCGGGCACCCTGTGGCCGTGAACTCGCGCAGTTCCGCGAGCCTTGGCGGCGCATCCGATTCGCGGTGAAGCCAGAGACTCTCTTGCCATCTGGTGCTTCGGCCAAAATTATGCCGGATTCTCTGCCCGCGAGAACCCGGCTTCACCCTCGTTTGCTGGATTGATGTTCGGCTCAGGCAGCGAGACTGAACTGGCGCTCCTGCTCGGCCCAGTCAATCGGCATGTCACAGATCAGAAGCGCGCGCCGGGTCAGGCCCTTGGGCTGGGTGCCACCAGCGATGGCCTCGATGATCCTCGGGCTTATCCAGGAGAGGCGCAGCAACCTTGCCAGCTGGGTCCGGCAGCGCCCTTCCCGCTTGGCGATTTGGGCAAGGTTGAGTTCGGGTGAAGCCAGTACGAGGCGCTGGGCATCCATCGCCTCGGCGACGAGGTTGATGAGATCAGGCGATGTGCCACTGGACGATGGGTTGGCATCAATTCGCAAGCGCGCTTCCCGGAACGGCCTGCTATGCGGAAGCGGGATAGTCCAAGCGACGCTGTTAGCCGATTCGATTGCCAGCGGTGCCGAATTGAGCAGGACCTCAATGCAGTCCGTCCGAATCGTGATCGCCGCGACGAGCGAGCGCAGCGCTTGTTCGGCCTTGCCGATCTGCCGCAACTGCTGGGCGAGCAGATGCGCGGTCGCAAAAATCGTGCGCAGCGCTCCTGCCTCCTCGATGCCCGACAGCCTGCGCAGGGCATGTTCGTCACCAAGCAGTTCCTCGAGGTGCTGGATGAGGTGCTGCTCGAGATGCCCGCGCTGGAAGCGAAGACCTGGTGCATCTCCGGGCCGCGCAAGGTCCTTGCGGGTCTCGTAATAGGCGTAACGCTTGACCTTGCTCGAGCCATAGGTCGGGACCATTGGCCGGCCATGGGGATCGGTGATCAGCTTGCGCAGCATGGCGAGCTGCGAATCGTTGGTTGGCCGCTTCCTCGGCGGTGCCTTTTCGGCAAGCTGGGCCTGCACGGCATCCCATAGCCCTTCATCGACGATGGGCTGATGCTCGCCGTCGTAGACCTTGCCCTTGTGGACGATCTTGCCGCGGTAGACAGGGTTCTTGAGCAAGTGGAACAGGCTACCCCGCGCAAACGGGATGCCGCCGCGGTGGGGACCGCTGGTGCGATGCTGGACTTTGGTGACCACGCCTTCAGCGCGCAGGATCTCGATCAGCGCGGGAACGCTGCGCACCTCGAGGTAGCGCCGCATGATCGTTCGAACCCGCTCGGCTTCCTCGGGCACCCGGATGAGCTTTCTTTCGAAGACCTGGTAGCCGAGCGGCACCGGACCGCCCATCCACATGCCCTTCTTCTTGGACGCGGCGATCTTGTCGCGGATCCGCTCGCCGGTGACCTCGCGTTCGAACTGCGCGAAGGAGAGCAGCACGTTTAGGGTAAGCCGTCCCATGCTGGTGGTGGTGTTGAACGCCTGCGTCACCGAGACGAAGCTCGCTTGGCGTGCATCCAAGCGTTCGACGATCTTGGCGAAGTCGGCAAGGCTGCGGGTCAGGCGGTCTACCTTGTAGACGACGATCACATCGACGTTGCCGGCATCGACCTCCGCAAGCAGCGCCTTGAGACCGGGGCGCTCCATGTTGCCGCCCGAGAACCCGCCATCGTCGTATCTGCCGGGAACCAGCGTCCAGCCTTCGTGCCGCTGGCTGGTGATATAGGCCTCGCAGGCCTCGCGCTGCGCATCGAGGCTGTTGAACTCCTGTTCGAGCCCGTCCTCGGTCGACTTGCGGGTATAGACCGCGCAGCGCAGCACCTTCATGCCTTCTTCTTCCGAGCGGTCAGGCCGAAGAACAGCGGGCCGTTCCACGGTGTCCCGGTGATCGCCTTCGCAATGGCCGTAAGCGACTTCCAGTGCTTGCCGTCATACTCGAACCCGTCCTCGAGCACGATCACGGTGTGGCCCACCCCGCGCCAGTCGCGTACCAGCCGGGTCCCGGGGGTGAGCTTCCTCGGCAGCGGCTTGCCCTTCTCACCCTCCCCTGCCCGCGCTGCGACCTGGCGCAGCAAGGTCCTTGTTCCCCGGCTTACGCCGCCAAGCTTCACCTCCTGCAGCTTGTAACCGATCCCGAGGCGCAGCAGGTCGGGCGAGAGACCCGGTGCAGGCGCGCTATAACGGCGCGCCCACTCGGCCTTGAGCTCCTCGCCCGGCAGCTTGGCCAGCCGGGCGAGGTTCAGGTAGCGCTGCCTCCCCATCAGGCCGCAGCCTGAAGTTGGGCCATGCGGTAGATGGTCACGCCGTCCTCGCGCTTGCTACGCTCGACTACTTTGCCCTTCTTGCGCAGCCCGGTGAGGAACGCCCGACAGGTATGTGCCAGCCAGCCGGTGGCCTGGCAGAGGTCATCGAGTGATGCGCCGTCGCTCCGCTGCAGCAAGTCTTCGACCAGCGCGGCCTTGGATTGCGGCTTGGCATCTGGCGGCGCGCTCGCAGCTTCAGGCTTGGCCTCGCGGGCCATGCGACGGGGGCGCTTGGTCGTGGTCGGTTCGGTCATGGGTGGTTCTCCTGTGCGGGGGCAGCACCCTTGCTGCTCCCACCACCCAAGGCCCTGCCGATCATGCCGGTCAGGGCTGCGGCGCCTCGTCAGGGCCGCGATTCAGTGAACACACCAATGCTCGGAAGGAACACGAAGTCGAATGGATTGTGCCCCCTGCGACAAAGCTGCGGGTGGACTTCATGGCGCAGTCAGGGCGTGGTAGCGCCATGGACGACGACACACGCGAACTGATCGCACAGCTCTTCACCAGGGTCGGCATGATCATGGAAGACGCCAGTCCAGTAGCGCTCTTGGCCGGTAGTGGGGATCACGGCGCACAAGAAGAAGCGGCCGTTGCAATCGAGCAGGCTGCGGAGCGGATCACGGCCCTGGCTAGCGCTATCAGGGCGTTGCTCGGCGTACAGTGTCGGGGTTGAGCGATTGTCACCGGTTCGCAGAAGTGACAACCGCTAGCGCAAACTCGTAGTTCAAATCATTTAAGAATTATAGCTTAGCCCAGCCGTCAATGACGGCTTTTGGGGACACTCCGGTAAGTCCTGTTATGGGCAAAAACTGTCTGGATTGGTCGTTCGTTCATTTTGCCCGGTGAATAGCCCCGAGTTTTCTAGACGCCTTCCGCTTTCAAAATCTGCTGCCGTTCGAACTCGACGGGCGACAGCATCCCGTTCCTGACATTTTTGCGCACCGGGTTGTAGAACATCTCGACGTAATC
>NZ_JAYSBK010000030.1:0-31119 GCF_041915465.1 Novosphingobium sp. | reverse complement strand
CGCATCAGCGCGGCGCGCCGGGTATTGACCATATTCAGAAGCTCCAGCGTTTCGGCGCGGCGAATTCACCCAGCACCGGGATGCCGATTTCGGCCAGCGGCAGCAACGCGGCCTTTCCGCCGATCATTTTCCCGGCGGCAATGCGGGTGACGCCATCCTGGGCTAGCCCGGTGACGATCCGGCCACCTTCGGCCAGTGCTGCGGCAAGGCCTTCGGGCAATTGCTCGATCGCGCCGTCGATCAGCAGCAGGGTGTAATCGCCCTTGCCTTTGAATGCGGCGGCATCCGCGGCGGAAACCACGTCGAGCGAGCCGACCAGCGGGCGCAGCAAGGCGGCGAGGTAGTCGCTACCGCAGCTGACCAGCAGGGCCTTGTCCCGCGCTGTGGGGGCCGCTTCGCTCAGCATCCGGCCATGAACCAGCGGTGCGGGCAGGGCGTGGCCGCCATCTAGCGGGATCGCGCGGTCGATGTAAGCATGGCCCTTCGCGGCGGCGGGCACGTAATCTTCGCGCGCCACGCTGGCGAAAGCGGCCAGGACCCATTCCTCGTTCACCCCGCTGACGCGCAGCTGGCTGTCGATCATGGCCCTGCGGGCGACGGAAGACTGATTGGTAACGGGATGTTCGGCAGTAACGGTCATCGGTGAACCCTTTGGAGCCACTGTATTGCACAGATAACACGGTGGCGCAATCCGTTGCCTTCTAGGCCAAGCTCCCGCGCGCGCCAAGGGCTTTGACGGGGAAATGCCACCGGCCTAAGGGGCGTGCGATCCCTATACACACCCGATGGAGCGAACGATGGCCGAGATGGTGACAATCCGCGAGGAAGACCTGATCGAAAGCGTGGCCGATGCCCTGCAGTACATCAGCTATTTCCACCCGATGGACTATATCCGCGCGCTGGGAGAAGCCTACAAGGCGGAACAGGGTCCGGCTGCGAAGGACGCGATTGCGCAGATTCTGACCAACAGCCGGATGTGCGCCGAAGGCCACCGCCCGATCTGCCAGGACACCGGTATCGTCAACGTGTTCATCGAGTGGGGCCAGAATTGCCGGCTCGAATCGGACAAGTCGCTGCAGGACGTGGTCGATGAAGGCGTGCGCCGCGCCTATCTCAATCCCGAGAACAAGCTGCGCGCCTCGGTCCTGGCCGATCCGGCCTTCACCCGCCGCAACACCCGCGACAATACCCCCTGCGTGCTGCACGTCGACATGGTGCCGGGCAGCAAGGTTTCGGTCGACGTCGCGGCCAAGGGCGGCGGCAGCGAGAACAAGTCGAAGTTCAAGATGATGAACCCGAGCGACAACATCGTCGACTGGGTGATCGAGATGCTGCCCCAGATGGGCGCGGGCTGGTGTCCGCCGGGGATGCTGGGCATCGGCATCGGCGGCACCGCGGAACACTGCATGCTGCTGGCCAAGAAGGCGCTGATGGAGCCGATCGACATGGCCCAGCTGAAGGAGCGCGGCCCCCAGAACGACATCGAGGCGCTGCGGATCGAGATCTTCGACAAGGTCAACGCGCTGGGCATCGGCGCGCAGGGGCTGGGCGGGCTTTCGACGATCCTCGACGTCAAGATCATGGACGCGCCGTGCCATGCTGCGGGTAAGCCGATCGCGATGATCCCCAACTGCGCCGCGACTCGCCACGCGCACTTCACGCTCGACGGTTCGGGGCCGACGTTCCTCGAAACGCCCAAGCTCGACGAATGGCCCGAAGTGCACTGGGCGCCGGATTCGGCCGCGAAGAAGGTCAACCTCGACACGCTGACGCACGAAGAAGTGAAGAACTGGAAGCAGGGCGACCGGCTCCTCCTCAACGGCAAGATGCTGACCGGGCGCGATGCCGCGCACAAGCGGATCAAGGACATGCTCGCCAAGGGCGAGGAACTTCCGGTCGATTTCAAGGGCCGGGCGATCTACTATGTCGGCCCGGTCGATCCGATCGTGGGCGAAGTCGTCGGTCCGGCCGGGCCGACCACGGCGACGCGCATGGATAACTTCACCGACATGATGTGCCAGCTTGGCCTCCTGACCATGATCGGCAAGGCCGAGCGTGGCCAGGGCGCGACCAAGGTGATCGCCGACCACAAGGTGGCCTACCTGATGGCGGTTGGCGGGGCGGCCTACCTGGTGGCGCGCGCCATTCGCGAAGCCAAGGTGATCGCGTTCGAGGATCTTGGCATGGAAGCGATCTACGAATTCACCGTCGAAGACATGCCGGTGACGGTCGCGGTCGATTCGGAAGGCAACAACGTACACCAGCTCGCGCCGCTGGTATGGAAGGAAAAGATCGCCAAGGAGCACCTGCTGGGCTGATTTCGGGGGGGGGGCGGATACGCCCCCCATTTCCAACCATAGTCCATCGACCAACGCCCATTGCGCCTCGACGAAGCTGCTGGCCACCGGTGGGGCAGGGACGCTATCGCTTGCGGTCTGATGGACCAGGTCGAAAGCCAAATACCGCGCGTGCCGGCGCGCATCATCCTCGCCTCGATCGCGGCGATGTGGGTGACCTATCTGGTCCTCGCCACCCTGCGCGGCTGGCTGGTCGGGCTTGAACTGCTCGATGCGCTGTTCTGGCGCCGCTTGATCGTGACCTTCGCCTCGATGGGGGTGACGGTCGCCCTGTGGCCCGTGCTGCGCCTGCTCGATCCGCGCCCGGTGTGGCAGAAATCGGTGGCGGTGCTGGCCATCGCCCTGCCGGCCTCGCTGCTGCTGGCGGCAATCAACCAGTGGGTTTTTGCCGGGATCGAGAACAAGGTCGTCTCCAAGATCGCCGAGCGCGAAGGCTTGCGCGTCAGCCGCGATGAATCGGGCAACCTGCTGGTCGATCCGATTCCGACCCCGCAGCCCCCGCCGGCGCCGGTGCCGGTTCCCGCGCCGCGGGCGACCGATACCAAGCCGAGCACCGCGCCGGCCGCCCCGCCGGCGCTTCCGGCCGCAGCCGCACCGGCCCAGCCGGCGGCATCCGCAGAGCCGACTGCTTCTCCGCTGACGATCGACAAGGCCACCCGCGACGACAATCGCTGGCGTCAGCTGACCGACGTCGCTTTGGGCCGCTACTTCCTGCTGCTGGCCTGGGCGGCGCTTTATTACGCGCTGGTCAATGCCGAGCAGGCCCGCACTGCCGAGCGCCGCGAGGGTGAATACCGCCGTGCGGCCAAAGCAGCCGAGCTGCGGTCATTGCGCTACCAGGTCAATCCGCACTTCCTGTTCAACACGCTCAATTCGCTCTCGGCGCTGGTGATGACCGGCAAGAGCGCGGCGGCCGAACAGATGATCCAGACCTTGTCGAATTTCTACCGCCGCAGCCTGGCCGGCGATCCGACCGGCGATGTCGCGCTTGACCAGGAAATCGAGCTGCAGCGCTATTACCTCGAGATCGAGGCGGTGCGCTTCCCCGAGCGGCTGGTGGTACGGATCGACTTGCCCGCGCATCTCAACGAAGCGCGCGTGCCGGGTATGATCCTCCAGCCGCTGGTCGAAAACTCGGTCAAATATGCGGTTGCGCCGGTGATCCGACCGGTGACCGTGGCGATCACCGCGCGCGAGGAAGCGGGGCGGCTTGTGCTTGAAGTCAGCGACGACGGCCCAGGCAAGGCGGATTCGGGCCTACCCGGCTTTGGCATCGGCCTTGCCAACGTCCGCGACCGGCTGGCCGCGCGCTATGGCGATACCGCTCAACTTGCCTCGGGTCCGCTGCCATCGGGCGGCTGGCGCACCACTATCCATCTGCCGCTGGAACGCCATGCCTGACATCGCCCCAACCCCGTCTGCCCCGCTGCGCACCCTGATCGTCGACGACGAACCGCTGGCGATCGAGCGGATGCAGGTGATCTGCCGCGATATCGCGTCGATCGAGGTTACCGGGACCGCGCTCGATGGTGCCGCCGCACTGCGCCAGATTGGCGCGCTCGAGCCCGACCTGGTGCTGCTCGACATGACCATGCCCGAACTCGACGGGCTGGCGGTCGCCCGGACGCTGAGCAAGTCCGAAAATGCCCCGGCAGTGATCTTCGTGACCGCGCACGACAATTTTGCGGTCGAAGCCTTCGATCTTGAGGCGGTCGACTACGTGCTGAAACCCGTCACTCCCGAACGGCTCGAACGGGCGGTGGCCCGCGCGATTGCCCGGCGTGGCGGCAAGCCGGTGGACACCGGCGATTGGTTGACCGAATTCTGGGTGCCCTATCGCTCGGAACTGCTGCGCATTGCCGCCGCCGACATCGACCGGATCGACGCCGAGCGCGACTATGTGCGGCTCCATGTGGGCGAGCGGAGCTATCTGCTGTTGCAGACCGTGTCGGGCCTCGAAGCGCGACTCGATCCCGAACGTTTCATTCGGCTTCATCGTTCGACCATCCTGCGGCGCGACCGGATCACCGGGCTGCGGCACGATGGCCTGGGCGTCTGGTCTGCGGAATTGCAGGATGGCAGCGCCGTGCGAATCGGGCGGACCTACCTGCCCCGCGCCAAGGCCATGGCCGGGCGCTGAATCGCGCCGACTCGAGCCTCACCCGATCCCGAAGTGCACATTTCTGGCCCGAAGTGCACATGTCTGGCCCGATAGGCCAGGGCCGGCCCGATAAGACAAGGCCCGGACCGGTCTCTCCTCCGGTCCGGGCCCAACCTGCAGAGCAGGGCGGCCTTGGTCATCGGCTTCAGCCGTAGATCGCGGTGTTGACCTGGGCGCGGACCTGCGCCTTGCAGGTTGCGACTTCATGACGGTTGCTGAAATGGCTGCCGACTTCGCGCTCGCTCTTGCACAGCTGGCGCTCTGCGCCCGAAATGCGGCGTTCGAGTTCCAGCTTGCCGGCCTTGCTCGACAGGTCGAGGTCGGCATAGCGCACGGCTGCGGTCTGCGTCATTTCGCTCTGGGCATATGCTACCGGCGCAGCGGCAAGGGTTGCCAGGGCAATCGTCGTCATCAGAATCTTGCGCATGGGGTTTCTCCTTCTCGTCACTTCCAGTGACGCGGTGCCGGGGGGCTTCTTCTTGGGGACTGGATGGCACCGCGTCTGAACTCCAGATAGCCCGTGCCGTAACGTAAACCATCTGCCGCTCGACCGGCTTGCGGCTCCGCCCGACAAAGGGCGCGCCGCCCCGACGAACGGCGCACGGCGCCGGCTGAAGGGACGAACGACACGCCTTCCCCCCGCGCGTCCGCCTCGTTAGAGAGGGGCAATGCCCCTGTTTCTCGTTTTCCTGCTCGGCATCGGCAACTTCACGTTGCACAAGGCCGTGCTGGCCAGCGAGCATCCGATGCTGGGGCGGGTGCCGTGGTTCTTCCACCTGCTGGGCGGCAAGTTCAGCCTGACGGTCGAATTCCTCATGCTGGTCGGCGCGCTGTTGATGGTGCAGCAGGGGGCTTCGGGCTGGGCCTGGTTCTATGGCGGCTACAGTGCGGTCAATGCGGTTTCGGCCTGGCTGATTCTGACCGGCAAGGTCTAGAGAGTCGGCATGACGCAAGCGATCACGTTGTTTCACGTCAGCGACCTGCATTTCGGTTACGAAGACCGCGATGCACTCGCCTGGTTCCTTGACGCCGTGACGCGGGAAGGCCCGGCGGGCGTGATTTGCACGGGCGATCTCACCATGCGCGGCAGTGCGCGCGAATTTGCCGCAGCGCAGGAGTGGCTGGCGCGGATCCCGGTGCCGCTGACGCTGGAGCCGGGCAATCACGACGTGCCCTATTACCACCATATGCTGCGCCGTCTGACCCGCCCCTACGCGCGCTATCGGGCGCTTGAAGCGGCGGTGGAGCGGGATCTGGAACTCGATCAGGTCGCAGTGATCCCGCTCAAGACCATCGCGCGCGCGCAGCTTCGTCTCAACTGGTCAAAGGGCCGGGTGCGGGAACGCGATCTTGACGCCGCACTCCATGGCCTGGCGCACAATTCGGCGAAGGCGCTGAAACTGGTCGCGTGCCATCACCCGCTGGTTGAGGCCAATACCCATTCCACCGCATCGACCCGGGGAGGCCAGGCGGCCTTGGCAGCGCTTGCGCGGGCCGGGGCCACGGCGGTGCTTTCGGGGCATGTCCACGACCCCTTCGACCGCACCGTCGAAGTGAACGGCCAGTCCATTCGCATTATTGGTGCCGGAACCCTGTCTCAGCGCTTGCGTAGCACTCCTCCGTGCTTCAACGAGCTCACGATTGACACCGAAGGCAAGCTTTCGGTCAAAATCAGGACTCTGGATTAGGCCTTGCAGCAACAACCAGCCCTTTTCACCCGAATCCGCAGTGGCTGGCAGGCGCTGCGCAGCGGCAAGGCCGAACTTGCCGATGCCCGCCGCCGCATTGCGACACTGCTTGGTGCGGTGCTGCTCGGGCTGGTGGCAATCCTCTTCGCCAAGCTGGGCGATTTTGCCCAGTCCCTGTTCCAGACCGTGCGCGCAGACCAGCCCTATGTGCCGATGCTGCTGACCCCAGCCGCGTTTGGCCTGTTTGCCTGGCTGACCACCAAGCTTTCGCCCGAATCGCGCGGATCGGGGATTCCGCAGGTGATCGCGGCGGTGCAATCGCCGGTGCGCGCGGCGCGCGGGCCATTGGTGTCGTTGCGCACGGCCTTCATCAAGTTCTGGCTGACGCTGGGCATGTTGCTGGTTGGCGGTTCGGTCGGGCGCGAGGGGCCAACGGTGCAGATCAGCGCGGCGATCATGGTCTGGACCCACCGCCTGATGCGGGTCCGCGTCACTGCCGGCGTATTGATCGCGGGCGGTGCAGCTGGCGTTGCGGCGGCGTTCAATACGCCGCTTGCCGGGGTGGCCTTCGCGATCGAGGAACTGGCTTCGGCCTATGAACAGCGGGTCACGATGCTGGTGATGGGCGCGGTGATGGTGGCCGGCATGGTCAGCCTCGGCGTGTCAGGCGACTATGTCTATTTCGGCGTGACCCACGATGTGCTGGGCGTGAAAAGCGTTTTGCTGCTTGCGCCCATCGCCGGGATCGTTGGCGGCGTCGCTGGGGGGCTGTTCTCGCTTGTACTGGTCGCCTTCGCCCAGCAAAGCAGCCCTCTGGTCCGCCTGTTGTCCGGTCAGCGGGTGGTCTTCGCGATCGGTTGCGGCGCGGTCGTTGCAGCGGTCGGCCTGCTGACCAATGGCGCGACCTGGGGAACAGGCTATGCGATCACGCGCGGCATGATCGAAGGCCATGGCGATGGTGGAGGCTCATTGTTCGGACTTGCCAAGTTCGTCACCACCGCGGCAACCGCGATCAGTGGCGCCCCGGGCGGGATCTTCGCGCCCTCGCTCAGCGCCGGAGCGGGGCTTGGCCAGATGCTCACCGCGCTGTTGCCGAACGAGCCGGCCGGGGCGGTCGTCCTGCTTGGCATGGCGGGCTATTTCGTCGGGGTCGTGCGCGCGCCGCTCACCGCCGTGATCATCATCATGGAAACAACCGCGAGCCGCGGCATGATCCTGCCGCTGTTCGCGACTGCACTGATTGCCGATTTCGTCAGCGCCCGGGTTTGCCCGGAAAAGCTCTACCACGCGCTGTCGCACGCCTTCATGTTGCCCGGCCCTGGTGGGCACTCGGGGGTTGAGCACTCGGGGCCGGACGCGGCGGCTGCCAAGGTCCGCTGAACCTAAGCCGTTGATGGGATTACCGCCTCGCTGGCGGATGCAAAAAAGGCGGGGCCGAAACCCCGCCTCGTTTGTTCGATCGGCCCGCAGGCCAGGATCTTAGCGCTTCGAGAACTGGAAGCTGCGGCGAGCCTTGGCCCGGCCATACTTCTTGCGTTCAACGACGCGGCTGTCGCGGGTCAGGAACCCGGCGGCCTTCACAGCGCTGCGCAGCACCGGCTCGTACTTGGCGAGCGCCTGCGAGATGCCGTGCTTGACCGCACCGGCCTGGCCCGAGAGACCGCCGCCCTTGACGGTGGCGATCACGTCGTACTGGCCTTCGCGTTCCGAGACCTGGAACGGCTGGTTCAGCACCAGACGCAGGGTCGGACGGGCGAAGTAGACTTCCTGGTCGCGGCCGTTGACGGTGATCTTGCCGGTGCCCGGCTTGATCCACACGCGGGCCACGGCGTCCTTGCGGCGGCCGGTGGCATAAGCGCGGCCCTGCGCGTCGATTTCCTTTTCGCGCAGCGGCGCGGCAGGAGCGGCAGGGGTGGCGGCGATATCGGCGCCGGTCAGGTCGGCCAGATCGCTGAGAGTGTTATCGGACATCAGGCACCCACCTTGTTCTTGCGGTTGCGGGCAGCAACGTCGAGCGGCTGGGGCTGGGTGCCCGCATGCGGATGCTCGGCGCCGGCGTAGAGGTGCAGGGCGCGCATCTGCGCACGGCCCAGCGGACCGCGCGGGATCATGCGTTCCACAGCCTTTTCAAGCACGCGCTCGGGGAAACGGCCGCCGAGCACCTTGTCGGCGGTCACTTCCTTGATGCCGCCGGCATAGCCGGTGTGCTTGTAATAGGTCTTCTGCTTGAGCTTGTTGCCCGTCAGGCGCACCTTGTCGGCGTTGATGACGACGACATGATCGCCGCAGTCAACGTGCGGGGTGAAGCTCGGCTTGTGCTTGCCGCGCAGATGATTGGCGATGATCACGGCGAGACGCCCGACCACCAGACCGTCGGCATCGATCAGATGCCACTTCTTTTCCACCTCGGCCGGTTTGATCGACCGGGTGACCTTGCTGAGCGCCTTCATGGCTGGCCCTTCCTTAGGTTTGACCCTGTGAATGCGAATCCACGTCCGGCCATTCCTCAGAAATGGGCCGGGATCGCGGGAACGGGGCCCTTTCGAGGAATAGGTGGGCAAAGTCAAGCGATCCGGCGGGCTTGCAGAGAGGTAAAATAATACCGCAAATGCCGGGGAAGTCAGTCGATCCGGTTGGCGGGGCCCAGTGTCCAGACCTCGCGCGAGATCCGGCTATCGCCCGAAATCACGGTGGTTACCGTACGTTCGACCCGCGCGGGAATGCCGCTGTCGGCCTTGCCGACGATGCGGATGGATACTTCGACCTCGCCCACGCCGCCATCGGGCAAGGCGAATCGCTGGCGCTGCGTGCGATCCGTCGCCAGCGGACTGAACAGATCGGCCGGCCAATCCTCGCCGTCGGCGCTGGCCGCGCCAAGCTGGGTCACCTGCTGGTGCGCCTCCTGTTTCAGGGCCGGGGAAAGCTTCGATTGATCGACCAGGCGGTGCGATTGCCTGACCGCGGCGTCGTGGGCCGGGCTCTTGAGGCCGGGCTTGTGCTGCGGCGCCGCGATCTGGCCGGCCGCATCGAGCCGGATCGGGAACATGTCCTTGTCGATCCGGCTCCGTTCGATATCGGCGAGCGAGGCCAACTTGGCAGGCGCGTCGACACTTGCCTCGATCTGGTGTCCTTCGAGCAGGTAACCGTCGCCATTCGCGGTGAAGCGAACCGCGTAGCTGCGGCGAACGACGATTTCCTTGCCGTCGCGCAGGGTCCGCACCAGTGTGCGGGTGAGCACCATGGGTTCGCTTGGCGGGGCAAAGCGCTGCAGGATGCCGCCGGGTGCTGCGGCTGCGTGGCTGGCAATCAGCACTGCGGGAGCCATCGCCGCGACGCTGCCCAACAGGAGCGCGCGCCGGCTCATGGCATCATTTCCGGCATTCGGGCGCAATGACAAAACAGCACGCCAAGTTCCTCCATGGCTGTGCACTTCCCCGACAATCGAACCTGGGAAAGTGTCAGCCCCAAGCATTTGGCGCCCTGAAGGTGCCGCCCGCAGCGTATTCTATAACGGTAAATACCGATACGGGTAAGCCTGAGGTTTTCGGCGTCAGTGCGTGCGCTGGTCCAGCGGCCTGCCAAGCGCTTGCGCGCCCCAGGTGACCGCGATCACCAGCAACGCGCCGACCAACTGGTGCAGGACGGCCAGCCAGATCGCGATGCCGCTCATCACCGTGGCAATGCCCAGCAGGACCTGAGTGCCAAAGGCGCTGTGGATTGCGATCGAAGCGGCCCGGTGGTTCGCGCGCAGCCTGCGCGCGAGCACGATCAGGACCGCGACCACCACCCAGGCCCACCAGCGATGGATGAAATGCACCAGGAAGGGATCGGAGACCACCGCGTGCCCGGCGCCTTTCGTCCAATCGACCCCGGCTGGAAACAGCTTGCCCTGCATCAGCGGCCAGGCCTGCCAGTTGAACCATCCCGAACCCGAGACGTAGCCGGCGCGCAATCCGGCAACCAGCGCGCCAAGGAACAGCTGCAGCGCCAGCGCCGCCAGCGCGAGCAGGCCAAAGCCGGTGATCCTGGCTTTGCCGATCCCGCGCGCTTCCCCGCGCAGGTCCAGCGCAGTCCAGACCAGCGCGGATAGCGTGGTGAGAGCCAGCAAGAGATGGGTCGCAAGGCGGAAGTGGCTCACCTTCACGTCGTGGGTCAGGCCGGACTTGACCATCCACCAGCCGACCGCGCCCTGCAGCCCGCCGAGCATCAGCAACCCGACGAGCCGGGCGTGGTATCCCGTGGGGATCTGGCGCTTGATCCAGAACCAGGCGAGCGGCAGCGCAAAGGCCAGGCCGATGGTCCGCCCGATCAGGCGGTGGAACCATTCCCAGAAAAAGATGTATTTGTACTGGGCCAGGGTCATGCCCGCAGGGCCGTTGATCTCGGTATACTGCGGGATCTTCTGATAGGCTGCAAACTCGGCCTGCCACTGTGCCTCGGTTATCGGCGGGATCGCGCCGCTGATCGGCTTCCATTCGGTGATCGACAGGCCGGATTCGGTGAGCCGGGTGATGCCGCCGACCGCCACCATCGTCACCACCAGCGCGGCAACCACGAACAGCCAGCGCGACAGCGCCAACGGGCGAGGGTCAGACTCAGAGCTGCGTTGCGTCATGGCGGCTCACTGCTTCGCTCTGCGGCAAAGCGCAAGCGCAATACGGCAAACCGTATCCAAAGTGCAGGCTTGTCCTTGAATGATGTTACATCATCACATACATGGGCCGCGCAATGCGTGAAGCGATTCTCATGATTCGAGGCCGGCTTGACCGGTTTGGCGTGATCCTTTCGGGGCTCTGCGCGCTGCATTGCCTGGCCGGCCTGTTCCTTGTCGCGGGACTTGGCCTGGGCGGGGAAATCCTGCTTGCCCCTGCGATCCACCGCATTGGCCTGGCGCTTGCGATTGGCGTCGGGGCGACCACGCTGGTCATGGGTGTGGTGCGTCACGGCGATCCGGTTCCGCTGCAGGCGGGTGCTGCCGGGATCGCACTTATGGCGGTGGCGCTGTTCACCGGACACGGCACTGCCGAGGCGGTGCTGACGATCGCTGGCGTTGCTTTGCTGGGCTGGGCGCACATCCGCAACTTGCGCTGCTCGCACTGATCGCTATCTGCGGACCCATGTCCGCTCAGCTTTCCCTTACCGTCAACGGTGAACCGCGCCGCGCCGCGCCCGGTTCGATTGCCGACCTGGTCCGCGCGCTTGAACTTGATCCGGCCAAGGTCGCGGTCGAGCGCAATGGCGATATCGTCCCCCGCTCCACGCTTGCCGATGTTGTTTTGACCGATGGCGACGTTTTGGAGATCGTCCACTTCGTTGGCGGCGGCCAGGACGACGATGACAGCTGGACCGTGGCAGGCCGCACCTTCCGTTCGCGCCTGATCGTCGGGACCGGCAAGTACAAGGACTTTGCCCAGAACGCGGCCGCCGTGGCAGCTTCCGGAGCGGAAATCGTCACCGTCGCGGTGCGCCGGGTCAACATCTCCGACCCCAAGGCGCCGATGCTGACGGACTTCATCGATCCCAAGCAGATTACCTACCTGCCCAACACCGCCGGCTGCTTCACGGCCGATGACGCGATCCGCACCCTGCGCCTGGCGCGCGAAGCGGGCGGCTGGGACCTGGTGAAGCTGGAAGTGCTGGGCGAGGCGCGCACGCTTTACCCCGACATGCGCGAAACGCTGAAGGCGACCGAAGTCCTCGCGAAAGAGGGCTTCCTGCCGATGGTCTACTGCGTCGACGATCCCATTGCGGCCAAGCAGCTGGAAGAAGCGGGCGCGGTGGCCGTGATGCCGCTGGGGGCTCCGATCGGGTCGGGTCTTGGCATCCAGAACCGGGTGACGATCCGCCTGATCGTCGAAGGGGCGAACGTGCCGGTGCTGGTCGATGCCGGGGTCGGCACGGCGAGCGACGCCGCTGTGGCGATGGAACTGGGCGTCGACGGCGTCCTGATGAACACGGCCATTGCCGAGGCGAAGGATCCGGTGCGCATGGCCCGCGCGATGAAGCTGGCGGTCGAGGCCGGGCGCGAATCCTACCGTGCCGGACGCATGGCGACACGCAAGTACGCGGATCCATCTAGCCCGCTGGCAGGACTGATTTAGCGGTCATGGTTAACGGGTTGATAATCATATTCTGGTGAAGTGCTCCCAAGTAGCGAACTTGGGGCCGCATGATGAGCAATACCACCACCGCTTCGTTGACCATTGCCGAACTTCGCGAGTTCGCCAGCTTTGCACCATGTGAGCAGCGCTACATCAAACGCAGTCTGGATATCGGGCTGGGCCGCCAGGACGCCTTCAAGCTGTGGGCGCGCGACGCGGCTGAAACGGCTGCAATTCGTAGCCAGTATGTGGTCTATCAGGAATTGAAGGCGCTGCGCGGAGCGATCCCCGATGAAAGCGGGTTCGAGGGCATCGACGCCTTCATCGGCAAATTGGTGCGCGTTGCCGCGTTCGATATCGTGCAGGAGCGAATCGAGAGCTTTTCGGCCTTCCGCTTCCTGTACGAGCGCCTGCTCGGCGCCGAAGTGCGTCCGTTCCTGCCTTCCGCCTTCTGCGCGGCGAGTGCGCTGCCGCAGATCCGGCCCGAACGGCGCAAGCACCTGCTCCAGTCGATCAGCGAGGCGGCCGCAACCGCGCCTGGCTGGTCGGTGCGCGAACCCTCGTTCTATCCTGAGTGGATCGAAAAAGAGGCAGCTTAACCGCACGATTAAAAAAGTTCGGCAATCCTCTGGACATGTGCTCGCAAGGGCATAGTCTTCGCTCCGATAAAAAGAATTGGAGTGGAGAGTATGGCCAGGCAGCTCGATTGCGTGATTCGCGGCGGGACCGTCGCCGACGGAACCGGCGCAGCATTGCGCGAAGCCGATATTGCCATTGCCGCAGGCAAGATTGTCGCAGTCGGCAAGGTTCCGGATCGCGGCGCAGAGGAAATCGATGCCCGCGGCCAGATCGTCACACCGGGCTTCGTCGACGTCCACACCCATTACGATGGCCAGGCCACCTGGGACAGCCGGATGCAGCCGTCGAGCTGGCACGGCGTGACCACGGCGGTGATGGGCAATTGCGGGGTCGGCTTCGCGCCGGTGAAGCCGCAGGACCGCGACCGGCTGGTCGAACTGATGGAAGGGGTGGAAGACATTCCCGGCACTGCGCTCCACGAAGGGCTGGCGTGGAACTGGCAGAGCTTTCCCGAATACCTCGATGCGCTCGATGCCCGCCCGCGCGACATGGATATCTGCGCCCAGCTGCCTCACGGCGCGCTGCGGGTGTTCGTGATGGGCGAACGCGGCGCCAACCTGGAAGCCGCGACCGAGGACGACATCGCCCAGATGCGCCGCCTTTCTGCCGAGGCCGTGGCGGCCGGCGCGATCGGCTTTTCCACCTCGCGCACGCTCAACCACCGCACGGTGAAGGGCGATCCCACCCCCTCGCTGCGCGCCACCGAAGCCGAGCTGATGGGGATCGCGCTGGGTCAGAAGGATGCCGGCAAGGGCGTGCTCGAACTGATTTCGGACTTCAACCAGCCCGATGTCGAAACCGAATTTGCCATGGTCAGGCGGATCGTCGCCGCTTCGGGGCGGCCGCTATCGCTGTCGCTGGGGCAGGCGCACTCCAAGCCCGATGGCTGGCGCGACCTGCTCGGCATGATCGACCGCGCGAACGAGGACGGGCTGGAAATCAAGGCCCAGGTCGCCCCGCGCCCGATCGGCCTGCTGCTGGGGCTGCAGGCCAGCGCCAGCCCGTTCTCGCACCTGCCGAGCTACCAGAAGATCTCCGCGCTGCCGTTCGACCAGCGGCTTGCCGCGATGCGCGATCCCTCGTTCCGGGCGCAGCTGCTGCTCGAAGCCGATGGCGGCGGTGCGGGCGAGACGAACCAGGTACTGACCGCGACGCGGATGCTGACCAATTACGGCATGATCTTCCCGCTCGGCGATCCGCCGAACTACGAACCGGGCGAGGAAACGTCGCTCGCCAACCAGGCGCGGCGTGAAGGGCGCAGCGCGAACGAGGTCGCCTATGACCTGATGATCGCCAACGATGGGCGCGATTTCATGCTGCTGCCGTTCGCCAACTATGCGCACTTCAACCTCGACGATACCGGCGAGATGTTGGGGGCCAAGAACACGCTGATGGGGCTGGGCGATGGCGGGGCGCACGTCGGCCTGATTTCCGACGGTTCGTTCCCGACCTACCTGCTCTCGCACTGGGGGCGTGACCGCGCGCACGGGCGGATCGACCTTGCCACGCTGGTCAAACGCCAGACCTCGGACAACGCCCGCGCCATGGGCCTGCTCGACCGCGGGGTGATCGCGCCGGGGATGCGCGCCGACATCAACGTGATCGATTTCGCCAGGCTAGGCTGCCAGCGCCCCGAAATGGCCTATGACCTGCCCGCCGGCGGCAAGCGCCTGCTCCAGCGGGCGACGGGTTATACGCACACGATGGTGGCGGGACAGGTGACCTATCGTGATGGCGCGCCGACCGGCGCACTGCCCGGACGGCTGGTGCGCGGATCGCAGCCCGCTCCGGCGGCGGCTTGAACCGGGAGGGGAAAGTGACCTTCACCCCGCGCCCACTTGAAACCCACGTCAACTGGCGCTCCGGCGATGTGCAGGATCCGGACGCCTGGACGCTCGATCTCGACGAGGCAGACCAGCGCGAGCTCGACGCGGCGCTGCGCCATGCCCAGGCGCGCTCGTCCAACCTGATGGACATCACGCGCGAGGATTTTCCGCTCGACCGGCTGGTGCCCAAGCTCGCCGAAATCGAACGCGAATTGATCGACGGGCGCGGGTTTCAGCGGATCTCGCGGCTCGATACCGCGCGCTACAACGATGATGAGCTGACCATGCTCTATTGGGGCATCGGGATGCACCTCGGCAATCCGTGGCCGCAGAACAAGTATGGCCACGTGATGGGGGACGTGACCGACCAGGGCAAAAGCCCGAACGATCCCACCGCGCGCGGCAACGAGCTGGGGCTGATCGCACTGTCCTATCATACGGACGGGTCGGACCTCGTCGGCCTGATGTGCCTGCGCGCGGCCAAGCGTGGGGGCAAGTCCTGCGTCGCGAACGTGGTCGCGATCTACAACGAGCTGGTCCAGACCCGGCCCGATCTGGTCGCCGCGCTTTATGAGGAACTGCCGTGGGATTTCCGGGGCGAGGAAGCCCCCGGCACCCGGCCCTATTACATCCGCCCGGTGTTCACCGAGCATCAGGGCCGCCTGTTCTGCCGCTATGTGCCCAGCTACATCAAGGCATCCCAGCGTCACGCGGATGCTCCGCGCCTCTCTCCGCTTGCGGTCGAGGCGCTCGATGCGATCATGGAAATGGCCGAGCGTCCGGAGTTCAACGTCTATATGGACCTTGCTCCCGGCGAGATGCAGTTCATCAACAACTACCACGTGCTCCACGGCCGCAGCGAATACGAGGACGACGTCGAGAACGGGGTCAAGCGCCACCTCAAGCGGTTGTGGCTATCCACCCGCTACCTTGCCGACCGCCCGCGCGGGTTTGAGGCCCAGGTTCATTCGCACTGGAACGACAACCGCTCGGTCAGCACGATCAAGGCACTATAGCGCCTAGTTCGCTTCGCGCCGCATCCGCTGGGTGAGCTGCTCGATCTCTTCCGGCTCGAGGATCCAGGTGCGGGTCTGGCGGCCTTCGCGGAACACCGGCCGGGTCAGCAGCACGCGGGCATTGCTCCGCGCGTGCGGCTTGTAGAGCGCGAAATGCATCGCGCAGTCGCGTATCGTCCCGATAATCGGGGTGCGGCCTTCCAGGTCGATCATCGTCGCGGCCTGATCCCACGGGATCGCGGCGAGCACCGCCTCGGCCATCATCCCTTGTACAATCCGTCGAGCAGCGCGCCGTAGCGCTCTTTCAGCTTGTGGCGCCGGATCTTGAGGCTGGGGGTCATTTCCTCGTTCTCGATTGAGAAGGCTTCTTCGGCAAAGGCGAACTGGCGCACCTTTTCAATCACCGAAAGGTCCTGGTTCACCCGGTCGATCGCGGCGCGCACGGCGCTGCGGAAAGCGGGCAGGTCCTGCAGTTCGTGGAAATCGAATTTTTCGTCGTTGGCGCGCGCCCATTCGAGCGCCCATTCCGCATCCGGCACGATCAGCGCAACGATGTAGGGCCGCTTGTCACCCACTACCATCGCCTGGGCGATCTCGGTCTGCAAGGTCAGCATGCCCTCGATCTTCTGGGGCGAGACATTGTCGCCCTTGTCGTTGACGATCATGTCCTTCTTGCGGTCGGTGATGACGATCCGCCCGGCCTCGTCGATATGGCCGATATCGCCGGTGTGGAGCCAGCCGTCGACGAGGGTCCGTGCGGTCTCCGCCTCGTTGCGCCAATAACCGTGCATGACCAGTTCGCCGCGCACCAGGATTTCACCGTCCTCCGCAATCTTCACTTCGACCCCGTGGAGCGGCGGGCCGACGGTGTCCATCTTGAGGCCTGCGGCAGGGCGGTTGCAGCTGATCACGGGCCCCGCCTCGGTCTGGCCATAGCCCTGCAGCATGGTCAGCCCCATCGAATCGAAGAACACGCCGATATCGGGGTTGAGCGGCGCGCCGCCCGAAACCATCGCTTTCAGCCGTCCGCCAAACCGCGCGCGGATCTTGGGCCGCAGCGCGCGTTCGAGCAGCAGGTCCATCGGCTTGTCACGCAGCCGTTCTCGGCCCTGGGCCTTCAGCGTGCCGATCGCGATCGCCCGGCCCATCAGGTAATTGGGGAATTTGCCCTGCTTCTCGACCGATTTCATGATCCGGGTGCGCAGTACTTCGAACAGGCGCGGCACCACGACCATGATCGTCGGGCGCACTTCCTCGATGTTGCTGGCCAGCTTTTCGAGGCCTTCGGAATAATAGATCTGTGCGCCGACCGAGATCGGCAGCATCTGCCCGCCGGTATGCTCGTAGGCGTGGCTCAGCGGCAGGAACGAGAGGAACACGTCGTCATCCAGCCCGAAGTCCTCGGCCAGCACGCGGGCCGCGCCGTCGATGTTGCACAGGATCGCGCCGTGGTGCTGCATCACCCCGCGCGGCGCGCCGCCGGTGCCGCTGGTGTAGATCAGGCAGGCGGTATCCTCGCGGCCGATGCCGGCGATGCGCTCCATCACGGCCGCGCGCGCGGCCGGGCTGTCGCCCTCGGTAAGCGCGGCCCATTCGTGGTACTCGAAGGTGCTGGTCTGGGCGATGCGCAGCGGCTCGATCCCGATCACCTGCCTGGCCTGGCCGGAACGCAGCACGGCTGGAAGCAGCGGCTTGGCCAGCTTGTCGTTCGCCACGATCACGGCCCGCGCACCCGAATTGTCGAGGATGTGGAGATGGTCGCGCTCGGTGTTGGTGACATAGGCTGGCACCGTGATGCAGCCCGCCGCCATGATCGCGAAGTCGGCGATGCACCACTCGGGCCGGTTTTCGGATACCAGCATCACCCGGTCGCCGTCTTCCAGCCCAAGACCGCGCAGCGCCTCGGCCAGCTGGCATACCTGCCGCGCCGCGTCGGCCCAGCTGATCGATTGCCAGGCGCCATCGCGCTTGGCCCACAGGAACGGCGCGTCGCCGCGTGCTTCCGCACGATTGAAGAACAGTTCGACCAGGTTCCGGCTGGTCGGCAGATCGGAAATATCAACCACTGCGCACAAGCCCCTTTCGCGCACGCCTCTTGCCCGTGTCCGGGCTTGTTCCGCCCGGCCTTACGCCATTGCTAGGACGGCTTGGCCGCAGCGGCAAGCCGACTATTCGGGAATAGCCTGTCCCTCGCTGCGCGGATCGGCCGCGCCGCGCAAGGCGCCATCGATCACTTCGATGGCATTCGCCTTGAGCGGCAGAGCGCGCGGCACGACCTGATCGTGCCCCAATGCCCTCAGCGCCGGGATCATCGCTTCGAGGCTGCTGCCCTGTTCGATAAAGATCGTGTCGATCCCCGGCGCGAAGATCACCGGCAGGCCCAGCGCATCCTGAGCGGGCATATTCCAGTCGATCACGCCGATGATCGCGCGGATCACCTGGGCGGGAATGGTCGCCCCGCCCGCCGCGCCAACGGCGAGGCGCAGCTTGCCATCGGGACCGAACACCAGGGTGGGGCTCATCGAGGAACGCGGACGCTTGCCGCCTTCGACCCGGTTGGCGACCTGGCGGCCGTCGAGCTCGGGATTCATGTCGAAATCGGTCAGCTCGTTGTTGAGGAAGTAGCCATCGACCATCAGGCCAGACCCAAAGGGGCTTTCGATGGTGGAGGTATAGCTGACCGCGTTGCCGGTCCGGTCGATCGTCACGAAATGCGAGGTGCCGTGCTCCTCGGCCATGGCCGGGTCAGCCCAGGCCAGCTTCTCCGCGCCCGGCGGGGTGCCGGCGGTGACCGATGAAATGGTCTTGCCCGGATCGATGAGGGCGGAGCGCTTGGCCAGGTAGGCAGGATCGATCATCCCCTCGGCGGGCACCGGCACGAAATCGCTGTCGGCCGTATAGCGGTTGCGGTCGGCATAGGAGAGCCGCATCGATTCGGCGATCAGGTGCCAGGCCACCGGCGAATCCTTGCCCAATGCGCCGAGGTCGAAGCGTTCGAGCATCTTCAGCGTCGCGATCACCGTGGTCGCGCCCGACGATGGCGGGCCCATCGAACAGACCTTGTAGCCGCGATAGGTTCCGCACAGCGGGGCGCGGTCCTTGGCTGCATAGGCGGCGATGTCCGCCTCGGTCATCGGTTCGGGATTGACCGGCGCGTTGGTAACCCGCGCCACGATCGCGCGCGGGTTCGCGCCCTCGTAAAAAGTGCGCGGCCCGCCGGCGGCCAGCGCTTCGAGCGTGGTCGCCATCGCGGGGTTCTTCACCAGGGTTCCCACCGGCAAAGGCTCGCCATCGGTGCCATAGAACAGGGCGCGGCCCTCGCTCGTGAAGCCGGCAACCTTGGCATTGGTCTTGAGCATTCCGTACAAGCGGGGCGTGATCTCGAAACCGTCACGCGCCAGCTTGATCGCAGGGGCGAACAGCGTGGCCCAGGGCAGTTTGCCGTGTTCCTTGTGGGCCTTGGCGGCCAGCGCCATGTTGCCGGGCACGCCGACGCTGGTGCCGCCGGGCACCGCTTCGGGGAAGGACAACAGCTTGCCATCCTTGAAGAACCAGTGCGGGTGGGCGGCAGCCGGTGCGGTCTCGCGCCCGTCGATCGTCACGACATGGCCGGCGGCGTCGGTCTCGACAAAGAAGCCGCCGCCACCGATTCCGGAGCTTTGCGGCTCGACCACCGACAGCGCCAGCATGGTCGCGATGGCGGCGTCGGTGGCGTTGCCGCCTTGCCGCAGCATCTGTGTCCCGGCATCGGCGGCGCGCGGATCGGCTGCGCTGACCATGCCGCCGGGATAGACGGCGGCGGAGGTTGCGACCGGAGCCGAAGCGGCGGCGGGGGGAGTGTTGGTGGTGGAGCAGGCCGCCGCGAGCAGCGGAGCCAGCAAAAGAGCAGCGAAGCGGGTTTTCATGCCCCGCAGGCTATTCGCTTCCGACCGCCTCGGCAATGCTGCTGAAGCCGTCGCGGCGCATCAATTTCACCAATCCGCGCGTAATCTTGCGGGCAATCCCGGGGCCGGCATAGGCCATTGCCGAATAGAGCTGCACGAGGTCGGCCCCGGCGCGAATTCGCGCCCAGGCGTCTTCTGCCGTGGCGATCCCGCCGACCCCGATCAGCGGCACGGCCCCGCCGGTCGCAGTGCGGAAATCCCGCAGACGCTGCTGGGCGAGATCCCGCAAAGGCGCGCCGGACAGGCCGCCAGCTTCGTGCGCGTTGGCAGATTGCAGCGGCGGTCGCGAAATCGTGGTGTTCGACACGATCAGCGCACCCAGCTGCTTGTCGATCGCGATCCGGGCGATTGCGTCGATATCGGCGGGCTCGAGATCGGGCGCGACCTTCAGGAACACCGGCGGTCCGCCGCGGCCACGCGCGTCGAGCACGGCGTCGAGCAGTGCGGTCAGCGCACTCTCATCCTGCAAAGCGCGCAGCCCCGGCGTATTCGGGCTCGACACATTGACCGCCAGATAGGAGGCGAGCGGGGCCATCAGGCGGGCCATCGTCGCATAGTCGGCGCTCCGGTCGGCCGAATCCTTGTTCGCGCCGATGTTGATTCCGACGATGCCGGGCCGCCCAGCCCGCCGCGCGAGCCGCGCAACCGCCGCTTGCGCGCCGCCATTGTTGAAGCCCATGCGGTTGATCACGCCGTGATCCTCGGCCAGGCGGAACAGGCGGGGGCGCGGATTGCCGGATTGCGGCAACGGCGTGATCGAACCAACCTCGGCAAAGCCGAAACCGAGTCGCAGCAGGGCGTCCGGCACTTCGCCATTCTTGTCGAAGCCAGCCGCCATGCCCAGGGGATTGGGAAAGGACAGACCCGCCACGGTTGTCGCCAGCGGCCCGTCTGCCGGCGGCAGGGCGCCAAAGGGCATGGCCTTGAGCGCGGCCAGCGAAAGGCCGTGCGCCGCTTCGGCATCGAGCAGGAACAGGGCGGGGCGGAGCAATTGGTAAAGCATCGTCGGCGCCTATGGCAGCGTCGAAGGCGTGAGTCGATGATCGAGGCACGCTGGGCGGGGGCGCCCGACTCAAAGTTGGAAACGCTTCCAATCCATTCCCGAGGCAATTTCAAGGGGCTCGATGGCGAATCCATACAATCTGACCGATAGTTCGTTGGGCTATTTCCATTTTTGCGACCCGAAGGGCTCGTGGCTATCCTGCTTCGAGTTCTTAAACTTAAGGGGCGGCTCCCTGGTCCCTACCTCGGAGCCGCCTTTTTTTATGCAATTGCCTTTTGGGGATGGTTGCGGGAAAATCCGTCTTTATGCCGGATGCGACCACCCAGACGCGTCAACCTCGAGTTGAACGCGAATTGACACCTCCATCCCTGCTCAGGCTGCAACACTACCCAGCTCCGCCTGCGCTGCAGCCCTACATCACGACCCTGTTCACGCTGCGTTGCATGGAACGCGAGATTCGCGATATGCTGCCGGCGGCCGTCGGCTACCTTGCGATCGTCATTGCCGGCAACGGAACAATGCGTTTCGCCGATGGGCGGACCGATCAAGCCCATCCTGAAACATTGCTGGCGCCAACCAATGCTGCGGTCGAATTGAAGGTCGATGGCCCGCTCGACATGCTTGCCGCAGCGCTATCTCCGCTCGGCTGGGCGACACTCACAAAACTGGATGCATCGCGGCACGTGGATCGCGCAGATGATGCCGATGCACTGCTGGGGGACGGGATTCATGACCTGGGCATACGGATTCGCCGGCTCGCGGCCGAGGGCCAGACCAGCGATGCGGATCTGGCCATGCTGCTGGCCGAGCATATCGGCGCACGGCTTGGCCCGCTCAATCCGCAGCATGTGAGATTGATCGGGCAGGTGGCCGATTGGATGTCGGACCGAATCGACCCGCAGCTACCCGAGCTGCTGGCCCGGACCGGCTATTCCCCGCGTCAGCTCGAACGGCTGGTGGCCCGTTATTTCGGCAGCACACCCAAGCAGCTGGCCCGAAAATATCGGGCGCTGCGGGTTGTCGCGCTGCTGCAATCTGCGGAGACCAGCGACGAAAAGGCCGCTGGCCTGGTCAACCTGTTCTACGATCAATCGCACATGATCCGCGAAGTGCGCCGGTTCGTGGGCCGCACGCCGCAGCGCCTCGCGGCCGCCGATGAATCGGTGCTGCAAAGTGCGATCGCGCTGCGCAACTACCGTGAATTTCGGCCGAACATCGCGCGGATTCCCGACGATTGAAATGCGTGGGAAAGACGCTTAAGGGAAATCGGAAAGAATCACTCTGATTTTCCGGGAAGCACGCATGCGCCTATCCAGCATGGCCGATTATGCCGTCGTCACGATGAGCGCCGCCGCGCGCCATTGCGGCGGCGTGCGCGTCTCTGCGGGCCAGTTGGCCGAAGAAACCGGGCTGCCGGTGCCGACAGTACAGAAGCTGGTCAGCCGCCTGACCGCTGCGGGCCTGCTGCGTTCTTCGCGCGGGGTCGGCGGCGGGCTCAAGCTCGCGCGGCCGGCTGCCGCGATCACGCTCGCCGACATCATCGAGGCGGTTGAAGGCCCGATCGCGCTGACCCCCTGCGTCGATACTGCGCGTAACGATTGCGCGCTGGATGGCGGCTGCACGGTCAAGCCGCACTGGGGAATCGTCGGCAATGCGGTGCGCAGCGCGCTGGCCGATGTGCCGCTCACCCGCCTGGCGGAGCAGGTGCAATGAGCCAGACCGTCAACGATGCCGCGATCAAGGATCAGGCCGCGCGCGATGCTGCGGCCAAGGTGGCGGATTACGAGCACGGCTGGTCGGCCCAGATCGACACCGAATTCGCCCCCAAGGGGCTGAGCGAAGACACGATCCGCTTCATTTCGGCCAAGAAGAACGAGCCGGAATGGATGCTCGAATGGCGGCTCAAGGCCTATCGTCACTGGCTGACCATGCCGATGCCGGACTGGGCCAAGCTGAATATCCCGCCAATCGATTACCAGGACGCCTATTACTACGCCGCGCCCAAGCCCAAGAAGAAGCTCTCGAGCCTCGACGAGGTCGATCCCGAGATCCTCGAGGTCTACAAGAAGCTCGGCATTCCGCTGGAAGAGCAGAAGGTGCTCGCCGGGGTCGAGGGTGCGCGCAAGGTGGCCGTGGATGCGGTGTTCGACAGTGTCAGCGTCGCCACCACTTTCCGCGACGAGCTGAAAAAGGCCGGGGTGATCTTCCTGTCCATTTCGGAGGCGATCCGCGAATACCCCGAACTGGTGAAGCGCTGGCTGGGCAAGGTCGTCCCGGTGCGCGACAATTTCTTCGCCGCGCTCAACTGCGCGGTCTTTTCGGATGGCACTTTCGTCTATGTCCCCGAAGGTGTGCGCTGCCCGATGGAACTGTCGACCTATTTCCGCATCAACGCGGAAAACACCGGCCAGTTCGAGCGCACCCTGATCGTGGCCGACAAGGGGGCCTATGTCTCCTACCTCGAAGGCTGCACCGCGCCGCAGCGCGACGAGAACCAGCTCCACGCCGCCGTGGTCGAACTGGTCGCGCTCGACGATGCCGAGATCAAGTATTCGACCGTGCAGAACTGGTATCCGGGCGATGCCCAGGGCAAGGGCGGGATCTACAACTTCGTCACCAAGCGCGCGCTGTGCCAGGGCGCGCGCAGCAAGGTTTCCTGGACCCAGGTCGAAACCGGCTCTGCGGTCACGTGGAAGTACCCCTCCTGCGTCCTCAATGGCGAGGATTCGGTGGGCGAATTCTATTCGGTGGCCGTCACCAATAATTACCAGCAGGCCGATACCGGCACCAAGATGATCCACAACGGCAAGGGCAGCCGTTCGACGATCGTGTCCAAGGGCATTTCGGCCGGCAAGAGCAACAACACCTATCGCGGCCTGGTGCGCGTCGCCCCGCAGGCCGAGGGCGTGCGCAACTTCACCCAGTGCGATTCGCTGCTGCTCGGCAAGGACTGCGGCGCTCATACCGTGCCCTATATCGAGGTGCGCAATCCGAGCGCCCAGATCGAGCACGAGGCGACCACCAGCAAGATCAGCGACGACCAGCTGTTCTATGCGATGCAGCGCGGGCTGGATCAGGAATCGGCCGTGGCGCTGATCGTCAACGGCTTCGCCAAGGAAGTGCTGCAGCAGCTGCCGATGGAATTTGCGGTCGAGGCGCAGAAGCTCTTGGGAATCAGCCTTGAAGGGAGCGTCGGATGATCGCGCCGCTGCTGCTGATGGCCGCCGTTTTTGAAGGGCCCGAGGCCGCGCCCGCGCTCGAGGCGGTCAAGCGCTGCGATCGTGGGGCGATGCAGGCGCTGACCAAGGCTGAGCCGCACCGCCGCAGCCAGTTTGCCGCTGCCGCCTATGCCGAACAGCAGTCCATCGCGCGTGACCGTGCCGACCTGCTGGCGCGCCAGGCCAAGGCCACCGTGCCCGCCGATCAGGCCGCAATTGCGGCCAGTCTGGCCGCGCTCGATGCGCGGCAACGCCAGCTCGAAGATGCCCGCGCGGTGGAAATCAGCTGGCGCGCGCTGGTCGATGAACTGCGCACCGATTTTCTTGCCAACTGCATGCAGGGCAAATGACATTATGCTGAAAATTGAAAATCTCCAGGCCAAGGTGGCCAACAAGCCGATCCTCAAGGGGCTCAGCCTCACCATCAATCCGGGCGAGGTCCATGCGATCATGGGGCCGAACGGTGCGGGCAAATCGACTCTTGGCTATACCCTCGGCGGGCGGCCGGGTTACGAAGTGACCGGCGGTGCGGTGACTTTCAAGGGCGAGGACCTGCTCGCGCTCGAACCGCACGAGCGCGCGGCGGCGGGGTTGTTCCTGGGCTTTCAGTACCCGGTCGAGATTCCGGGCGTGTCCTTCGTCCAGTTCCTGCGTGAAAGCGCCAATGCCCAGCGCAAGAGCCGCGGCGAGGAACCGCTGTCGGGCGGCGAATTCCTCAAGCTGGCGCGCGACAAGGCCGGGCTGCTGCGGATGGACATGGACATGCTCAAGCGCCCGGTGAACGTCGGCTTTTCGGGCGGCGAGAAGAAGCGCGCGGAAATGGTCCAGATGGGGATCCTCGATCCGAGCCTCGCGATCCTCGACGAAACCGATTCAGGCCTCGACATCGACGCGCTGCGGATCTGCGGCGAAGGGATCAACGCGATCATGCGCAAGCCTGACAAGGCCGTGTTGCTGATCACGCACTACCAGCGCCTGCTCGATTACGTGAAGCCAGACTTCGTCCACGTCCTCGCGGGCGGCAGGATCGTCAGGACCGGCGGGCCGGAATTGGCGCTCGAGCTGGAAGAGCACGGTTACGAGGCGGTTGCGGCATGATTGGGTTGGCAGCCGGCGCTATGGCAGTGGCCACCATCCCGGTGTCATTTACCGGGAACTGGGTCGTCGCCCATCAGTCTTGCTCGACCGGTGAAAATCACGTCCGGTTGTACATCGCCGCGAACCAGATCGACGATGGTGAGTTTGATGCGCGGGTCGACCGGGTTGAAAAGTTGGCATCGAACCGCATCCGCGTTTCGGTCACGTGGCTGTCAGCAGAGGATGAGCAGCGGCAGATCTTCATTCTGACACTTGGCGGCAATGGTCTGCAGCTCAGCGAGCGGATTGTTTCAACTGACGGCAAGGCATTGGCCCGGCCCAAGGTCATTGGCTGGAAACGATGCCCATGATGGTCCTACCCACCCGCAAGGACGAGGACTACCGCTATGCGGACCTCGCCGCGCTGGCCCCGCTGTGGCCGGTCGCGGTGGAGGAAGTGGTGCTGGGCGCGGGCGAGGAAGGCGCGCTGGCGATCGCCAACACCGGCAGTGAAGCGGCGGTACGGGAGCTGGCGATCACGCTGGCACCGGACGCGAAGTTCACGCTCCACGTGCTCAATGCGTCCCCTGCCTATGGCCGGATCGCGGTCCGGGCTGAGCTGGGCGAAGGGGCCGAATTCACGCTTGGCGCGGCGCAGCTGGCGGGCGGCGAGGCGCGGCTGGAAATCGTGACCCACGTGACTCACGCCGGCAAGGACGCGGTCAGCCGCCAGCTGGTGCGCTCGGTCGCGGGCGGCAACGCGACGGTCAATTACCTTGGCAAGGTGCTGGTGGAGCGCGGGGCCGATGGCACGGACGGCGAACAGTCGGTCCGCGCCATGCTGCTTGACCGGACGGCGACGGCCAATGCCCGCCCGGAACTCGAAATCTATGCCGACGACGTCAAGTGCGCGCACGGCTGCGCGGTCGGCGAGCTTGACGCGAACGGGCTGTTCTATCTCGCCTCGCGCGGGCTGCCCCCGGCCGACGCCAAGCGGCTGATGCTGCAGGCTTTCATCGCCGAAGCCTTTGTCGGCGCGGCAGAGGAAGAGGCGTTGCAGAACGCCGCGCTCAAAGCGCTGGAGGCGCTGCTGTGACAACGGCGATGCTCCTCCGGCCAGACCTGCGCGCCGATTTTCCGGGTCTGGCGAACGGTTGGCACTACCTCGATAGCGGGGCCACCGCGCAAAAGCCGCAGGCGGTAATCGACGCCACGGTGAACGCGATGGGCCGCGACTATGCGACCGTGCACCGCGGGGTCTATGCCCGCTCGGCGGAAATGACCCTCGCGTTCGAGGCGGCGCGCCGCCGCGTCGCGGATTTTATCGGCGGGCGCGAGGACGAAGTGGTGTTCACCCGCGGCGCGACCGAGGCGATCAACCTCGTCGCGCAGACCTGGGGACAGGTGAACCTGAAGGCCGGGGACCGCATCCTGCTCTCCGTGCTGGAGCATCATTCGAACATCGTGCCCTGGCAGCTGCTGGCGGAACGGACTGGCGTGGCAATCGACGTCTGCCCGCTCACCGCAGACGGCAGGATCGATCTCGACGCTGCCGAGGCGATGCTCACGCCGGCGCACAAGCTGGTGGCGCTTGCCCATGTGTCCAACGTGCTTGGCTCGGTGCTCGATTGCCGCCGCGCGGCAACGCTGGCGCAGGGCGTGGGCGCGAAGCTGCTGCTCGATGGCTGCCAGGCCGTGCCGCGCCTTGCCGTCGATGTCGCGGCGCTGGGCTGCGATTTCTACGTGTTCTCGGCGCACAAGCTCTACGGGCCGACCGGGATCGGCGCGCTGTGGGCCAAGGCGGAGATCCTGGCCGACATGCCGCCATGGCAGGGCGGCGGCGCGATGATCGACCGGGTGACCTTCGCGCGCACGACCTATGCCCCCGCGCCGCAGCGGTTCGAGGCCGGCACCCCCGCGATCGTCGAGGCGATCGGGCTGGCTGCGGCGATCGACTATGTCAACGCCATCGGGCTGGCTGCGATTCATGCCCACGAAGCCGCGCTGGTGCGCGAGCTGCGTGAGGCGCTGCGCGAGGCCAATGACGTGACGCTGTTCGGGCCGGAAGACAGCGCCGGGATCGTCAGTTTCGCGCTCGAAGGGGTGCATCCGCACGACCTCGGCACCATATTGGACGAAGAGGGCGTCGCGATCCGCGCCGGGCATCACTGCGCGCAGCCGCTGATGGACCACCTCGGCGTGCCGGCGACCGCACGGGCCAGTTTCGGGCTTTACAGCAATTCGGAAGATATCGCCGCGCTGCTGCGCGGCATTGAACGGACCAGAAGGATTTTCGCGTGAGTGAGGAACCTAAATTCACGATCGAAGAAGTCAGCAGCGTGAACGCCCCGCCGCGCGCGAAGGTGGAGGATGCGGAAACGCCTGCCGAAAAGCTGGAGCGCAAGCGCGACTACCTTGAAGGCTTCCTGGCCGAAAAGGCCGAGGGCGTGGCTCCGGGTGAGCCGGGCGGCGACCTTTACGAGGCGGTGATCGCTGCGCTGCGCGACATTTTCGACCCTGAAATCCCGGTCAACATCTATGACCTTGGCCTGATCTACGGCGTCGATGTGACCAATGATGGCGGCGTGGTGGTGACCATGACGCTGACCACGCCGCACTGCCCGGTGGCCGAATCGATGCCGGGCGAGGTCGAGCTGCGCGTCGGCGCGGTGCCGGGCGTGCGCGATGCCGAGGTCAATCTGGTCTGGGACCCGCCATGGGATCCGGCCAAGATGAGCGATGAAGCCCGCCTCGAACTGGGGATGCTGTGATGACCACGACTACCCGCCAGCGGCCCGCCGCCGTGATCCTGACCCCTTCGGCCGAGGCGCGCATCGCCAAGTTGATGAGCGAGGCGCCCGAGGGCACTGTCGGGGTGAAGCTTTCCACGCCGCGCCGGGGCTGTTCGGGCCTGGCCTATTCGGTCGACTATGTGGCCGAGGCGAACCCGATCGACGAACGGATCGAGACGCCCGGCGGCACCTTCTTCATCGATGGCGCCAGCGTGCTCTACCTGATCGGCAGCACGATGGACTGGCAGGAAGACGATTTTACCGCCGGGTTCGTGTTCCAGAACCCCAACGCCAAGGGCAGCTGTGGCTGCGGCGAAAGCTTTACCGTCTAGCCGCCGGAATTCCGGTCGCGGCATCTGGCCCGACGTCATCCCGGGCTTGACCCGGGATCCCGCTTCTTCACTTCGGGGCATTGCCTGCAACTGCCATGCTGCAACAGGCAGCTGGACCCCGGGTCAAGCCCGGGGTGACGGTGAAGGGGCGGCTGAGGAAATAAGTCCAACCCTGTTAGCCGCGCAGCGGGTCTTCGCCGGTTTCTTCGGCGATGAAGGCCAGCAGCGCCTTTTCGAGCGGATCGAGTTCCTCGTCGGCGTCGATGTGATCGAGCAGCCAGAGCTCTTCGGCCTGGGTCAACTTGCCGGCCTCGGCAACGTCGTCATCCAGATCGGGGCCTTGCGAACCCATCTCGAGCAGGCTGCCAAAGGCGGCACCGGCATTGTTGTCGACATCGCTGCGCAGCATGCGCGAGAGGAAACTGCCGATCCCGGCGCCCTCGGCATTCATGAACGATTCCAGTTGCGCAGCGCGTTCGCGCGGCAGGGGTTCATGCCCGCCAAAGCCGAGCAGGAAGTTCGCAACGCCTTGAACGAACAGCTTTTCCCATTCGGGCGCGTTGCTTTCGTAGATCGTGGCATCCTTGATGCGGAACAGCATCTCGGCCTCGGCCTTGCTGACGCTGGCCGGGCGATCTCCACCGGCAGCGAAGATCATCCGGCGCAGCAGCGCGCATTCGGTCGAATTGATCACGCCGGGTGAAAGCTCGCCATCGCGGGTCGGCCCGTCGCCGTTCAGCACGGCTTCCTCGATCTGCTCGAGCGCGAAGTCCTTGACGCGCCGGGGCACGCTGGTCGCCTTTTCCATCACCTTGACCAGCAATTCGAGCTCTGCCAGCGAGCTGACGCGGCCGTTCTTCTTGATCCGTTCAATCAGTTCGTCGCCCATGAACTCGTCGACATAGCCGCGCGGTTCAACCGTGTTGACGATGAATTCGGTCAGCGCCTCGACGAAGAATTCGGCCCATTCGCGGCTCGGCTCAGTGAGGCGGTCATTGGCCTCGAAAAGGGCTTCGGCCTCTTCGGGATCCATCTTGCCGTCGGCCCAGCCGGCGCGGCGCAGCTCGAGGATTTCCTGTGCACCGATCACTCCATCGGCCGCTGCCTGCAATGCGAGGTCCCGGAAATGCATGCTCATGACGTCAATGTCCCCTTGGGTATTCGGGGACGGGGTATAGGCAGCTATCCTTAAATCCGGGTTACCCTCGAACGGGAACCACCAGGAGGTCGGCGCTGCGAATTCAGCGTTTCGTAAGGGCTTTGACGCAGGCGACGTCGTCTACATCCTGGGCATCGCTGGCGCGGCGCGCTTCGACGTAGGACGCTTCGACCTCGCGGCCGGGCGCAGGCGGATAGAGATAAATGTCGAGCACGCAGGCAGGACCGACGAACTGCAGCTTGCGGGCATCGCCTTCGTAGACATCGAGCCGCGCCGGGCCGAAGCGCCGCACCAGGGCATCGGGCGTCGCCCCGATCACGCCTTCGAGCCCGGGCACGACCTGGCGCTTGGGGGCGGGCGGCGGCACACGAACCGGCTGGCGCACGACGACCTGATTTGTGGCCGGACGCACCGCAGGTTTGACGGGCTTGCTGGCGGCGGTCTGGACGCCTCCACCTCCACCACAGGCGGCAAGCAGCAGCGGCAGCGTCAGGGAGAAAAGGGCCTTGCGGTTCATCGACATCGCGCATTGCCTCCATAGCGCCGGCTGTCAACGCCGAGCGGCCTTGCCCTGCGGCGACATGACCGCTAGCCACGGTCGCTGAAAATTCAATGCATCCATAAGGAAGCCCTCCCCTATGTCCCAGCCCGAGTTTGACGTGATCGCCATCGGCAACGCCATCGTCGATGTCATGGCACCGTGCAGCGATGCACTCGTCGAGGAACTCGGCATGGTTCGTGGGGGCATGACCCTGATCGATACCGAACGCGCCCATTCGCTTTACGACGCGATGGGCCCGGCGCGTGAGATCTCGGGCGGTTCGGCGGCCAATACGCTGGCCGGGCTTGCCGCACTGGGCGCGAAATGCGCCTTCATCGGACAGGTCGCTGACGATCAGCTTGGCGAAGTCTTCGCCCACGACATTCGTGCCGGCGGGATCTCGTTTGGCACCGCGCCGCGCGCGGGCGATCCGCCGACGGCGCGCTGCCTGATCTTCGTGACCCCCGATGGCCAGCGCACGATGAACACCTTCCTCGGCGCGTCGCAGTACCTGCCCGCCGCCGCGCTTGACGAGGCCGCGATCCGCGCCGCCAGCGTGCTCTATCTTGAAGGCTACCTGTGGGATCCCGAGGAACCGCGCGCGGCCATGCGCCGGGCGATCGCGGCGGCCAAGGATGCGGGCCGCAAGGTCGCTTTCACCCTGTCCGATGCCTTCGTGATCGAACGCCACGGCGCCGATTTCCGCGCCATGATCGAAACTGGCGAGATCGACATCCTGTTTGCCAACCACGTCGAACTGGCCGCGCTGACGGGGCATGACGATTTCGACAAGGGCCTTGCCGAACTCGCGCCCAAGGTGCCGGTGCTGGTCGTCACCCGCAGCGAAAAGGGGGCCGTTGCGGTCACCGGGGGCGAACGCTTCGAAGTCCCGGCCGAGCCGATCGACCAGGTGGTCGACACGACCGGAGCGGGCGACCTGTTCGCCGCCGGCTTCCTGTTCGGGCACGTTCGCGGCTGGAAGGTGGCCGACTGCCTGACCACCGGCGCGATCTGCGCGGCAGAGATCATTTCGCACTACGGTGCCCGCCCGGAAGCCGACCTCAAGGCGCTGGTTGCCGCCCGGATCGGATAAGCAATTGAAGGGCGATACAATTTCCTGATTGCTAGGAGCCCCTTTCATCAGTTAGGCTGGGGCCGCCTAAAACCATAGGGGGCATGATTATGCGCAAGACTGTTCTCGTTCTCGCTACCGTTGCCAGCTCGCTGGCTCTCGCTGCTTGCAGCAAGGGTGAAGAAGCGGCTCC
>NZ_JAYSBK010000029.1:0-31637 GCF_041915465.1 Novosphingobium sp. | reverse complement strand
CACATGAAGGCGATGAAGCCGATGAGCATCGTCTGCAACATCGGCCACTTCGACAGCGAGATCCAGATCGCCGCGCTCGACAACTACAAGTGGACCGAAGTGAAGCCGGGCACCGACCTCGTCGAATTCCCGGACGGCAAGCAGATCATCGTGCTCGCCAAGGGCCGCCTGGTGAACCTGGGCTGCGCCACCGGTCACCCCAGCTTCGTGATGTCGTCCTCGTTCACCAACCAGACGCTGGCGCAGATCGAGCTCTTCACCAAGAGCGGGGAATACAAGAACGAAGTTTACGTCCTGCCCAAGCACCTCGACGAAAAGGTTGCCGCGCTGCACCTCGAAAAGCTGGGCGTGAAGCTGACCAAGCTTTCCAAGAAGCAGGCCGACTATATCGGCGTGCCGGAACATGGTCCGTTCAAGCCGGATCATTACCGCTATTGATCGACAGCTTGTGCACGGCGCGCGGTTGTAATCCGCGCGCCGTGGGCATAGCTGACGGGACATGACCCTGTCCCCCACCGCCTTGATGCTCATTGGCCTGCTGTTGGCGGCCTGGACCGTGGCGGCATTCTGGACCATCGTTTCAGCGCGCATCCGCCAACGCAAGGCCGAGGCCGGACAGCGGCATGCCAAGCGGCTTGCCCGCATGGTCGATGAAAGCCCCGCGCTGCCCTTGCTGGTGCGCGCCGATGGCAAGATCGAGGCCCCCCAGCGGCTCGCCAACTGGCTGGGGCTCGATCATGTTCCCCAATTCCTGACCGAACTCGACGGCGGCCGGCTCGAAGGCGGCGGCGGTCTGACGGCCGAACAGCTGGCCGAATTGACCGAGGCGGTGCGGCGCTGCCAGCGTACGGCCAATCCGTTCCGCATGGTCGTTACCCCGCGCGGGTCGAAACGCAGCCTCGCGCTGCGCGGGCATCTGGCCGATCCCCAGGTCTCGCCGGGCGGCGCGGCGCTGGTCTGGGTGTTCGACTTTTCCGACAGCGAAAGCGAACTGGTGCAGCTGCGCGAGGACGCGGCCCGCGCGCGCGACGATTTTGCCGCGCTCGTCGGGCTGATCGAGGCGGCGCCGATGCCGATGTGGTTTCGCGGGCCGCAAGGCGACCTGCGGCTCGTCAACGCAGCCTATGTCCGCGCGGTGGCTGGCAAGGATGGTCGGCAGGTCGTTGCCGATGGGATAGAGCTGATCGAAAGCGTTGACGGGCTGACCGCCAAGCAGGTCGCGCTGCAGGCGGCCGGCAAGCACTTGCCGATCGAGCGCATGGTTTCCGCCACCATCGACGGTCAGCGCCGCGCGCTGCGCGTGTCCGACCTGCCGCTGGGCGAGGAAGGGATTGCGGGTTACGCGGTCGATGTCGAGGAAATGGAAGAGGTTTCACGCGATTTCCGGGCCTTCCGCGATGCCCAGCGCGCGATGCTCGACCAGCTTTCGGCTGGCGTCGCGCAGTTTGATGCCAAGCGCCAGCTGACCTTCGCCAACCAGCCGTTCCAGCGGATCTTCGCGCTGAAGCCGGCGGTTATGCTCGATCCGCCGCCGTTCGAGCGCCTGCTCGACATGGCGCGCGATGCGGGTCGCGTACCCGAAGCTCGGGATTTTCCCGCCTGGCGGCGCGAACGTGCGGGTTGGTTCATGTCGAGCAGTGCGCAGGAAGAAGCCTGGACCCTGGCCGATGGCACGCACCTGCGCGTGGTGGCGCAGCCGCTGCCCGATGGCGGGATGATGCTGATCGCGGAGGACCGAACCGAACAGCTGCGCCTTTCCGCCGTGCGCGACACCCTGCTGCGCACTCGCACCGCCACGTTCGACAGCCTGTTCGAATCGGTCGCGGTCTTCGCGCCCGATGGGCGGATGCAGCTGTGGAACCGCCGCTTCGCCGCCGATTGGGGGCTGGAGGAGGATTTCCTCGACACTCACCCGCGGATCGAGGCGCTGCTTGACCGGATCACGCGCAAGCTGGCGAAACCGGTCAAGGCGAAGGCGGTGGGCGACGCGGTGCGCGCCGCGACGCTAGATCGCAAGCAGACCGGCGGCCGCGTCGTGCTGGCCGATGGGCGAAGCCTTGAATATGCTGGGGTGCCGCTGCCCGATGGCAATGGCCTGCTGACCGTGCTCGACATCACGGATTCCCAGAAGGCCGAAGAGGCCCTGCGCGAGCGTGCCGCCGCGCTGGAAGAAGCGGACGCGATGAAGACGCGCTTCCTGGCCAACATGAGTTACGAATTCCGCACGCCGCTGACCTCGATCGGGGGCTTTGCCGAACTGCTGGAAGCGGGACTGGGCGGGGATCTGTCCGAACAGGGGCGCGAATATGTTGCCGCGATCCTGTCTTCGGTGGGGCGCCTTGGCGAGCAGATCGAAAGCGTGCTCGACCTCTCGCAGAGCGAGGCGGGGATGCTGCCACTGGCGCAGGAAGAGATTGAACTGCTGCCTTTCGTCACGCGCCTGGTCGAAGACCGGGCGAGCCGGATCAAGGATGCGGGGCTCAGCCTCGACATGCGCGGCGACAAGAGCGCGGGGCGGATCAACGGCGACAAGCGCAGGCTCGGCCGCGCGATCGGGCACCTGCTCGACAATGCGATCGCGGCGACGCCGGCGGGCGGGCGGATCCTCGTCGAACTTGGCGCGCACAAGCACCGCGCGCGGATCGTCATTTCGGATAACGGCCCCGGCATGGACGGGCCGACGCTGGCCCGCGCGCTGGAAGGGATCAAGCTCAGCGCTGATGGCAAGGGCATCGAACGCCGTCAGGGCATCGGCTTGCCGCTGGCCCGCCAGCTGGTTGAAGCCCACGGCGGCAGTCTTGAACTGCTCTCCGAGCCGGGGCAGGGCACCGCCGCGATCGTGGAGCTGCCGTGAAGATAGCCTTGCCCGATCTCGCCGCGACCGAGGCCTTTGGCGCGCGCATCGCGGCTGTCCTGCGCCCGGGCGATGTTGTGGCGCTGTCGGGAGGACTGGGTGCGGGCAAGACCACGCTGGCGCGCGCGATCATCGCCGGGCTAGGCCATGCGGGCGAAGTGCCTTCGCCCAGCTTCGCGATCATCGAAACCTATGATCCGCCAGGCGTGCGCCTGCCGCTGGTCCATGCCGATTTCTACCGGCTAGAACGGCCCGAAGAGGCCGACGAGCTTGGGCTTGACGATTACCGCGAAGGCGCGGCGCTGCTGGCCGAATGGCCCGAACACGCCGGCGGTTTCGCGCACGAGCGCGGCTGCCTTTCAATCGCGCTGGAAACTGCGGAAACGGGCCGGTTAGCCATTGTCGAGCCGGGGGCTGATTGGCTAGGGCGGGTCCCAGCATGACCGACCAGCTTCCCGACGGCGTCGACGCCTTCCTCGCCAGCGCCGGATGGCGCGACGCGGCCATTGAACCGCTTGCCGGGGACGCTTCGTTCCGTCGCTATTTCCGCGTCCGCAGGGACGGGAAGAGCGCCATGCTGATGGACGCGCCGCCCCCCAACGAAAATCCGACGCCCTTCCTGCGCGCGGCCAAGTGGCTCGATGCCAACGGCATGCGCGCGCCGATCATCCTCGCCGAAGACGCTGCGCGCGGTCTGGTGCTGCTTGAAGACTTCGGCGAAGTGCGGATGCGCGAATACCTCGATCAGTGGCCGGATGACGAACGTGCCGTCTACCAAGCGGCGATCGACGCGCTGGTTGATCTGCACCGCCTGCCGCCGGGGCCGTTCCTCGATTACTCGATGCAGGAATACCAGCGCGAGGCGCGGATGTTCGTCGATTGGTATTGCCCGGCGCAGGGCCTCTATGTTGATGGGCCGGGCTATACCGCCGCGTGGGAGGCCGCGCTCAAGGACATGCTGCCGCGCCAGCGCCCCGGCGTGACCGTGCTGCGCGATTACCACGCCGAGAACCTGATGCTTCTGGGCTCGCTGCACCAGCAGGGCCTGCTCGATTTCCAGGACGCGCTGGTTGGCCATCCGGCCTATGACCTCGTCTCGCTGCTGCAGGACGCGCGGCGCGATGTATCGCCTCAGCTTGAGGCCGAGATGTTCGATTATTACGTCGAAAAGACCGCGCCCGGCGGGGACTTCCTGGCCGATTATGCGCGCCTTGGCGCGCAGCGCAACGCCAAGATCGTCGGCATTTTCGTGCGCCTGTGGAAGCGTGACGGCAAGCCGCGGTACCTTGGCTACATCCCGCGCGTCTGGGCGGCGATGGAGCGCGATCTGGCGCATCCTGCGCTCGCTCCGGTCAAGGCCTGGTTCGACGCCAATATCCCGGCCGAGCTGCGCGCCGCCGCAGGTGGAAACTTTGCCGTATGAGCGCTCGTCCGCTGGCATCGGATACGGCCATGGTGATGGCTGCGGGACTGGGCAAGCGCATGCGCCCGCTGACGGTGACAACGCCCAAACCGCTGGTGCGCGTCGCGGGCAAGCCGCTGATCGACTATAGCCTTGATGCGCTGGTGGCCGCCGGGGTGCCGCGCGCGGTGGTCAACGTCCACTACCTTGCCGATGCGCTTGAAGCCCACCTGAAGGCGCGCAAGGGACCGGCCATCGCCATCTCGGATGAGCGCGGCCTGCTGCTCGAAACCGGGGGCGGGATGGTCAAGGCGGCGCAGGCCGGGCTGCTGCCCGATCCGTTCTTTTGCATCAATTCCGACAATATCTGGCTCGACGGGCCGCGCGACGCCTTCCGCGAGCTCTCCGATGCCTGGGATGCCGGGCGAATGGACGCGCTGCTGTTGGTCGTGCGCCATCACCGCGCCTACAATTATCTGGGCAAGGGCGACTTCCATCTCGACCCGCTGGGCCGCATCAGCCGCCGCCGCACCGGCCGCGTCGCGCCTTACATCTATTCGGGCATCCAGCTTGTTTCGCAGCGCCTGCTGCGCGATGCGCCCGAAGGTCCGTTTTCGACCAATGTCCTGTGGAGCCGGGCGATTGCCGAGGGGCGGCTTTACGGCCTTGTCCATACGGGGGACTGGTTCGAAGTCGGTGAACCCGGTGCCATCGCGCCGACCGAAGCACGGCTGGCCGGTGGCTGAGCGGCCGGGCCCGCACGTATATTCGATTGCCGCGCACCGCGGGTTTGCCGATGCACTCGTCGCAGGGCTGATCCCGCGATACGGCGACAAGGACCTTGGTCTTGCGCGGCTGACCCTGCTTCTGCCCAGCCAGCGCGCGGTGCGGATTTTGACCGAGGCTTTCGTGCGCCTGTCGGGCGGCGGGATGCTGCTGCCGCGCATGGTGGTGGTGGGCGACCTCGACCTCGATGAGGCACTGGGGCCGCTGCTCGATCCCCTCGGCGCGGAAGTCGACGTGCCGCCCGCTGCCGATCCCACGCGGCGTTGGCTGCGCTTGGCCGAATTGCTGCGCGATGCCATGGGGAAGGAAGCGCCCAAAACGCCCGGCCTGCTGCGGCTTGCCTTCGAGACCGGGCGGACGATGGACCGGCTCGCGGTCGAAGGGATCGAACTGGGCGACCTGCTGACCGAACGGGTTGCCGGGATCGTTGGCGATCTTGCCGATCACTGGCGCGAAAGCACGCGGCTGTTCGCCACCGTCCAGGCGCATTGGCTGGCCGAGCTTGCTGCGCGCGGCGAAGTCGATCCGCCGGAGCGGCGCAACCTGTTGTTCGAGCACGCGGCCAAGCGCTGGCGCGAGGCTCCGCCGGCTCATCCGATTGTTGCGGCGGGCGTGACGAGCGCTTCGCCAGCCTTGGCGAAGCTGCTGCGCGCGGTGGCCGACCTGCCGAATGGCGCGGTAATCCTGCCCGATCTCGACCTGGCGCTGTCGGACGAGCATTGGGATATGCTGGGCAATGCCGGTGCGCCACGCGCAGAAGATGCCGCGCCGCTGGGCGAGCGCGATGCGGTGACGCATCCGCAGTATCACCTCAAACTGCTGCTCAACCGCATGGGCGTGGCGCGCGGCGAGGTCGATCCGTGGCACCGCGCCGGACTTGCCGCCGCGCCGCCGCAGCGCAGCCGTGCAATCTCCAACCTGTTCCTGCCGCCCGCCGCCAGCGCGACCTGGGTCAGCCTGCCAGCCGCGCAGCGTCGGCTCTCGGGGGTGCGGCTGATGGAAACGGCGCACCCCGGCGAAGAGGCGCAAGCCATCGCGATTCTGGTCCGCGAAGCACTCGAAATACCGGAACAGCGCGTTGCGGTGATCACCCCGGACCGGGGGCTGGCTGGCCGCGTCACCGCGCATTTGCGCCGCTGGGGGATCGAGGCGGACGACACTGCCGGCCGTCCGCTGCCGCAAACCACGGCCGGCCGCCTGCTGCTGCAACTGGCCGAAGTCGCCGCGCAAGAGGCCGCTCCGGTCGCGCTGCTGGCTTTGCTCGAACACCCCTGGGTCAAGGCGGGCGAGGGGCGTGCGGCCTGGCTGGAGCAGGCGCGCGCCTTTGACCTTGCCCTGCGCGGCCCGCGCCCCGCACCTGGCCTGCCGCCGCTCCGCGCCGCCGTCGAAAAGCTGGCTAAACGCGGCGACGGCGAAGCGGTGCGCGCCTGGTGGGCCCAAGTGGAAGCCGTGGTTGAACCCCTGCTTGATTGGGGCGATGGGCTCAGCCTCGCGTCCGCGCTCGACCGGCTCGCTGCTTCGGGCGAGGCGCTGTGCGGATCGGCGCTGTGGGGGCAGGCCGATGGCCGCGCTCTGGCGGCCTTTGTCGAAGACTTGCGCGGGGCGGCAACCGGATCGTCGTTCGTTATCGCGGCGGTGGACCTGCCGGCAGTGCTGCGCGATGCGATGGACCGGGTTTCCGTGCGCCCGCCATGGGGCGGGCATCCGCGCGTGGCGATCTACGGTCTGCTTGAAGCGCGCATGAGCCGGGCCGATCTGGTCATCTGCGGCGGCCTAACCGAAGGGACCTGGCCCGCCAGCCCCAGCCCCGAACCGCTGCTGCCGCCCGCCGTGCTGCGCGCGCTGGGGGTGCCCGGCGGCGAGTTTCGCATCGGTCTTGCCGCGCACGACCTTGCGGGAGCGCTCGGTGCGCCGCGCGTGGTGCTGAGCTGGGCGCTGCGCGACGAAGGCAAGCCGGTGATCCCCAGCCGCTTCGTGCTCAGGGTAGAGGCGCTGCTCGGTGAACTTGAGGCGGATCACCGCGAGACGCGCGCGGTTGAACTCGCCCGCCAGATCGACCATGCGACCCGCGCGCCCGACTATCCCCGGCCCGCTCCCGATCCCACGCCCGAACAGCGCGACGTGGCGCTGGCCGTTACCGCGATCGACCGGCTGCGCGGCGATCCCTATCAGTTCTATGCCCAGGCGATCATGGGCCTGCGCAAGCTCGACGCGCTCGACGCCGAGCCGACTGCGGCGTGGAAAGGCACTGTGGTCCACAAGGTGCTTGAACGCTGGCACAAGGCCGGGGGCAGGGCGGGCGAACTGCTCGCCATCGCGGGCGAAGAGCTTGCGGAAATGCGCGCCCACCCGCTGGTGCGGAGCCTGTGGTGGCCGCGCTTGGCGCGCGCGCTCGAATGGATCGACGCCGAGATCGCCAGCCAGTCAGCCGATCAGCGCGAAGTCATCGCCAGCGAAGTGAAGGGCGAAATGGACTTCCTTGGGGTGCGTGTTCACGGACGCGCGGACCGGATCGATCGAATGGGAGACGGCAGCCTGGCCGTGGTCGACTACAAGACCGGTTCTCCGCCCACCCGTGCGCGCGTAGCCGAGGGCTATTCGCTCCAGCTTGGCGTGATTGGCTTGATCGCGGCGGCGGGCGGATTTCCGGGCGTGGCCGGCGATCCCGAATGGTTCGAATACTGGTCGCTCGCCAAGCGGCCGCGCAGCGAAGAGGCGGGCGCGTTCGGCTATGCCTTCGCCCCGTTCAAGACCGACCGTGCCAAGGGGCTTGAGCGCGAGGAATTCCTCGACAAGAGCGCGCAATACCTGCGCGATGCGATCATGCGCTTCATCAAGGGGAACGAACCCTTTGCGGCCAGCCTCCAGCCCGACCTTTATGGCTATAACGATTACGACCAATTGATGCGGCTCGATGAATGGCAGGCCCGCGCGCCGACGCCGGACGACCGCGCCAAGGGGGAGGAGCGATGAGCGCAAAGCAGCTGTTCCCGCTCACTCCCGAGCAACTTCCGGCGGTCGATCCGCGCGATGTCGTGTGGCTCTCCGCCTCGGCCGGGACCGGCAAGACCCAGGTTCTCTCCGCGCGGGTGCTGCGCCTGCTGCTGCAGCCCGACGTCAGCCCGTCGCAGATCCTCTGCCTGACCTTCACCAAGGCCGGGGCAACCGAAATGGCCGCGCGCATCAACGAGCGCCTTGCTCGCTGGGTGCGGCTTGACGAGACCCACCTCGGGATCGAACTCGATCATATTGGCGCCGACAATGGCCCAGCGCCCCGCGCCCGCGCGCGCACCCTGTTTGCCGAAGTGCTCGACTGTCCCGGCGGCGGCCTGCGCATCGACACCATCCACGCTTTTGCGCAGTGGTTACTGGCGACTTTTCCGCATGAAGCCGGGCTGGTTCCCGGCGCCAAGGCGATGGAAGACCGCGACCGCGACGTGCTGCTGCGCGAAGTGCTGGCAAGCCTGCTGGTCGAGGCGGAGCGGCTGAACGATGCCGCCACGCTCGATGCGCTGGCGCAGCTTTCGATCCGGCTCGGTCCCGATGCGGTGGAGGGCTATTTGCTACGCTGCGCCGACGCGCGCGAGGCCTGGCATGGCACCGGTGCCTGGCAGCCGCCCATGCGCCCGCGGGTGCTGCAATTGCTGGGCCTGCCAAGCGACGCGGGGCCAGCCGACGTGGCGCGGTTGTGCGCCGACGATGCGCTCGATCTCGACGCATTGTCCTGTGTCCGTGAGGCGCTGCAGCAATGGGGCGCGAAGAGTTCCTTGCCCATGCTCGATGCGATTGCCGCCTGGCTTGGGGCCAGCGCGGCGCAGCGCGGCGAGCAACTGGATACCTTCTTCGAGGCGCTGTTCACCAAGGAAGGGAAGCTGCGCAACCTGCGTTACCTGGCCAAGTTCGAGGAGCATATCGAGCAGGCCGGAACTGCCGTGGGGCAGTGCCTGCAGCGCGTGATAGAACGCCGCGCGATGCTGGCGCTTGCCGATTTTCTTACGCCCACGCTGGAACTGGGCCACAAGTTCGCGCTGGCCTGGGACGCAGCCAAGGCGCGCGCCGGGTTCATCGATTTCGATGACCAGATCCGCCGTGCGGCACAACTGCTCAATCGTTCGAACCTGTCGGATTGGATCCGCTACAAGCTGGATCGCCGCTTCGATCACATCCTGGTGGACGAGGCGCAGGATACCAACGCCGCGCAGTGGAAGATCATCGACGCGCTGACCGGCGACTTTTTTGCAGGCGAAGGCGCGCATGGCGACAAGCTGCGCACGCTGTTCGTGGTGGGCGATTACAAGCAGGCAATCTTCCGCTTCCAGGGCACCAGCCCAGAGAATTTCGAGCGGGCCAAGCAGAACGTGCGGGACCAGATGCTGGGCCTCAGTGACAATCTGCGCGGTGGGCGTGCGGCGCGCGAATTGCAGGACCTTGGCCTTGGCACAAGTTTCCGCACGGCCCATTCGATCCTGCAATTCGTCGATATGGCGATCGGCCAGATCGGCCCCGCCAACTTCGGCCTGCCGAATAACCCCGACCCCCACCAGGGCGAGGCGCGGCCGGGTCATGTGACGATGTGGGGCGTGATCGGTAACGGCGCCGACGCAGCCGATGACGAGGGCGACGAAGGCGAGGAAAGCTGGCTCTCGCGCTCTGACCGCAAGCTTGCCGACAAGATCGCCCAGCAGGTGCGCGAATGGCTGGTGCAGGGGTACCGCCTTGAGAAGGGCGGAGTGCGCAGGGCCACGGCCGGCGATGTCATGGTGCTGGTGCGCAAGCGCAAGGAACTGGCCGGGCTGATCGTTGCGCGCCTGCATGCCGCTGGCGTGCCGGTGGCCGGGGTGGACCGGCTGCGGCTCGCTGCGCCGCTGGCGGTGCGCGATCTGATGGCGGCGCTGCGCTTTGCCGCGCAGCCGCTGGACGATCTCAATCTCGCCTGCCTGCTGACCTCGCCGCTGATCGGGTGGTCGCAGGATGACCTGTTGCGCCATGGTTATCGGGGCGAGAACGTGCGGCTGTGGGAGCAACTGCGGCGCAATCGGGGCGGGGCGATCGACAGTGCGATGGCGCGGCTGCTCGATCTCTTGAACCGCGCCGATTACGAACCGCCGCAGGCCTTGCTCCACTGGCTGCTGACGGGGCCATGGCAGGGGCGGCGCGCGCTGGTTGCGCGGCTTGGCAGCGAAGCGAACGATCCGATCGACGAACTGCTCAACGCCGCCAGCGCCTTTGCCGCCAACGAGGTGCCGAGCCTCCACGCCTTCATCCGCTGGTTCGATGCGGGCGAGGGCGAACTGAAACGCGAAGCGGGCCAGGCGGGCAAAGAGGTGCGGGTAATGACCGTCCACGGCTCGAAGGGTCTGCAGGCGCCGATCGTGATCCTGGCCGATGCTGCCGACAATCCCGACCGCTCGCGCGGGTCGGACCTTGAGCTTGAAGATCCGGTGCGGATGGAGGGTGACGAACCACGCAAGATCCCCCTTCCGGCCCTGCCGTCGTCCGAAAGGCTTGGCCGGATAAAGGCGGCTGAGGAGCAGGCCAAGGCCGAGGAGAAGCAGGAGCACTGGCGCCTGCTCTATGTCGCAATGACCCGTGCGGAAGAGGCGCTCTATGTCGCCGGGGCGCTGGGGGCCAAGGAAAAGGAGCCGGCGGCGGACAGCTGGTATGCGCGGCTGGCGGGGCTCTTTCAGCCAGAGGAATGGCTTGAAGATCCGCTTTGGGGCAGCAGGGTCGAACATGGCCAGACGTCGGCGGACGCGCCGCCCGCGCCGGTCGTGCCGGCGGGCGAACTGGCACTGCTGCCGCCGTGGCTGGAGCAACCCGTCGCCGCCGAACCACGCCCGCCGCGTCCACTGGCTCCGAGCGCGCTGGGTGAGGATCTGGCGACCGATCCGCCCTATCCGCCCGGTGCCGGCGCACAGGCGGCGCGGCGCGGAGTGTTGCTGCACAAGCTGCTCGAGCGCTTGCCCGAAGTGGCTCCGGAAGAGCGCAAGGCGGCTGCGCTGGCGTGGCTCGCCAAGGCGGCGGGGGGCGAGTTCGACGGCGCGGCGCGAACCGCGATGGCGATGTCCGCCGTGACCGTGCTGGAAAACAAGGCATGGGCAGACCTGTTCTCGCCCGCGGCGCTTGCGGAAGTGCCGATTGCGGCCACGGTCGGCGATCAGGTGGTGGCTGGGACCATCGACCGCCTGCTGGTAACGGCGGAGCGCATCCGCCTCGTCGATTTCAAGACCGCGCGGCGTCCGCCTGCCAGCATGGATGAAGTGCCGGTTGCGATCCTGCGCCAGATGGCCGCCTATGCCGCGGCGCTGGAAGCCGCCTATCCGGGGCGCGTGGTGGAGGCGGCGTTGCTCTATACGCAGGTGCCGATCCTGCTACCGATTCCGTCAGACTTGCTGGCTATCCACAAGCAGGCATTGACGGGCCAGCAGGAATCCTTTTGATCCGGGCCAATTGCCAAAGGGCGTGGACGCCCTAGATTGAGGGCAACCGACCAAGGAGATTCAAGATGGCTACCAAAGCCGTGACCGATGCAAGTTTCGCCGCCGATGTGCTTCAGTCCGACAAGCCGGTGCTGGTCGATTTCTGGGCCGACTGGTGCGGCCCGTGCAAGATGATCGCCCCTGCGCTTGAAGAAATCAGCGAGGAACTGGCCGGCCAGGTGACCATCGCCAAGGTCGACATCATGGACAGCACCGACACCGCCGCGAAGTACGGCGTGCAGTCGATCCCGCTGATGGTGCTGTTCAAGAACGGCGAACCCGTCGCGCAGAAGCTGGGCGCCGCGCCCAAGAGCCAGCTCAAGGGCTGGCTGGAAAGCGTCCTCTAAAGCGCTGCGAGGCGCGCGGCGAGCTGGTCCCACAGGGCCGGGCTGGCCGCGCCGATCAGGCCCGGCAGGTGCGCCTCGTCCACACGGTAGGGGCGCCCATCGGGCCGCGCGGCCTTGCCGCCAGCTTCGTTGACGAACAGCACCCCCGCCGCGTGGTCCCAGGCCAGGGTGCGCTCGAAGATCGAGCAGTCGTTCACGCCCAGCACCAGCCGGGGATACTGCTCCGCCGCGCAGCGCGGAATATCGACCAGCGTGTAATGCGGCGCGATGCCTTGCTTCATCGCCTCGCGCTTGGCCTGATCCATGAACACGAGCGAAATCGCGGCGACCGGCGGTGTCGCGCCGGTCAGGCGAGCGGCAATCCGGTCCTCGCCAACGAAGGCCCCCGCGCCCTTATGCGCATGGCACAGCCGCCCGGTCAGCGGATCGAGGATCCAGCCGGCCACCGTCTCCCCGCCTTGCGACAGCGCGACCATCAGCCCGAAGGGCGGGCGGCCACTGGCGTAATTGTTGGTTCCGTCGATCGGGTCGATGATCCAGCACAGCGCATCGCCCAGCCGGTCGAGCAGCGCGGGATCGGCATGGGCGGCCTCTTCGCCGACAATGGCGGCTTCAGGCAGCACCCGCGCAAGGCCCTCGGCAAGGATCAGTTCGGCCTCCTTGTCGGCCACGGTCACAACATCGTCTGCCGCCTTGGCGTCGATCTGGTCGGCGCTGAGCTTCTGGTAATGCGGCATCACCGCGCGCGCGGCGGCATCCTGCATCACGGCGAGGACGGCGGGGGTGAGGCTGGCGGTGCTCATGTCAGCGGGATCATCACGTTTTCGGCGAAGCCGGGGCGCGTTTGCAGGCGCGCGTACCATTCGGCGAGGTGCGGCAAGTCCGGGCGCGGCATGGCCAGGGTGTAAAAGGTGTGGGCATAGACCCCCATCGGCATATCCGCGATCCCGAACTCATCGCCCGAGAGCCACGGACGCTTCGCAAGTTCCGCGTCGAGAATCCGCATCATCGCCCCGCTGGCTTCGGCCGAACGGGCGACCGCGGCTTCATCGCGGGTTTCGGGCGTATGGCGCACCAGACCCAGGAAGGCATCGCGCTGGGCGTCGGCGAAGTGGAATTGCCAGTCCATCCACTTGTCGCCGCTCGCGCGCACCTGCGGATCGGCGGGCAGCAGTGTGGGGGCGTATTTCTGCGCCAGATAACGCAGGATCGCGTTCGATTCCCACAGCACGAAACCATCGTCCTCGATCGTCGGGATCATCCGATTGGGGTTCATCGCGAGGTATTCGGGCGTGAAGCCGAACTTGCCGCCGATGTCGATCCGGCGGTGCGCGATCCCCATTTCGACCGCGGCCCAGGCGACTTTCTTGACGTTGTGCGAATTGAGCCGCCCCCAGATCGTGAGCACGGGCTTCAGCTCCGGTAGTCGGCGTTGATCGAGATGTAGCCGTGGGTGAGATCGCAGGTCCACACCGTCGCGCGGCCTTCGCCAAGACCCAGGTCGACCTCGATGGTGATGTCCTGCCCCTTGAGGTGCGCGGCGACCGGGGCCTCGTCATAGTCGGCGAGCGGCTGCCCGTCGCGCGCGGCCCAGGTGCCGCCGAAGCCGATGGAGAGCTTGTCGCGGTCGGCCGGTTCGCCCGCCTTGCCCACGGCCATGACCACGCGGCCCCAGTTGGCGTCCTCGCCCGCGATGGCGGTCTTCACCAGCGGCGAGTTGGCGATGGCGAGGCCGACCTTGCGCGCGCTTTCATCGCTGACCGCGCCGGTCACGCTGACGGCGATGAACTTCTGCGCACCTTCGCCGTCGCGCACCACCAGGTGGGCCAATTGACGGCACACGTCTTCGAGGGCTGCTGCAAAGGCATCCGCGCCGGGGCAGCCTTCGCAATTGATCTGTTGGTTGCCAGCCTTGCCGGTGGCGAAGGCCAGCACGGTGTCGCTGGTCGAGGTGTCGCTATCGACCGTGATGCAGCTGAACGTGCGCTGGTTCGCGGCAGAGAGCAGTTCCTGCAAGTAACCCGGCGCAATCGCGCAGTCGGTGAAAATGTAGCCGAGCATGGTCGCCATGTCGGGCGCGATCATGCCGCTGCCCTTGATGATCGCGGCCAGCTTCACCGTCTTGCCGCCAACCACGGCCTCGGCATAGGCCCCCTTGGCAAAGGTGTCGGTGGTGCCGATGGTGTTGGCGGCATCTTCCCAGCCGCACGGCTCGGCGGAAAGGGCGGCCTTGATTCCGGCCTCGGCCTTGTCCTTGGGCAGCGGCACGCCGATCACCCCGGTGGACGAGACGAACACCTGGTCCTGCGCGCAGCCTAGCGTTCCCGCCACCTGCGCCATGATGGCTTCCACCGCCTCGCGCCCGCGATAGCCGGTGAAGGCGTTGGAGTTCCCGGCGTTGACCACCAGCGCCCGCGCGCGGCCCTGATTCACGTTGGCGCGGCCCAGTTCAACCTCGGACGAGCAGCAGACGTTGCGGGTGAACACGCCGGCCACCGCCGTGCCTTCGGCCAGTTCGACATAGGTCAGGTCGCAGCGGCCCCAATCCTTGTATCCGGCGCGGGCAACGCGCGGGGTGACCCCGGCAATCGCGGGCATGGCGGGAAACGGGCGGGCGAGGGGGGAAACGGCGTGGCTCATAGTGATTTGCGCACTAGGCCCGCGCGCGCGCGGGGGCAAGCAGGCGCGCGCAAGGGTTTGAATTCCTGAACGATCTGCTAGCCCTTGGTGGCATGAGCATCATTCACCTGATTCTGCTGGCGCAGTCCGCCGCTGTTGCGCCGCAAGCCCCGCTTGAACCACTTGCCCCGCCGCCGCCAGTGGAGGCGCCATCGAAGGGTGTAAATCTGGTTACACCGCCGCCGCTGGAACTGCCCAAATACCCGGCAGTGCCGATCGGTAACCCGGGCAACTGGGTTCAGACCGATGATTACCCCACGATCGCGCTGCGTCAGGAATGGCAAGGGATTACCGCGTTCCGATTGATAATCTCGCCGAACGGCTTCGTGGTTCGTTGCGATATCACCCGCAGCAGCGGCTATGACGTGCTCGATCAGGCGACCTGCACCTTGATCACCCAGCGCGCCAGTTTTCGGCCGGCCAGGGACCCGCAAGGCAATCCGGTGGTCGGTTACTTCAGCAGCCGTGTGCGCTGGGAATTGCCCACGACCGATAACCCCTATGCAGAGGCTGATGGCAGCTTTTCAACCAGTAGCGTTACCTGGCGCTTCTTTATCGAGCCGGATGGTTCGACCAGCGACTGTGTGGTCATGGTCGATGACACCCTGATGCAAACGGCTGAACCAGGTTCGCCTTGCGGTCCGGAAATGCGCTACAAACCGTTCACGGATGCCAACGGGAAGCCGGTGCGCCAACGCGTCTACTATGTCATAAGATCCGGTTTGGTGCCCGAGACGAAGCCCTGACCACTCAATTTCCGAGCTTTATCAGCGCAGTGGGCGAATCCTTGCTGCGCGGATCGATCTTCCATTCAAGCTTCTGACCGCCAGGGACCGCAACCGGGCCTTCATCGGTGTTGTTGGCCATGATTTGCCCGTCGGTGGTCAGCGTGAAGGTGCCGTCCACCATAGGCAGGCTGTCCATCGCGGCCTTTTCATCCGCGCTCATGCCGCCAGAACCCATGCCGGCCATCGGGCCCAGCATACCGCTTGTGCCGGCGCCTTCGAAGCCCGGGGAATCGAAGCGCACCGTGCCGTCGTTGCGCTTGTTGAGCATCACGAAGGGCAGGGTGGGCTGGATCCGCTCCATGGTCGGGAAAACGAAGTCGTAGTCCAGGTGGCCCGAGATCGCGAAGTCTACCTCGTAAAGCCCGTCTCCCTTGTAGGTCACGGCCTTCCACCCGGCCTGACGGCGCAGACGAGCAGCAATTTCTTCGCCAGCCTTGGGGTCGCTGGGGTCGATGCCGCCGAACATGGCGGACATTTCCTCGGCCTCTTTCTTGCGCTGGGCGGCGTTCTGCTTTTCGCTTTCGGCCCAGTCGGAGCGCTGCTGGTCCAGCTCTTCCTTGGTGCACTCGCGCTCGGTCATGTCGGCATCGTCGTTGTAACAGGCGCTGGGGGTGAATTCCTTGGCACCGGTGTCACCCATTTTCGAAAGCTGCGACAGGCCAAGCAGGAAAATCTCGCCCTTGTAGGTGTAGGTGAAACGCCCGTCCTTGCGCAGGTCGAGGCTGGAGACGAACTTGCCCGGCAGCACGAAGCAGGCGGCTAGCGCGGCGCTCAGCACCACGGCAAGGGCGGCGGCTGCAAGGCGGCGGGGGTTGAAGTGCAGGCCCATCATTCGCTCTCCCTGGTGGCGATGGCGTAAAGCGCGATCGCGGCGGCATTCGACACGTTGAGGCTTTCGATCGCGCTCGAGATTGGCAGGCGCGCCAGCGCATCGCAATGCTGCATGATGTTGTGGCGCATTCCTTCGCCTTCCGCGCCCAAAACCAGCGCAATGGGACCTGCAGGCAGGGCATCGCCAAGGTTGGCCGGGCCATCGCCGTCCAGCCCGATTCGCCAATAGCCCGCTTCCGCCAATTCATCGAGCGCGCGGGCAAGGTTCACCACGCGCACCCACGGCACCACTTCCAGTGCGCCCGAGGCACTTTTTGCCAGCGTGCCCGATTCGGGTGGGGCATGGCGGTCCTGGGTGATGATCGCGGCGGCATTGAAGGCAGCAGCCGAACGCAGGATCGCTCCGACGTTGTGCGGATCGGTTACCTGATCGAGAATTACCACTGGGCGGGCAGGGTCGCCATCAAGCACGTCTTCAAGATAGACATCTTCCAGTGCGTCACATTCCAGCACCAGGCCCTGATGCGGCGCATCGCGCGCAACGAGCCGGGCGAGATCGACGGGGGATGCCCATTCGACGGGAAAATCGGGCGGAAGTTCGCCATTGAGCGAAGCAACGCCTTCGCGCGTCGCCCATAGCTTGCGGTGGCGGCGTTCTGGATTCATGAGTGCGGCCTCAACCGCGTGCCGGCCCCACAGCCGCACGGCGCCGGTGCTGGCCCGGCCCGAGCCGCGTCCGCCCTGCATCCGTCCGGCGCGACCGCGCAGTGCCTTGCCCTTGCGGCCTTCTGCTTGCCGGCTCATGCGATGTTCTCCTGTTGCATGGATTGCTCCCTGCCAGCGCGAGACTTTGCAGGCAACTGTTGTCAGGCAAGTGTTGACAGGACGCCGCGCCTTCGGCATTGGCGCGCTTCCCTCGGCCGGAGCGGCCCGTTTGGGGTCACTAACAGCGGGGCAACCCGCGCACCGGCGAAGCAGGTGTGGACAGGTGGCCGAGTGGTTAAAGGCAGCAGACTGTAAATCTGCCCGCGCAAGCGTACGCTAGTTCGAATCTAGCCCTGTCCACCACCCTGCCACAGCATGTTACCGGCAAACTTGCTCTCCCGCGCCGCGCGCACTAGACCGCGCCGATGAGCGAAATCATCCCTGTCATCTCGGCCACCGGGCTCTACACCCCGCCCGATTCGATCTCGAACGCGGAACTGGTCGAAAGTTTCAATGCCTACGTGGCGCGTTTCAATGCGGACCACGCGGGCGAGATTGCCGCCGGAACGGTCAGCGAACTGGCGCCCAGTTCGGCCGAATTCATCGAGAAGGCCAGCGGGATCAAGGCGCGCCACGTGATCAGCAAGGCGCCGATTCTCGACCCCGAGATCATGGCGCCGCGCTGGGCCGAGCGGCCGAACGAGGAGATTTCGGTGCTCGCCGAAATCGGCGTGGCGGCGGCCAAGGACGCGCTGGCCAAGGCCGGGCGCGATGCCGGGGACGTCGATGCCGTGCTGTGCGCCTGCTCAAACATGCAGCGCGCCTATCCGGCGATGGCGATCGAGATTCAGGCAGCGCTGGGGATCGATGGCTTCGGCTTCGACATGAACGTCGCCTGTTCCTCCGCAACATTCGGGATCCAGACCGCGGCCGACTATGTGCGCGCGGGCCATGCGCGCTCGGTGCTGGTGGTCAGCCCGGAAATCTGTTCGGGCCACCTCAACTGGCGCGACCGTGACAGCCACTTCATCTTCGGTGACGTGGCCACCGCCGTGCTGGTCGAGGCCAAGGACTTTGCCCCGACAAAGCACTGGGAAATCCTCGGCACCAAGCTCAAGACCGTATTCTCGAACAACATCCGCAACAACTTCGGCTTCCTCAACCGCGCCACGCCCGAAACGGTGGGTAGCGCGGACAAGCTGTTCGTCCAGGAAGGCCGCAAGGTGTTCAAGGAAGTCGTGCCGATGGTTGCGACCATGATCGTCGAGGAATCGGAAAAGCTCGGCCTCGATCCCAAGGCCCTGCGGCGTCTGTGGCTGCACCAGGCCAACCAGGGTATGAATCGCCTGATTTCCCAGCGCGTGCTGGGCCACGAAGCAAATGAGGATGAAAGCCCCACCGTGCTCGATACCTATGGCAATACCTCGAGTGCGGGCTCGATCATCGCCTTCAACCTGCACAGCGCAGATCTGGCGCCGGGTGACACGGGCGTGATCTGCTCGTTCGGGGCGGGCTATTCGGCCGGCACCGTGTTCGTGCGGAAGGCGGCATAATGGCGGGCGAAATTCTCGACAACCGGGGGCGCGGCGAAGTCAGCTGGCATTTCCCGAAGTTCCATCCCGAATCCTACAAGTTCGCGGCGATTGCCGCGGCGGCGAGCGGGCTCTGCGCGTTCTTCGCTTGGGAAACGCTGGCCTGGCCGCTGGCCGCGCTGACGCTGGGCATCCTCGCCTTCTTCCGCGATCCCGAGCGCGTGACCCCGCAGGGCGACCGCTTCATCGTCGCGCCCGCGGACGGTCTGATCACGCTGATCCAGCAGGTCGAACCGCCGCGCGAACTGGTGATCGACGACGGCACCGGCGCGCCCGGATTGCCGAGCGGGCCGGTGACGCGCATCTCGATCTTCATGTCGGTGTTCGACGTCCACATCAACCGCGCTCCGCTCGGTGGCACGGTGCGGCGTGTGGTCTATATCCCCGGCAAGTTCATGAACGCCGATCTCGACAAGGCGAGCGAAGAGAACGAGCGCCAGCACATCCTGATCGAACGCAGCGAAGGCGCGATGATCGGCTTTACCCAGATCGCGGGCCTCGTGGCGCGGCGGATCGTGCCCTTCGTTAAGCCGGGCGACATGCTGGCCGCCGGTCAGCGCGTCGGCCTGATCCGCTTCGGCAGCCGGGTGGACGTCTACCTGCCCGCCGGGACCGAGCCGCGCGTGTTGATGGGGCAGCGGACCGTTGCGGGTGAAACGGTGCTGGCCGAGATTGGCCAGCAGCAACTGATCGAGGGCGTGAGCCAGTGAACGGCGATGGCCCGGACAAGGACCGGCTGACCGGCGGCCTGACGCTGCGGGCGATGGTGCCCAACGCGATTACCGCCGCCGCGCTCTGCGCGGGGCTGACGGGCATCCGCTTTGCCATTCTGCAGGATTGGCAGCACGCGGTCATGGCGATCATTATCGCCGGGCTGCTCGACGGGATCGACGGGCGCATCGCGCGCCTGCTCAAGGCGCAGTCGCGCTTCGGGGCCGAGCTTGACAGCCTGGCTGACAATGTCTCGTTCGGGGTTGCTCCGGCGCTGATCCTGTTCCTGTGGTCCTTGCAGGAATTGCCGCGCCTGGGCTGGTTCGCCTCGCTGGCCTATGCCATCGCCTGCGCACTGCGCCTTGCGCGCTTCAATGCGCGGATCGACATGGCGGACGAACCGCGCAAGCAGGCCGGGTTCCTCACCGGGGTGCCCGCGCCGGTCGGGGCGGGCCTCGTGTTCCTGCCAATGTACCTGTGGTTCGTCAGCGACCGGGCGGAACTGCGCGAGCCCGTGCTGGTCGGCGTGTGGCTGGTAGCGATGGGCTTCCTGATGATCTCCAGCGTCGCAACCCTTGGCTGGGGCAAGTTGCGCCCGCGCAAGGCGGTGCGGCTGCCGGTCCTTGCACTGATCGGACTGGCCGGCGCGGCGGCGCTGACCGAGCCGTGGTGGACGCTTGTCGGGATTTGCGTGATTTACCTTGCCCTGCTGCCGGTCGGCGTTGTCAGTTACGCCCGGATCAAGCGGCAACGCGGGTAATTTCGCCCATGCAGGCCGGACGCTGACGCACGGGCAGGGCGACAACCTTGCCGTCGTCCCAGCGGTTGTCGTCCCAGCCGCTGATCACTTCGACGACACGAAAGGAATACTCCCGGGTTTCGGGACAGTCCCGCAGCGCGCCATGCAGGCCCCGGATCGCGGGCAGTGCATTGCGCAGTGTCGTAACGATCGAAACCACGGCCAGCAGACCGACCAGGGCAAAGGGGGCAAGCGCAGCAAGACCAGTCATCCGAGCGTTCCTTCGTTTCGGCCCCGGCCTGCGGACAGACCTGTTGAGGGCTTGTGGATAAGTTGCGAACGGGGTAAAGAAGTTCTTGTTCCGTTCCGATACAGCGCTTGTTCTTTATTTGTTCCACTCCGTCAAGCGCTTTTTTAAGCGGCGATGCTCACACGTTGCTCCGCCGCATTGGCCAATATCCGCAAAGAAGCCTCGCGAATCGCATTTTGGGCTGGATTTCCGCGGCGCCCGCCGCTAAGGGCGCGCTCGCTTGCAGGCGTTTGGGGCCAGATCGGCCTCGTTCGTGTCGTGCAGGCAAATCCACATGGGATGCGCAAGCATACCGGTGCCGCAGCGGGCCAAGCCCCACGGTTCCAGCATCCCAGAGGTAGAACCGGAAAGGAAAGTCCTATGGCGGCTCCCGTCGTCACCATGCAACAACTGATCGAAGCCGGCGCGCATTTCGGCCACCAGACCCACCGCTGGAACCCGCGCATGAAGCCGTACATCTTCGGCGCCCGCAACGGCATCCACATCCTCGACCTGTCGCAGACCGTGCCGCTGTTCGCCCGCGCGCTCGATTTCGTTGACGCGACCGTCCGCGCCGGCGGCAAGGTGCTGTTCGTCGGCACCAAGCGCCAGGCTCAGGAGCCGATCGCCCAGGCGGCGCGCCAGTGCGGCCAGCACTACGTCAACCACCGTTGGCTTGGCGGCATGCTGACCAACTGGAAGACCGTCAGCCAGCGTATCAAGTACATGAAGTCGCTCGACGAAAAGCTTTCGGGCGACACCACCGGCCTGACCAAGAAGGAAGTGCTCAACCTCACCCGTGAGCGCGACAAGCTGGAAATGTCGCTGGGCGGCATCCGCGATCTCAGCGGCATCCCCGACGTGATGTTCGTGATCGACGCCAACAAGGAAGAGCTGGCGATCAAGGAAGCCAACGTCCTTGGCATCCCGGTCATCGCGATCCTCGACTCGAACGTCTCGCCCGAAGGCATCGCGTTCCCGATCCCGGCGAACGACGATGCCAGCCGCGCGATCCAGCTTTACTGCCAGGCCGTTGCCGAAGCCGCCAAGAAGGGCGGCCGTGAAGCGGTCGTCGATTCGGGCGTCGATGTCGGCGCGCTGGAAGTGGCACCGGTTGAAGAAGCCGCTGTCGTGGAAACCCCGGCCGAGGCGTAAGCCCGACCGGTACCTGCGACTGTAATCAAATCGTAGCGCGCCGGGTCCAGTGGTCCGGCGCTGACGAACCTATCAAGAAGGACCGTTTCAATGGCCTATACCGCCACTGACGTGAAGAACCTGCGCGAACGTACCGGCGCCGGCATGATGGACTGCAAGAAGGCGATGGACGAAACCGGCGGCGACATGGAAGCCGCGGTCGACCTGCTGCGCGCCAAGGGCCTTGCCGCCGTCGCCAAGAAGTCGAGCCGCACCGCCGCTGAAGGCCTCGTCGGCATTGCCGTTTCGGGCACCCGCGGCGTGGCCGTGGAAGTGAACTCGGAAACCGACTTCGTTGCGAAGAACGACCAGTTCCAGGACTTCGTTCGCAAGACCACCGAAGTCGCCCTCGGCGCCGCTTCGGACGATGTCGAAGCGCTCAAGGACGCGGCCTATCCCGACGGCGGCACCGTTGCCGACAAGCTGACCAACAACGTCGCCACCATCGGTGAAAACCAGCAGGTGCGCCGCATGAAGACCGTCTCGGTCGCCAATGGCGTGGTCGTGCCCTACATGCACAACGCCGCTGCGCCGAACCTGGGCAAGATCGGTGTGCTGGTCGCGCTGGAATCGGACGCCGCTGCCGACGTGCTCGAACCGCTGGGCAAGCAGATCGCGATGCACATCGCGGCCGCTTTCCCGCTGGCGCTAAACGCCGACGACCTCGACGTCGAGATGATCGCGCGCGAACGCAAGATCGCCGCTGAAAAGGCCGCTGAATCGGGCAAGCCCGCCGAAGTCCAGGCCAAGATGGTCGATGGCGCGGTCGCCAAGTTCGCCAAGGACAACGCGCTGCTTTCGCAGCTGTTCGTGATGGACAACAAGACCCCGATCGCCCAGGTCGTCGAGCAGGCCGGCAAGGCCGCCAGCACCAAGATCGTGCTCAAGGACTATGTCCGCTTCCAGCTCGGCGAAGGCATCGAAAAGGAAGTGACCGACTTCGCTGCCGAAGTGGCTGCTGCTGCCGGGCTCTGATCCTAGCCGCGGCAAACGTCGAACAGAATTGGGCGCGGGGCTTCGGCTCCGCGCCTTTTTCTTTTTCCGACGCGGCGTAATTTTGGTGCTTGGATTGGCAATTCGGTGTGAGCAGGCGGCGCTCACGCCTTGGCATTGCCCCGCCATCGGTATAAGGCCCCACAAACCCTTCCGAGAGCGACCGAACCACCCATGAGCAAGCCCGCCTACAAGCGCATCCTGTTGAAGTTGTCCGGCGAAGTGCTGATGGGTAACCAGCAGTTCGGGATCGATCCCGAATTCGTCGCGGAACTGGCCAAGGAAGTGAAGGCGGCAAAGGAAACGGGGCTGGAAATCTGCCTCGTGATCGGTGGCGGCAATATCTTTCGCGGCATGGCGGGAGCGGCCAAGGGCATGGACCGCGCGCAGGCCGATTATATGGGCATGCTCGCCACGGTGATGAACGCGCTCGCGATGCAGAACGCGCTGGAGCAGCTGGGGGTCGAAACCCGTGTCCAGTCAGCGGTGCAGATGGACCAGGTGTGTGAACCGGTAATCCGCCGCCGCGCCGAGCGTCACCTTGAAAAGGGCCGCGTGGTGATCTTTGCCGCAGGGGTTGGCGCACCCTATTTCACCACCGACAGCGGGGCCGCGCTGCGGGCTGCCGAAATGCAGTGCGACGCGCTCTTGAAGGGCACCAGCGTTGACGGGGTCTATGACAGCGACCCCAAGACCAATCCGCAGGCAAAGCGTTACGATACAGTCGATTATGACACGGTTCTGGCAGATAACCTGAAAGTTATGGATGCTTCTGCTGTGGCGCTGTGCCGCGACAATTCGATCCCGATCGTCGTCTTTTCGATCCGCGAGAAGGGCAACCTTGCCAAGGTGCTCGTGGGTGAGGGGACGCAGACTATTGTGAAGAAAGGTTAGAGCCATGGCCAAGTACGATAAGGCCGATCTCGAACGCCGCATGAAGGGCGCGGTGGAATCGCTCAAGAGCGATCTTTCCGGCCTGCGCACCGGCCGCGCGAACACCGCGCTGCTCGATCCGATTGTGGTCGAGGTCTATGGCGCACACATGCCGCTCAACCAGGTGGCGACCGTTTCCGCGCCGGAGCCGCGGCTGCTGTCGGTGCAGGTCTGGGACAAGTCTAACGTGACCCCGGTTGAAAAGGCGATCCGCTCGGCGGGCCTCGGCCTCAACCCGATCAACGACGGCAACAACATCCGCCTGCCGATCCCCGACCTGACCGAGGAGCGCCGCAAGGAACTGGCCAAGCTTGCCAGCAAGTATGCCGAGAACGCCCGCATCGCGATCCGCAACGTGCGGCGTGACGGGATGGAAGCCCTGAAGGCCGATGAGGCCAAGAAGGAAATTTCGGAAGACGAGCGCAAGCGTGCCGAAACCGAGGTCCAGAAGCTGACCGACGAACAGATCAAGGCTTGTGACGAAGCCGCGGCGGCGAAGGAAAAGGAAATCCTCGGCAAGTGAGTTCGGCAGCCGCCTCCAATTTCGGCGGCGCCACTGGCGGCGCGCGCCACGTTGCGATCATCATGGATGGCAACGGGCGCTGGGCCAAGAAGCGTCACCTGCCCCACGTGGTCGGCCACCAGCGCGGCGTCGAAGCCGTGCGCACACTGGTGCGCGCCGCGCGCGGAATGGGGCTGGAGGCGCTGACGCTTTATGCCTTCAGCACCGAAAACTGGCGCCGCCCGGAAGACGAGGTTTCGGCGCTGATGGGGCTGCTCAAGCGCTTCATCCTCTCGGACCTGGAGGAGTTCGTCGCCAACAACGTGAAGCTCAGGATCATCGGTGATTATCGAGCACTGGCGGGCGATATCGTCTGCCTGATCGACGATGCGCTGGCGCGCACGGCCCACAACGACGGGACAACGCTGGTCATCGCGCTCAATTATGGCTCGCAGGACGAAATCGCCCGCGCCGCCGCCAAGGCCGCGGCCAAGGGCGCGATCACGCCTGCCGCGATCGAGGCGGAACTCGATACCGCCGGACTGCCGCCGCTTGACCTGTTGATCCGCACCTCGGGCGAGGTGCGCTTGTCGAACTTCCTGCTGTGGCAGGCGGCCTATGCCGAAATGTGGTTTACCGACGTGCTCTGGCCCGATTTTACCCCGGCACATCTTGCCGAGGCACTGACCAGTTTCTCCAACCGGGAGCGGCGCTATGGCGGACGCTGAAGCTGCACCGAAGAAGTCGGACCTCAAGGTCCGCGCCGCATCTGCGGTCGTGATGATCGCGATCGCCGGGCTGGCGATCTGGCTGGGTGGCTGGTTCTGGTTCACCTTTGTCGGCGCCGCCGCGCTGGGCGTGCTGTGGGAATGGTGGGGGCTGGTGCGCCGGTTCTCTTCCGGCCTGGCTGGACGGGTCGTCTGGATGGTGGGCGGGGTAGCCTATATCGGCCTCGCGGCCTCAATGCTGGCGCTGCTGCGCGATGCGCCGCCGACCGGTTGGCTGGTGTTGATGATTGTCATGCTGGCCGTGATCCTGACCGACATCGGTGCCTATTTCTCGGGCCGTGCGATAGGCGGGCCGAAGATTGCCCCCTCGATCAGTCCATCCAAGACCTGGGCGGGGCTGGGCGGCGGCATTCTGGGCGCAAGCCTGGGCGTGGCGCTGGCGGTGCGGTTTGGCACCAGCGATCCGTTCGCCGGTTGGGTCAACGCGGCGCTTGCCAAGCAGGGCATCGAAGAAAGCTATGCGGCCGTGAATCTGTGGCCGGGAATCACGGGCGCGCTCGTCTGGGGCTTGCCGATCGCCGTGGTCGCGCAGGCTGGCGACTTCTTCGAAAGCTGGATGAAGCGCCGTGCGGGCGTCAAGGATTCGGGCAAGTTGATTCCCGGCCACGGCGGCCTGTTTGACCGCGTCGACGGCCTGCTGGCGGTGATGTTCGGGTTCGGCCTGCTTTCGCTTCAGGCCTATCTGGCGGCGCTGTGACCGTGCGTTCGATCTCGGTGCTGGGGGCGACGGGCTCGATCGGTGCATCGACCCTCGATCTGGTGCGCCGCAACCGCGACGCCTGGCGGGTGGTTGCACTCACCGCCAATTGCCAGGCCGAGGAACTGGCCCGGCTGGCGATCGAATTCGGCGCGGAACTGGCCGTGGTGGCGGATGAAGCTTGCCTGCCGTTGCTGCGCGACAGCCTTGCCGGAACCGGGATCGAGGCGCTTGGCGGGCCCATTGCGCTGGTCGAAGCGGCTGCTCGCCCGGTAGACCTGACGCTGGCCGCAATCGTTGGCTGCGCTGGACTTGCGCCGACCATGGCCGCGATCGAGCAAGGCCGGGTGGTTGCACTTGCCAACAAGGAAGCGCTGGTTTCCGCCGGCGAAGTCATGACGGCCGCGGTGGCACGGCATGGCACGACGCTGCTCCCCGTCGATTCCGAACACAACGCGATCTTCCAGTGCCTGTCAGGCAATGACCTTGGCAATGTCCGCTCCATTACGCTGACCGCCAGCGGTGGGCCGTTCCGTGACTGGAGCGCCGAGCAGCTGGCCGCCGCGACGCCCGCGCAGGCCGTGAAGCATCCCAACTGGGATATGGGCGCCAAGATCAGCGTCGACAGCGCAACCATGTTCAACAAGGGGCTTGAACTGATCGAGGCGCATCACCTGTTCCCGGTGGCGCTCGAACAACTCAGGATCATCGTCCATCCGCAGTCGGTAGTGCATTCGATGGTGGAATACCGCGACGGATCGACGCTCGCCCAGCTTGGCCCGTCGGACATGCGCGTGCCGATTGCCTCGTGCCTGGCCTATCCCGCGCGGATGGATACGCCCTGTGCGCCGCTTGATCTGGCAGCGCTTGGCGAACTGACGTTCCGCGCGCCCGACGAGGTGCGCTTCCCGGCCACGCGACTGGCGCGCGAGGCGGCCGGGGCAGGGGGCGCCATGCCCGCCGTGCTCAATGCTGCCAACGAAATTGCGGTTGCGGCATTCCTTTCCGGTCATATCGCGTTCACCCGGATCGCGGTAATGGTGGAGCAAGTTCTGGAGCGCTATGCTCCCGCGCCTCCGGTATCGCTGGGCGATGTCCTCGCTGTCGATGCCGAGGCCCGGGCGCAGGCCCGCGCCCTTCTGGAGTTCGCATAAGTTGCACGCATCGCCTTCGCTTCTGATGACCATTGGCGCCTTTCTGCTGGTGCTGGGCCCGCTGGTCGTCCTGCATGAACTGGGTCACTATCTGGTAGGGCGCTGGTTCGGGGTGCGCGCCGATGCCTTTTCGATCGGCTTCGGCAAGGAACTGCTGGGCTGGACCGATAGCCGCGGCACCCGCTGGAAGCTTTCGGCCCTGCCGCTGGGCGGTTACGTGCAGTTCGCGGGCGATATGAACGCGGCTTCGATTCCCGATCCGGCGCTGGCCGATGCGCCGCCCGAAGAGCTGAAGGGCACGTTTCAGGCTGCAAAGCTATGGCAGCGCGCGCTGATCGTGCTGGCCGGGCCGCTCACCAACCTGTTGGTAGCGATCGGTATCTTTGCGGCCTTCGCCATGGCCTATGGCGTTCCGGTGGCAAGCCCGGTCGTTGGCGGCTTTTCCGAACATTCGGCGGCCAAGGCGGCGGGGATGCGGGTCGGTGACCGGATCACCGCAATCAATGGGGACAAGATCAGGTCGTTTGGCGACATCGTCGAACACGTTGTGATCTATCCCGGCCGGACGGTGACCGTGACGGCCGAGCGTGGCGGCCAAACCTACCGCATGCAGGTCACGCTTGCGCTCGACATCGAGAAGGATCAGTTCGGCAACGAAATGCGCCGCGGCCTGCTGGGCATCAGTCCGGCCGAGCTTGAATATACGCGCGTCGGGCCGGTTGCCGCACTGGCCGCGGGCGTCGATCAAAGCATTGAAGTCATGCGGATGATGGCTGTCGGCCTGCAGCAGATCGTGACCGGCGAACGTTCGGTGCGCGAGATGGGCGGGCCGCTCAAGATCGCGAAATTCTCTGGCGAACGCCTCTCGCTCGGCTGGCCGGAGTTCACGGCGTTCGCCGCGCTCATTTCAATTAATTTGGCATTCATCAACCTCCTGCCAATTCCTGCTCTCGACGGTGGGCACCTGGCATTCTACGCCGCGGAAGCAGTCCGCCGCAGGCCGCTGGGCATCCGCAGTCAGGAATGGGCGTTCCGCACCGGCATGGCATTCGTGCTTGGCCTGATGCTGTTCGTCACCTTGAACGATTTGATCGACCTGCTCCCGCTGGGGAAATAGGCCGGAAGGAACTTTGATAACTGCGGACTAAGCAGCGTCTCTGCTTGATTGGCCAGCGCGCATCGGGCAGAGGGCGGGGACATGTCTGTAAAGCGCGGATAGCTCTGTCTGATGCAGAGGGGCAAAGGCGCGAGACGCAATTTTTTACGGGAAATGCCGTGCCGATGAATCGACGCCTCAAGGATCGTACCGAGACTGCCCGCTCCGGCCTGCGCCTGGCCGCCGTGTTGCTGGGAACCTCGGTTCTGGCAGGGATGCCCGGTATTGCCGCAGCGCAAACTGCCGCCGCGCCTGGGCCAGCCGTACCCGGGACGGCCGCGCCCGGGACGGCCGCTCCGGCTGTTGCGGCTGCGCCTGCCGCCGAAACCATCACGGCGATCAATGTGGTTGGGGCCCAGCGTCTCGAACCCGATACGATCCGCTCGTACATCAAGATGCGGGTCGGCCAGCCCTATAGTCAGGCCAGCGCCGACCAGGCGCTCAAGGACCTGTTCGCGACCGAACTGTTCGCCAACGTCCAGATCAGCCAGGCGAACGGCGTGGTGACGATCGAGGTCAAGGAAAACCCAGTCATCAACCGCATCATCCTTGAAGGCAACAAGCGCATCAAGGACGAGAAGATCCTTCCCGAGATCAAGCTCGCCCCGCGCCAGATCTTCACCCGTTCAAAGGTGCGCGCCGACGTTGCCCGCATCATTGAGCTTTACAAGCGCCAGGGCCGCTTCGCCGCCAGCGTCGAGCCCAAGATGGTGATGCTCGACCAGAACCGCGTCGACATCGTGTTCGAAATTCAGGAAGGGCCCAAGTCGAAGGTCCGCCGGATTAACATCATCGGCAACGAGGCGTTTTCGGATGGCACGCTGCGCGGTGAAATGGTCACCAAGCAGGCCGGGATCACCAAGATCTTCAGCGGCGGGACCAGCTATGACCCCGATCGCATGGCCTTCGACCAGCAGAAGCTGCGCCAGTTCTACCTGACCAAGGGCTATGCCGACTTCCGCGTCGTGTCCGCCGTGGCTGAGCTTACGCCCGACAAGAAGGACTTCATCATCACTTACGTGGTGGAAGAAGGGAAGCGCTACAAGTTCGGCGACGTGAAGGTCGAAAGCCAGCTGCGCGACTTCGACGGCGAGCGGCTTGCCGCCCAGCTGCCGATGAAGAAGGGCGACTGGTACGACGCGAAGGTGGTGGAAGACACGATCGATCGCCTGAACGACACGCTCGGCGCCTTCGGCTATGCCTTTGCCGACGTTCGCCCCAGCTATGACCGCAACAAGGACGATCTGACCATGGGTCTGACGTTCCAGATTGCGGAGGCGCCGCGCGTCTATGTCGAGCGGATCGACGTCAACGGCAACACGCTGACCCAGGACAAGGTGGTGCGCCGCGAGTTCCGCCTGGCCGAAGGCGACGCGTTCAACTCGCTCCAGGTCAAGCGCTCCACCGCGCGCATCAACTCGCTGGGCTATTTCCAGGAAAAGTTCGAAGTCGAACAGGTTCCCGGTTCTGCGCCGGACCGGATCGTGCTGGAAGCCAACGTGCAAGAAAAGCCGACCGGCGAACTGCAGCTGTCGGCTGGCTATTCCAGCCTTGAAAAGCTGATCTTCCAGGGCTCGATCCAGCAGCGCAACTTCCGCGGCCGCGGCCAGACGGTCGGCCTCAGCCTGTCCTATTCGAACTATTCGAAGAGCGCCGAAGTCAGCTTTACCGAACCCTATCTGTTCGATCGCAACATCTCGCTGGGCGTGAACGTCTATCGCCGCGATCTCAACAGCTTCAACTACTACAACGCCAGCCGCAATAACCTCTACAGCCAGTCGACCACCGGCTTCCAGGTTCGCGCGGGCATTCCGCTGACCGAATATGTCTCGGCCGTGGGGAGCTATACGCTCAACCTCGACGACATCACCATTGATCAGACGCAATACTTTTCGACCCGCCAGAATCCGCCGCTGTCGGAATGCGATCCGCTGCTCGCCGGGCGCTATCTGTGCGACGCGATCGGCAAGCGCACCAGCTCGATCCTCGGTTTGTCGCTGATCTACGACAGCCTCGACAACCGCATGCACCCTTCGCGCGGGCGGTCGATGGCGGTGACTGCCGAATTCGCTGGCCTGGGCGGCTCGGTGAAATACGGCCGCGTGCGCGTGAACGCGGCGCAGTACTATCCCATCGGCAAGGGCTTCATTTTCTCGCTGCGCGGCGAAGGTGGCGCGATCAAGCCGTTCGGCAGCTATGGCAACGCGGCGCTGGGCATCGACGGCGTGCGCCTGACCGACCGCTTCTACCTGGGCGAGCCGACCATTCGCGGGTTCGACATTCGCGGCGTGGGCCCGCGCATTGTGCGCAAGACCTATGACACCGCGACCGGGACGTTCTCGTCGGATCGGAATACCTGGGTCGATGACTCGCTGGGCGGCAAGTATTACTACCTCGGCCATGCCGAGCTTGAAATCCCGCTCGGGTCCGGCGCCAAGGAACTGGGCCTGCGTCCGTCGATCTTCGTCGATGCCGGTGCGGTCTGGGGGATCACCACTCCCAAGATCCAGCCGCTGACGCTGCCCTATACCATGGTCTGCAATGGCACTGTCAGTTCGGGCTTCGTCAGCGCGGCGGCGGGCAGCACCACTCTGCCGAGCCTGCCCACCCTGCCTGCCACTTGCGTCGCGACGGGCGACGGCATCGCCGGCGGCACGCCGTTCCAGGAATTCTTCCTGGGCAATTCGCCCAAGCCCCGCATTTCGGTGGGTATCGGGGTGAACTGGAACTCACCATTCGGACCCTTCCGGATCGACTTCGCCAAGGTGCTCACCTCGGTCGATGGCGACGACAGAAAAGCATTCACGTTCAACGTAGGAACCCAATTCTGATGAAGACTATCCTCAAGACGGTGCTTGGCACCGCGATGGTTCTCGCCCTTTCCACCCCGGCTCTGGCCGACAAGAACAAGGACAAGGCCGTTCCCGCGCCGGTCACGGCTCCGGCACCGGCGGCCAACGGCGCGACGATCGTGAAGGGGATCGGCATCCTCAACATCGATGCGGCGATTGCCAATACCGATGCCTATCGCCTGGCCCAGCAGCAGCAGCAGGTGACCTACAAGCCGCAGATCGACCAGGCCCGCACCCGCAAGGGCCAGATCGACGCCCAGCTCAAGAAGATGAGCGACCAGCTGCGCGCCGACATGGCCGCGAAGAAGCCCGATGCCGTGCTTCAGCAGGAATACGTCGCGATCAAGCAGTACGAAGACAAGGGCAACCAGGAGCTGGAACAGATCCTTGCCCCGCTCGCGCTGTCTGACGCCTATGTGAAGGAACAGATCGCCGATCAGCTCGACCAGGCGGTGCAGAACGCCATGGCCAAGCAGGGCGTGACCCTGCTGCTTCACCCCGATGCGGTGATCGCACGCGCCAACGCCTATGAACTGACCGACGACGTGATCGCCGAACTCAACCAGCTGATCCCGGCGAGCAAGATGCAGCTCGTGCCGCCGGCTGGCTGGGTGCCGCGTCAGGTTCGCGAACAGCAGCAGGCCGCTCAGCAGCAGCAGCCGGGTGCCGCTCCGGCGGCTGCCCAGCAGCCCGCGCCGCGGCCGGTCCAGCCGGCTGGTCCGCAGCCCGACGGCCGCTAAGCGGCTATCGGGGAGGGGGCGATGAGCGAACCGATCAGCTATGACATCCCGAAGATCCTGGCCGCCCTGCCGCATCGCTATCCGATGCTGCTGGTTGACCGTGTGGTGAGCCTCGTCCCCGACGAGCAGATCCACGCGGTCAAGGCCGTGACCTTCAACGAAGGCTTCTTTCAGGGCCACTTTCCGGGCCGCCCGATCATGCCGGGCGTTCTCCAGATTGAGGCGTTGGCCCAGGCCGCCGGGATCCTCGCGATCGAGACGCTCCAGCTCGCCGGTTCGGGCAAGCTCGTCTATTTCATGGCGATCGAGGAAGCCAAGTTCCGCAATCCCGTGGAACCGGGTGTCCTGCTCAATCTTGAAGCCGGCTTCATCCAGAAGCGCGCACGGGTGTGCAAGTTCTGGGGCAAGGCCACGATCGAAGGCAAG
>NZ_JAYSBK010000028.1:0-31712 GCF_041915465.1 Novosphingobium sp. | reverse complement strand
CCTTGGCCACCCCAAGGGGCTGGGCTATCTGGCTTTCGTCGAAGGGTGCGAACGCTTTTCGTACTATTCCATGCAGACCCTGCTGGTGCTCTACATGGTGAAATACCTGCTGCTGCCCGAACATATCAGCAGCGTGCTGGGCATGGGCTGGTTGCAGGGCAGCGTCTATGCCGGGAAGGAAGGGCAGCCGCTCGCTTCCGCGATTTTCGGAGACTATTCCAGCCTCGTCTATCTGACCCCGATTGCCGGCGGGCTGATCGCGGACCGCTGGTTGGGCCGCCGCACCACGCTGCTGCTTGGCGCGATCGTGATGGCAATTGGCCACTTCCTGATGGCCTTCCAGGGGATGTTCCTGTTCGCGCTGATTGCGCTGATCGTCGGGGTCGGCCTGTTCAAGGGCAATATCGCCAGCCAGGTGGGCGAACTGTACGGCCCGAATGACCTGCGCCGCGCGATGGCGTTCCAGATCTTCTACATCGCGATCAACGTCAGCGTCATCGCCGCGCCGCTGATTTCGGGCACCCTGGGTGAAAAGGTCGGCTGGCATTACGGCTTTGGCACGGCCGGCGTGGTGATGGTGCTGGGTCTGCTGCTTTACATCAAGGCCGGGCCGTGGCTTCCCAAGGACAACCGCGCTGCACCGGGCGAGACGAAGAGCACCGGAATCAACGGGGCCAGGCTGCTGATATTCGGAGGGATCGTCCTCGCCGCGCTGATCGGCCTGGCGCGCGTCTGGCCGGGGCTGAGCGAAATGGGCCCTTCGGGCATGGTCGGCCTGGCTGTCGCGCTCGGGTTGCTGGGCGCGGTTTCTACCGAAGACCGCCCGCGCGTGATCGCGTTGCTGCTGCTGATCCCGATGCTGGCGCTGGTCATGCTGACCAATCAGGAAATCTTCAACGCTTACCTGATCTGGGCAGACGAACAGTTCCAGCTGACCTTCTTCGGCACCACCCTGCCGACCAGTTACATGGTCACTATCGACGCGACGCTCAGCTTCTCGATGCTGGCCGCCGTTGCCTGGTTCTGGAAATGGCGCAGCGATTCCGGCGCGTGGGAACCGGACGAGATCGGCAAGATGATCCTGGGCAGCGTCTTCGTGATCGCGGGCGGGCTATGCCTATACATGGCGGCAATTACGCAAGGGACCGGCAAGATCGGCCTTGGCTGGCCGCTGATGTTCCACCTGCTCAATTCGATCGGCTTTGCCCACATCATGCCGGTCAGCCTGGCGCTGTTCACCAAGGTTTCGCCCAAATCGATGACCGCGACGATTGTCGGGATCTATTACCTCGCCTTCTTCAGCGCCAACAAGACGGTAGGGATCATCGGCGGGTGGTATTCGACGATGGACACGCCCACATTCTGGCTGGTCCACGTCGGCACAGCGGTGGCCGGGCTGGTCGGCTTCGCGCTGTTCCGCGCGGTGATGGGCAAGAAGCTCGCCCAGCAGGCCGCCTAACCGAACAGGGCGATCGCCTGCATCCCCACGGCCACGGCCTCGCCATCGGCGTTCCAGATTGCCATGTCCTGGCTGGAACAGCCCTTTTCGGCATAGTTCCCGGCTGAGCGCAGCAGCCACCAGCCATCGCGCGAGGTCGGCAGCGGGGTCAGCAGGTTGACCAGCCAGGTCATCGAACTGATCGGCGCGGCGCTGTTCATCATGAACAGCACCCCCGGCGGCAGGGCATCGGCGCAGAGCATCAGTTCGACCATCGGGTCCAGCCCTGCGCGATCCTTCAGCTGCACCCACCAGTCGATCTCGGGCTCCGGCTGCTCGCCGCGCGGCACACCGAAGCGGCGGTTGAAATGGCTGGCAAAGCCCGGGCCGCGCCCTTCGGGCAGGGGCTTGGCCTGTTCGACGGGAATGATCCGGGGCGGCATCGGCACCTCGTGCAGGTGCAGCGTGCTTTCGACCGGCCCCATGAACACGAAGGTCGCCGTCAGCCCGACGCCGCCCTCGTTCGCAACCTCGGCGCTGACCCAGCTGGCATTGCGTCCGCGCCGCAGCACCTTGGCGCGAACTTCAACCTCACCCGAAAGCGGTCCGACAAAGCTGATCTGCGCCGAGCGCAGTGGCGGCAGATCGGGCGCAAGTCCGCGCGCGCCTTCAAGCGCCAGCGCGGCGGAGAACCCGCCATAGGTGGTGCGCCCCTGCATCCAGTCTTCGGGAACGCGAGTGGCAAAGCCGCCGTCGATGCGGCGAATGTTCGAAAGGGTGTCGGGCAGGCTCATGCGCTTTCCATTGACGTAAACGGAAAGCGGGTCAATCCTTGCCGCCATGACAAAGTTCATCGACCTTTCGATCCCGATCACCACGAAGGTGGTCTCCGACCCGCCCGTGATGCTGCCGCAGATCAGCTATAGCGCGCACGACACCACGTGGAGCCAGATCGCGCTGTTCTTTCCCGGCCTCACCAAGGACGACCTGCCCGATGGCGAAGGCTGGGCGGTGGAAACGCTGACGCTGTCCACCCACAACGGCACCCACATGGACGCGCCGTGGCACTATCATTCGACCACCGACAGCGGCACCCGCCCCGCCCCGACCATTGACGAGGCCCCGCTCGACCGGTTCTTCCGCCCGGGCGTAAAGCTCGATTTCTCGCACCTGCCCCACGGCCACGTGGTGAGCGCGGCCGAGGTCGAGGCCGAACTGGCGCGGATCGGGTATGACCTGCAACCGCTCGACATCGTGCTGGTCCAGTCGGGCGCGATCTATGGCACCGACAATTTCACCGACCAGGGCGTCGGGCTTGGCGCGGAGGCGACGCTTTGGCTGACCGAAAAGGGCGTCGAAGTGGTTGGCACCGACGCCTGGTCGTGGGACGCCCCGTTCAGCCACACGGCGCGCCGCTGGGCCGAAACGCGCGATCCATCGATCATCTGGGAAGGCCACAAGGCCGGCCGCATCCGCCCCTATTGGCAGATCGAAAAGCTGATGAACCTCAGCGCCTTGCCTGCCCACGGCTTCACGCTAAGCTGCTTTCCCGTGAAGATCGAAGGCGCAAGTGCCGGCTGGATCCGGGCCGTGGCACTGATTGAAGGAACGGATTGAATGGGCAGAAAGATCGGAATCATCCCAACCGCGTTCGTGGCGGCAATGGCACTCAGCCAATCAGCGCAAGTTGCGGCCTCGACCACCCCCGCAGACGATGCGGCAATTGCCAAGATTCTTGACCCAACCCTATCCTTACTCAGGGCCGGAAAGTCGCGTCAGGCAGTCGATACTTTCTTCACCGGAAGCCCGATCGCAGCCGGAAAAAGTTCAGAAATGCAGATGCTGGCGAACCAAGTCGATTCTACGGTGGGAATCTATGGCCCGTTCGGAGAATGTCGCATGGTCGAAAAACGGCCACACGGCGATTTCGTTGTTCAGATGCTCTATCATTGCCAGCACAAGCACTACGTCACCCGTTGGACGTTCTTGTTCATTAAAACCACGCAAGGCTGGCAAGGCGGCAACATCTATTTCGACGACAAGGTGACAGCCGGTTTGGACGATTGACACCTACGCCGATCAGGCCCCCCAGCCGAAGCTGGGGGGTAAACTTATCTACTCCAGTTCGAGAATGATCGCGTCCACGGCCAGGCTGTCGCCCGCCTTGGCGTTGACCTTCTTGACCGTGGCCGACTTTTCGGCGCGCAGGATGTTTTCCATCTTCATGGCTTCCACCACTGCGAGCGGCTGACCGGCTTCGACCTTGTCGCCCTCGGCGACATTGAGCGAAACCAGCAGGCCCGGCATCGGGCAGATCAGGAACTTGGAAAGATCCGGCGGGATCTTTTCGATCATGTGCTGGGTATAACCGGCCAGACGTGCGGGCAGAATCTGGACGTTGTGGATCGCGCCGCGCGTGGTCATCTTGAGGCCCATGCGGGTCGGCTCGATCTTCACGCCGTAAACCTCGTCGCCGATCTCGGCTTCGACCAGGCGGTCGCCCGGGGTGTATTCGAGCGCGAGGTCGACCACTTCGCCGTCGACCGTGATGTCTTCACCGAGGTCCACGGCAAAGGTCTTGTCGCCGATCTTGACCGACCATTCATAGGGCGGTTCCAGCTCGCTATCGAGCTGGCCGTCGACCTGGCGTGCCCGGTCGGCGCGCGCGGTGGCGATGAAGCCCGCGATGGCGGCAAGGTTCCGCTTCACCTCGTCCGAGGCAGCCGCGCCGGTGAACCCTTCGGGGTATTCCTCGGCGATGAAGCCCGTGGTCAGTTCGCCCGAGCGGAAGCGCGGGTGCTGCATGATCGCGGAGACGAAGTCGATGTTGTGGCCCAGTCCCTCGATCTCGAAGGCATCGAGCGCGGCGATCTGCTTGTCGGCAGCCTCGTCGCGGGTCTTGCCCCAGGTGATCAGCTTGGCGATCATCGGGTCATAGAACATCGAAACTTCGCCGCCTTCATAGACGCCGTCGTCAACGCGCACGCCGTCAACGCCGCGGCGGCCGTTTTCGGCGCCGTCGTCGGTCCAGCCATCGACCGGCGGGTTGTAGCGCACGAGGCGGCCCGTCGAGGGAAGGAACCCGCGATAGGGATCTTCGGCATAGACGCGGTTTTCGATCGCCCAGCCGTCGATCTTCACATCGTCCTGCGTCAGGCTGAGCTTTTCACCGGCCGCCACGCGGATCATCTGCTCGACGAGGTCAACGCCGGTGATGCATTCGGTGACGGGGTGTTCCACCTGCAGGCGGGTGTTCATTTCGAGGAAGTAGAAGCTCTCGCCCGTCGGGTCCGCGCCCGACACGATCAGTTCCACCGTGCCCGCGCTGTAATAGCCCACGGCCTTCGACAGCGCGACGCACTGTTCACCCATGGCCTTGCGCATCTTGGGCGTCACGAACGGCGACGGTGCTTCTTCCACCACCTTCTGGTGACGGCGCTGGATCGAACATTCGCGTTCATTGAGGTAAAGCACATTGCCGTGCTTGTCGCCCAGGATCTGGATCTCGATGTGGCGCGGATTGAGGATGAACTTTTCGATGAACACACGGTCGTCGCCGAACGAATTCAGACCTTCGCGCTTCACGCTTTCAAAGCCCTCGCGCACGTCCTTCTCGTCATAGGCAAGGCGCATGCCCTTGCCGCCGCCGCCGGCCGAGGCCTTCATCATCACCGGATAGCCGATCTCGTTCGAGATCCGCACCGCGTGCTCGGTATCCTCGATCTCGCCGACGAAACCGGGAACGACGTTGACGCCCGCTTCCTTGGCCAGCTTCTTGCTCTCGATCTTGTCACCCATCGCGGCGATCGCGTTCACCGGGGGGCCGATGAACTCGATGCCCTCGGCGGCAAGCTGCTCGGCAAAGCTGGTGCGTTCCGACAGGAAGCCATAGCCCGGATGGACCGCTTCGGCGCCCGTTGCCTTGCACGCGGCGATGATCTTGTCCGCGATCAGGTACGACTGCGCGGCGGGAGACGGGCCGATGTGGACGGCCTCGTCCGCCATCTGCACGAACGGCGCGCGGGCATCCGCATCGGAATAGACCGCGACGGTCTTGACACCCATGCGGCGGGCGGTCTTGATCACCCGGCAAGCGATTTCGCCACGGTTGGCGATGAGGATTTTCTTGAACATGTTAATTGGCCCTCGTCGGGAGGTTGGTCAGTTTGATGGTCCACACGGTGTCTTCTTCGGCCGTATGGATAGAGGTTAATTCGATCTGCTGATCACCTTGCGGTCTGGAAACCTTCCAGGCACTAGGTCCTTCATCGGCAGGCCAGGCGATCTGGCTCGGCTTCGGCTCGATCAGATAGAATAGCGCCGAGACAAGTTCGGCGTGTGCGCGTTTCCCATGCAGCCGGGTCGTCACAGAGCAATGCCCATTGCCCTGTTCGGTGAGGCCCTTCGCCTCCGCCGAAAAGCTTACGTCAGCGAATTTTGACGACCAATGCTGAACCGTTGGATCATCGCTGCGGGGATCGCTACTCAACTGCCAGCCATGCAATTCAGGTGCACCCATGATGGTCTGCATGGCTTTGGCATCTGGAAAGTGCTCGTAACAGACCTTCTCAAACAGCAAGGCGCTTTGCGCAACTCCAACCCCTGAGGCCGGGATTCCCTGCTGTTGAGCCAAAGCTGGCGGTGCGACTGCAAGCAGACCAGCGCAGGAGACCGCGCCCATAACTGCTGAACTGCGATGATCGGCGAACAAGCTCATTTCGCGCACGCCTTGCTGGTGCCGCTCAGCGTCTTGTACTGAAGCACCTCAAAGCTGCCCTCATCCCAGTCGGTGTTTTCCTGAAGGTAGAACTGCGCGCAGACCCCCGGTGCGGGCGGCTCGTTCGAGCCGACGTAAAGGTCAAGCTCTGAGCGGTAGTCGATCCGGTATTCTGCCAGACGCTTTCCGCGGCGGTGGCGCGTGGGCACCACGACGCCTTGGCAATGTTGCGGATCGCAGGTCCCTTGCCACCGGCCGACAACAACCACATCGGCCCGAGCGCGCTCTTCCCGGTCGCGTTGCGCCAGAACCCGGCGTCCCTCCGGCGAAAGCGTGCTTGCCTCGGCTGCCACCGGTGCCACTAGGGCCAGAACAGGAAGGACGAATGCCGGACGCATGGCTTCAGATCTGTTCCAGCGCCTGGGCCATGTCGGCGACGATATCGTCGATGTGCTCGATCCCGACCGACACGCGCACCACGTCGGCCCCGGCGCCGGCTTCCGCCTGCGCGGCCTCTTCAAGCTGGCGGTGGGTCGTGGAACTGGGGTGGATGATCAGGCTGCGGGTGTCGCCGATATTGGCAAGGTGGCTGAACAGCTTGACCGCGCTGACCAGCTTGACCCCGGCGTCATAGCCGCCCTTCACGCCAAAGGTGAACACCGCCCCGCCCTTGCCGCCAAGATAGCGCTGCGCCAGCTGGTGATAGGGGCTTTCCGGCAGGCCGGCATAGCTGACCCAGGCAACCTTGGGATGGTTCTGCAGCCACTGGGCGAGATGCAGCGCATTCGCGCAGTGCCGCTCCATCCGCAGCGCCAGCGTCTCCATGCCGGTCAGGATCTGGAAGGCGTTCATCGGCGCCAGCTGCGGCCCCAGATCGCGCATCCCAAGCGCCCGGCAGGCGAGGATAAAGGCGACGTTGCCGAACGCCTCGGTGAAGACCTTGCCGTGATAGCTCGGGTTGGGCTGCGACAGGTACGGATACTTGCCGTCTTTCGCCCAGTCGAACCGCCCGGCATCCACGATCACCCCGCCCAGCGAGTTGCCGTGGCCGCCGAGGAACTTGGTCGCCGAATGCACCACGATGTCCGCCCCGTGCTCGATCGGGCGGCACAGCAGCGGCGATGCCATGGTGTTGTCGACGATGAGCGGAACGCCGGCGGCGTGGGCCACTTCGGCAATCGCGGCGATGTCCTGCACCACCCCGCCCGGGTTGGCGAGGCTTTCGATGAACACCGCGCGGGTCTTATCGGTGATGGCCGCCGCCACGTTGGCGGGATCGTCCGCATCGACGAAGCGGGCGTGCCAGTCCATCTTGCGGAACGAATGGGCCAGCTGGTTCAGCGATCCGCCATAGAGCTTCTTCGCCGCGACGATTTCGCAGCCCGGCTCCATCAGGGTGTGGAACGCGAGGAACTGCGCGGAATGGCCCGAGGCACAGCCCAGCGCCGCCGCGCCGCCTTCCAGCGCGGCGATCTTGGCCTCGAACGCCCCGTTGGTCGGGTTCATCAGGCGGGTGTAGATGTTGCCCACCGCTTCGAGGTTGAACAGCGCCGCCGCGTGATCGACATCGTCAAACACATAGCTCGCCGTCTGGTAGATCGGCGTGATCCGCGCCTTGGTGGTCGGATCGGGTTCGCACCCGGCGTGCACCGTCAGCGTTTCAAGTTTCTGGGTCATGGCGCTCTCCTCACTTCAACAGGAACGGGCACTCGGTCCGCTCGGTCATTTCGGTGCCGTACTCGAACACCGCATCCGTCAGCTGCATGCCGTTCCAGTACTGGCACACGAGCGAAGGCTTCTTCTGCTCGGCCAGGTCGCCAAAGCCGCTCGCCAGGTAATGCGTGCCCGGCTGCACCACGAAACTGTCGTAGCGCACCTTCGCCCCGCTCACTGCCAGAATGACGTCGAGCACGACGAACAGGATCAGGACGTTGAGCAGCAGCTTACCCATCGGGCCTTACTCCGCAGGCGGCATGTTGTGGCCGAGCAGGCGCAGCATGTCGGCGGCGCATTCCACCACGTTGCTGCCCGGGCCATAGATCCCCTGCACACCGGCATCGCGCAGGAAGTCATAGTCCTGCGGCGGAATGACGCCGCCCGCAACCACCTTGATGTCGGCGCGGCCCGCAGCCTTGAGGTGTCCGATCAGTTCGGGGATCAGGGTCTTGTGCCCGGCGGCGAGCGAGGACGCGCCAACTGCGTCGACGCCCGCGTCGAGCGCCAGCTTGGCGGCTTCTTCCGGGGTCTGGAACAGCGGCCCCGAAGTCACGTCGAAGCCCATGTCCGAGAAGGCCGAAGCGATCACGTTCGCGCCGCGGTCGTGGCCGTCCTGGCCCATCTTGGCGACCAGCATGCGGGGCTTCCGGCCAAGGCGGGTGGTCACGGCCTCAACGCCCTGGATGACCTGGGCATAGCGGCTGTCATCGGCATAGGCGGCGCCATAGACGCCCTTCACCGGGGTCGGCTGGGTGCCATAGCGGCCGAACACGGCTTCCATCGCATCCGAGATTTCGCCCAGCGTTGCACGTTCGCGCGCGGCATCGACGGCGAGCGCCAGCAGGTTGCCACCCGCCTTCGCGCCTTCGGTCAGCGCGGCGAGCGCGGCGCGGCACTTGGCCTCGTCACGGCTTGCGCGCACCTGCTTGAGGCGGGCGATCTGCCCTTCGCGCACGGCGTGGTTGTCGACTTCCAGCGTTTCGAGCTGGTCTTCGCTGGCAAGCCTGTACTTGTTGACGCCGACGATCACGTCTTCGCCCTTGTCGACGCGGGCCTGGCGGCCAGCGGCGGCTTCCTCGATCATCGCCTTGGGCCAGCCAGCGGCAACCGCCTTGGCCATGCCGCCTTCGGCATCGACGCGCTCGATGATTTCCCAGGCCTTGTCGACCAGTTCCTGGGTCAGCGCCTCGATGTAGTACGACCCGCCGAGCGGATCGACCACGTTGCACATCCCTGTTTCTTCCTGGATCACGATCTGGGTGTTGCGGGCAATGCGGGCCGAGAAGTCGGTCGGCAGCGCGATGGCTTCATCCAGCGCATTGGTGTGGAGCGACTGGGTGCCGCCCAGCATCGCGGCCATCGCCTCGATCGTGGTGCGGATGACGTTGTTGTAGGGGTCCTGCTCCTGCAAGCTGACGCCCGAGGTCTGGCAGTGGGTGCGCAGCATCTTGGAACGTTCGTCCTTCGCGCCAAGGTTCGTCATCACGCGGTGCCACAGCACGCGTGCGGCGCGCAGCTTGGCCACTTCCATGAAGAAGTTCATGCCGATGGCGAAGAAGAAGCTCAGGCGGCCGGCGAACTTGTCGATATCCAGCCCGCTGGCGACGCCGTACTTCACGTATTCCATGCCGTCGGCGATGGTGAAGGCCAGTTCCTGCACCTGGGTCGCCCCGGCTTCCTGCATGTGGTAGCCGGAAATCGAAATGCTGTTGAATTTCGGCATCTTGGCAGAGGTATATGCGAAGATGTCCGAAATGATCCGCATCGAGGGTTCGGGCGGATAGATATAGGTGTTGCGGACCATGAACTCCTTGAGGATGTCGTTCTGGATGGTCCCGTCGAGCTGCTCCGTCGGAACGCCCTGTTCCTCGCCCGCGACGATGAAGAACGCGAGGATCGGGATCACCGCGCCGTTCATGGTCATCGAAACCGACATCTGATCCAGCGGAATCCCGTCGAACAGGATCTTCATGTCCTCGACGGAGTCGATCGCGACGCCCGCCTTGCCGACGTCGCCCACCACGCGCGGGTGGTCGCTGTCATAGCCGCGGTGGGTGGCAAGGTCGAACGCCACCGACAGGCCCTTCTGCCCCGCCGCAAGGTTGCGGCGGTAGAAGGCGTTCGATTCCTCGGCGGTCGAGAAACCGGCATACTGGCGGATCGTCCACGGGCGGCCTGCGTACATCGAGGCACGCACGCCGCGCGTGAACGGAGCGAAGCCCGGCAGGCCGGGGTCGGCGGTCACGTCATCCGCCGTGTAGAGCGGCTTCACGTCAATGCCTTCGGGCGTGTGCCAGGTCAGGTCCTTGCCCTTGACCTCTTTGGACGCCGCTGCCTGCCAGTCTTCAATCTTTGCCATTTTGCTTACCCTTGGAGTTCTTACTTGCCCTGGAAGTTGGGCTTGCGCTTTTCGAGGAAGGCCAGCCCGCCCTCAGCCGCGTCTGCGCTCGAACCAGCGATGCGCTGCCCTTCGGCTTCGGCGAGCAGCTGCTCGGCGTAGCTGTTTTCCAGCGCGGTCAGGATGTTCTTGCGCATCACGGCGTAGGAAACCGTCGGACCATTGGCGAGGCGGGTGGCCAGCGCGCGGGCTTCGGCCTGCAGTTGGTCATCCTCGACCACCTTGTAGATCATGCCCCAGTCGAGCGCCTTTTCAGCGCTGACCTTTTCGCCCAGCATCATCATTTCGGTGGCGCGGGCCTTGCCGATCAGGCGCGGCAGCATCCAGCTGGCGCCGCCATCGGGCACGAGACCGATGTTGACGAAGGCCTGGAGGAAATAGCCGCTCTTGCCCGAGATCACGAAGTCGCCGCACAGGCCGATCGAGCAGCCGACGCCGGCCGCCGCACCGTTGATCGCGGTGATGATCGGCATGTTGAGCCGCGCCAGGTTGATCATCAGCGGGTTGTAGTGGCGGGTCAGCGCGATGTAGCTGCCCTCGCCGCCCGAGATCGAGCTCTGGCCGCGCGCCTGAAGGTCCGCGCCCGAGCAGAAACCGCGGCCCGCCCCGGTGATGATCAGCGCACGCGCGCCTTCCATCGAGGAGAGCGCGTCATTGATTTCGCCCGCCATGTCGAGCGAGCAGGCGTTCATCCGCTCCGGGCGGTTGAGCGTGATCGTGGCGATCTTTTCGGACACATCGACGGTGATCGTTTCGTAGGCCATGCCGGTTCTCTCTCCTGATTGCGCTCAGTGCGCTTCTTTTGGCGTTTCCATGATTTCAGTCAGAATCCCGCCCATGTCGCGCGGGTGAACGAAAAAGATCAGCGTGCCGTGCGCGCCGATGCGGGGTTCGCCCAGCACGCGCTTGCCCATGGCCTCGAATTCGGCCTTGGCGACGTGAATGTCGGGCACTTCGTAGCACATGTGGTGCTGGCCGCCCGCCGGGTTCTTGTCGAGAAAGCCCTTGATCGAGGTGTTACCGGGCAGCGGCTCGACCAGTTCGATCTGGGTGCCGTTCAGCGCCCCATCCGCGCCAGGCGTGTCGACAAAGCACACCTTCACGCCCTGATCGGGCAAGTCGAAGGGTTCATGGATCTTCGTCGCGCCCATCACGTCGCGGTAGAAGACGATCGAGTCAGCGATAGACGGCGTTGCAACGCCGATGTGGTTCAAACGGCCAAGTTTCATGGAATTTTGCACTTTCCTGCTCGAGCAGACGTTACGTTGAACAGAGCTTGGTCTGCATATCTCGGACGAAGGTAAGCAAATAGGTCTTGCTCCTCCCTCCCATTGGCATCTCGACCATAACTAGCCTTAAACCTTAATGCAGCCTCGCCGACGATTGTATCGCGACAGGCTGCTACCGCAGCATCCGCAATTTCACGGTTGGAACCCGGAGCAATTGCAAGGCGATAAGATTGACGGTGCACGCAATCCTCCGCCAGGATCATCTGTTCAACCGCATTCTTTGCCGGCAAATTAGGCAGCAATTCCAATGGCTTTGGCGCGACACAATAACGCGAGTCTTCCGCCAGAGAACGGACCAAATCGCATCCTCCAATTGGGACTGCCAACATCAAAAGCAGCAAATTAGAGCGGAATGTTGTCATGCTTTTTCCAAGGGTTCTCAAGCTGCTTGTTGCGCAGCTTGCGCAGGCCCAGCGCGATGCGGCGACGGGTGGAGTGCGGGTGGATCACCTCGTCGATGAAGCCCTTGCTCGCCGCCACGAAGGGGTTGGCGAAGCGGTCTTCGTATTCCTTGGTGCGTTCCGCGATCTTGTCGGGATCGCCGATGTCCTGGCGGAAGATGATTTCCACCGCGCCCTTGGCGCCCATCACCGCGATTTCGGCGGTCGGCCAGGCATAGTTGAGATCCCCGCGCAGGTGCTTTGAGGCCATAACGTCGTAGGCGCCGCCATAGGCCTTGCGGGTGATCACGGTGATCTTCGGCACGGTTGCCTCGGCATAGGCGAACAACAGCTTGGCGCCGTGCTTGATGATGCCGTTGTGTTCCTGGGCAGTGCCCGGGAGGAAGCCCGGCACGTCGACGAAGGTCAGCAGCGGGATGTTGAACGCATCGCAGAACCGCACAAACCGCGCGGCCTTCTTCGACGAGTTGATGTCGAGCACGCCGGCCAGGACCATCGGCTGGTTGGCGATGACGCCCACGGTGCGGCCTTCGATGCGGCCGAAACCGACGATGATGTTGCCGGCATGGGCGGGCTGCACTTCGAAGAAATCGCCTTCGTCCAGCACCTTGCGCACCACTTCGTGCATGTCATAGGGCTGGTTGGCGCTGGCCGGGATCACCGTGTCGAGGCTTTCCTCAAGCCGGTCCCACGCGTCCGAGGTCGGCCGCACGGGCGGTTCCTCACGGTTGTTGAGCGGCAGGTAATCGAAGAAATCGCGCGCGGTCAGCAGCGCCTCGATGTCATTTTCGAGTGCAAGGTCGGCAACCGAGGTCTTGGTGGTGTGCGTCACCGCCCCGCCCAGCTCTTCCTGCGTGACGACTTCGTTGGTGACGGTCTTGACCACGTCAGGCCCGGTCACGAACATGTACGAGCTGTCCTTCACCATGAAGATGAAGTCGGTCATCGCGGGGCTGTAAACCGCGCCGCCCGCGCACGGCCCCATGATCAGCGAGAGCTGCGGCACCACGCCCGAGGCGAGCACGTTGCGCTGGAAGATTTCAGCATAACCGCCGAGCGAGGCCACGCCTTCCTGAATGCGCGCGCCGCCGGAGTCGTTGAGGCCGATCACCGGCGCGCCGACCTTCATGGCGTTGTCCATCACCTTGCAGATCTTCATCGCGTGGCGTTCCGACACGGCGCCGCCGAACACGGTGAAGTCCTGCGCGAAGACATAGACCAGGCGGCCGTTGATCGTGCCGCTGCCGGTCACCACGCCGTCGCCCGGGATGGTCGTTTCGGGCATGCCAAAGTCGACGCAGTTGTGTTCGACATACATATCGGTTTCTTCGAAGCTGCCCTCATCGAGCAGGATTTCGAGCCGTTCGCGCGCGGTCAGCTTGCCCTTGGCGTGCTGTGCGTCGATGCGCTTCTGGCCGCCCCCCAGACGCGCGGCGGCGCGGCGGCGTTCCATTTCGGCGATGTTTGCGGACATGATTCTTCCCGGCAGATGACAATTGGAAGCCTCTCCCCTGCGCGCGGGGCGCGGCAATGTCTAATGTGAATTTGCAAAGTTGCGAAGTCCGACTTTGCAAAGTAGAACAGCGCCATGCAAACCCAGCGCCGCATCTTTGCCGGAGCCCAGCTGCGTGCGATCCGGATCGAGCGCCGGCTCAAGCAGTCGGAACTTGCCGCCAGCCTCGCGATCAGCCCGTCCTACCTCTCGCAGCTCGAGAACGACGACCGTCCGCTAACCCCGGCGCTGGTGGAGCGGCTGGCCCGCGCCTTCCCGCTCGACTGGCGCGAGATCGGCGCAGGCGATGCCGAAGAGCGCCTCGCCGCGCTGCGCGAGGCCAATGCCGACCCGATCTTTGCCGAACCGATGGACGCCGCCCAACTCGCCCGCTTTGCCGAACAGCAGCCGCAGCTGTCCGAACGCTTCATCGCGCTCCACGAAGCCTATCGCCGCACCCAGCAGCGCCTGCAGATGGTGGATGAGGCGCTATCGGCCGAGACCGGCACCGTCGCCCGCCTGCCATGGGAAGAAGTGCGCGACTGGTTCCACTTCGCCAACAACTACGTCGATTCTATCGACCGCGCGGCCGAAGCGCTCGCCGCCACGCTGTCAGGCCGGGGTCTTGCGCCCGAAACGGCAGCTATCGAGGGCTACCTGAAAGATGCGCTGTCGATCTCGCTGATCTATTCGGCGCAGGCAGGGCTGCGCAGTTTCGATGCCGAGATGGGCCACCTCACCATCGATCCCGGCCAGCCTGCCGAAAGCCGCCGCTTCCAGTTGGCCCACCAGCTTGCGGCCCTTGCGCTGAAGGACGAGATCAGCGCCGTGGTGGAAAGCGCCCGGCTCGCCAGCGCGGCCTCGCGCCAGCTGTTGTTCGTGGGCCTGTGCAACTATGCGGCGGGCGCGCTGCTGATGCCCTATCGCCGCTTTCGCGCCGAGGCCCGCGCCGTGCGCCACGATATCGACCGGCTGGCGCAGACCTTCGGCACCAGCTTCGAACAGGCCTGCCACCGCCTCTCCACCCTCCAGCGTGAGGATGCGAAGGGCGTGCCGTTCTTCTTTTGCCGGGTCGACATGGCCGGGAACATCACCAAGCGCCATTCCGCCACCCGCCTGCAATTCGCCCGCTTCGGCGGAGCCTGTCCGCTGTGGATCGTGCACGAGGCCGTCGCCATCCCTGACCGGATCCTGGTGCAGCTGGCCGAAACACCGGACGGGGTGCGCTATGTCTCGATGGCCAAGGGGCTGGTTAAGCCATCCGGCTCCTACGACCGCGCGCCGCGCCGCTATGCTGTGGCGCTCGGCTGCGAGGCGGAACACGCCGCCGAATTCGTTTATGCCGACGGGCTCGACCTCACCTCCCCGCGCGCCGCCACCCGTATCGGCATCTCCTGCCGCATCTGCCCCCGCGCCGACTGCGACCAGCGCGCCTTCCCGCCCAGCGACCGGCCGATCACGGTCGATCCGGACAGCCGGGGGGTTGTGCCGTACCGGCTGGCGTGAGGTGATTGCTCAGGCTGCTTTCGAGGACGTCAGGGATCGCGGCGAACGACTGGTTTGTCGGGGAAAGCGGACTTGGATTTCAATCGTAGTAGCCCTCTGCGAAACGTAAGACAGCCTCCACAATCCCGTCCTCACCCGCCCCCGTCCAAATCGCTAACCCAAGAGCCTTGGAAGTTGCGGCGCCACTCTCTTCTTCGATCGTGGCGTCGAGGTGCCTCAGCAGCTGTTTTGCATTATGCAATGTGAGGCAAGTCAACGTTTCCCCCGAGACGACTGGACGGGCCGGTGAAGCAAGTTCGAGCGCCTCAAGCCGTTCAGCATCGTCGTAATAGGCAAAAATTCCAAGTTCCGCCCAATAGTCGCTCTCCCTATCCGCTTGTGTGCGGCGAAAAGGGTGCGGCTCGCCCGGAAAAAAGCGCCTCACGTCATGCCGGCTGGTGCCAAAGGGCAGACTCGGGAGAGCCAATTCGGGATCGAGGGGTAGGTCCATCGCGCCAAAAGTGTACGAATACCTCGATGTTCGCAATGTTGTCGTGTCCGGAACGGCAACGCTTGGAATGATGATCCCGCAATCTGCCTTACAAGCGCACAACCCTAAACCTTTACCACCCCCAGCCGGATCATGTCGCGCGCGGTGTCGAGGATGGTTTCCGCCTCGGGACGTGACGCCCAGCCCAGTTTCTCGCGGGCGTGGCTCGTATCGGCCTCGCGCTCGTTGCCGAGTTCGCCCAGCACCTGCCGGATCAGCGGATCGAACAGCGCGGCGATGCGCACCAGCCAGTCGGGCAGGCGGCGCGTGGGCACCTTGCGCGATTGCTGGCCCAGCCCGTCCTTCAGGATCGCGGCGATGTCCTTCATCCACAGGAACCGGCCGGAGCAAAGGAAGCGTTCGCCCGCCATGTCTGGTGCGGTCAGGCAGCGCATGTGCATGTCGGCCACGTCGCGCACGTCGACCAGGCCGAAGCCGAAGTTCGGCAGGCCCGGCATCGAGCCGTCGAGCAGCTTCTTGATCGCTTCGAGCGAGGTCGAGAAATCGGCCGATTGCAGCGGCCCCAGCACCAGCACCGGGTTGACCGTGACAAACTCCATGTCGCCGCCCTCGGCCGCTACCCAATCGCGCGCGGCGCGTTCGGCGATGGTCTTGGACTTGACATAGGCATAGGCATCGGGGCTGGCGACGTTGGTCCAGTCGGCCTCGGTAAACCGGCTCTTGCCGCGTCCGTGGCCATAGGCGACCGCCGCCATCGACGAGGTCATCACTACCCGCTTGATCCCGGCCGCCTTGGCCGCGCGCAAGGCCCGCAGCGCCCCGTCGCGGGCGGGCACGATCAGTTCGTCGTCGTGCTTGGGCGCATTGGCCGGAAGCGGCGAGGCCATATGGCACAGGTGCGTGCAGCCCGCCGCCGCCTCGGCCCAGCCCGCGTCCGCCATCAGGTCTGCCGCGAAGAACTTGAGCGTTTCAGGCGTCCCGCCGAGCAAGCCCCGCAGCTCAGCTTCGCGCGAAAGGTTGCGCACCGTGGTGTGCACCGTCCACCCTGCGGCGAGCAGCTGGCGGATCGTTTCCCCCGCGATATAGCCGCTGCCACCCGTTACCAGCACTGTCCCGGCCATGTTCGTCTCCCCGTCGAATTTGAGGGGGAGACTAGCGGCTTGGCGGCCCGGCGCAACCTAGCGCATCAGCACCAGTTCTTCCGCCATGCTGGGATGGAGCGCCACGGTGGCATCGAACTGGGCCTTGGTCAGCCCGGCCTTCACCGCGATCGCGGCGGCCTGCAGGATTTCAGGGGAATCCGGGCCGATCATGTGGATGCCCAGCACCTTGTCCGAGGCGCCATCGACAATCAGCTTGTAAAAGCCGCGCTCGGGCACCGAGGCGAACATATTCTGCATCGGGCGGAAGTCGGAGGTGAACACCTTCACCTCGTGCCCGGCCTCGCGCGCCTGGCCTTCGGTCAGGCCCACGGCGGCAATCGGCGGCTGCGAGAACACGGCGCTGGGGATCGCGTCATAGGCGGTGGAGCGCGGATTGCCGCCGAACACGGTATCGGCAAAGGCATGGCCTTCGCGGATCGCCACCGGGGTCAGCTGCACCCGGTCGGTCACGTCGCCCACGGCATAGATGCTGTCACACGCGGTCTTGCTGTAATCGTCGACCGGAACCTCGCCATTCGCGCCAAGCGTGATGCCGGCGCTTTCGAGGCCCAGACCGTCGGTCTTGGGGCGGCGGCCGGTGGCGACCAGCACAACGTCAGCGGCAATCGGCTCGCCCTCGCCCGCGTGAACCAGCAGCGAGCCGTCGGCCAGCTTTTCGACCTTGCGGATCGGGCGGTTGAAGCCGAATTCGATCCCGCGCGCCTGCATGATCGGCAGTAGGCGTTCGGTCAGGCTGTCGTCATAACCGCGCAGGATCTTGTCGCTGCGGTTGACCACGGTGACCTGGCTCCCCAGCGCATTGAACACGCCCGCGAATTCCAGCGCGATATAGCCCGCGCCCTGGATCACCACCCGCTTGGGCAATTCCGGCAGATGGAACACCTCGTTCGAGGTGATGCAATGCTCCGCCCCCTCGATTTCGGGCATTACCGGCCAGGCGCCGACGGCGATCAGGATATATTTCGCGCTGATTTCCCGGCCCGAGGAAAGCCGCACGGTATGGGCGCCGGTTACCACCGCGCGTTCGGCGAAGTGCTCGACCTTGTTGTTCGCCAGAGTGGAGGTGTAGGCGCGCTCAAGCCGGTCAACGTCGCTCGCCACGAAATCGCGCAGCTTGGCCCAGTCGAAGCTCGCGCTCTCGATCGTCCAGCCATAGCGCTCGGTATCGCCCAGCACGTGGGCGAAGTGGCTGGCATAGACCATCATCTTCTTGGGCACGCAGCCCCGGATCACGCAGGTTCCGCCAACGCGGAATTCCTCGGCCACCGCCACCCGCGCCCCGTGTGAGGCGGCAATGCGGCTGGCCCGGACCCCGCCGGAACCGGCGCCAATCACGAACAGATCATAGTCAAACTCGGCCATCGCTAACTCCTGTTACGAAGCGCATATGGGCGCGCGGCCAGCGAATGGCCAGACGGATTTCCTCGCGGCAGAGATAGCCTGCCTACTTGATCCCCGCCTCGGCCAGCAGCGCCTCGGTGCTGGCATCAAAGGTGGCGCCGCCGCCCAGGATCGACTTGGCGATTTCCTTGCCCAGTTCCACCCCGAACTGGTCGAAGCTGTTGATTTCCATCAGCACGCCGCCCGCAAAGGTGCGGTGTTCATGGAATGCAATCAGCGCGCCCAGCGTGGCCGCGTTGATGTCTTCACACAGGATCGTGGCCGACGGGCGATCCCCCGGATAGGCCCGCGCCGGATCGGAGCCGGGCTTACCCGCCATCAGCGCCGCGCCTTGCGCAAAGCAGTTGGCAAGGAGGTTGCGGTGGTGCGCCGGGTCCAGCTCGTCGCCGGGCGCGATGCTGGCGATGAAGTCCACCGGCACAAGGTTGGTCCCCTGATGGAGCAGCTGGAACACCGCGTGCTGCGCGTCGGTCCCCACCCCACCCCAGGTAATCGGCGCGGTCGGCCCATCGACGGGCGAGCCATCGGCCTTCACCGCCTTGCCATTCGATTCCATCTCGAGCTGCTGGAGATAATCGGGAAACAGCCGCAGCCGTTCGTCATAGGCGAACACCGCGCGGGTCTGGCAACCGCGCAGGCGGGCGTAATAGAGGTCCGCAAACGCGGCCCGCAGCGGCAGGTTGGCCGCGCCGTCGGTTTCAAGGAAGTGCCGGTCCATCGCTGCCGCACCGTCAAGGAATTCGGCGAACTCTTCCCAGCCCACCGCCAGCGCCACCGGAAAGCCGATCGACGACCAGAGCGAGTAACGCCCGCCAACGCTTTCCGAGAACGGCAGCACGCGGGTTTCATCGACGCCCCATTCCACCGCCTTGTCGGGATTGGCGGTCAGCGCCACCACCCGGCCATAGGGATCGGCCACCCCGCCCTCGGTCAGCCAGGCCAGCGCCGATGCGGCGTTGGTCATCGTCTCGGTGGTGGTGAACGTCTTGGAGGCGACCGCAATGAGCGTGGTCGCCGGATCGCAGGCCTTGAACGCGGCTTCGAGCGCCACCCCGTCGATGTTCGAGACGACATGGACGTCGACCATCGCCCCGTCGCGGGTCAGCGCGTCGATCGCCAGCGCCGGGCCAAGCGCCGAACCACCGATGCCGATGTGGATGAGGTGCTTGATCTCGCCCAGCGCCCCGGCGTGGATCACCCGCACCAGGCTGGCCATGCGGGCGTGGAACAGTTCGGCCAGTTCGACGCTGTCGGGATTGCCGAGGCCGCGCTGGGCGGTGTGTTCGACCGCGCGGCCCTCGGTCACGTTGATCGCATCGCCCGCGAACATCGCGGCGCGCTTGCCGGAAAAATCCACCGCTGCGGCCAGCGCCTCGAACGCGGCGATTGCCGCGCTGTCGAGGTGGGTCTTGGACCAGTCGAACCGCACCGCGCCGCCGGGCAGGTCAAGCCTGGCGGACAGCGCATCGAGCCGCCCGGGATCGGTGAAAAGCTGCGCCAGCGTCGGCCTGTCCAGTGCGTGAAGCTTGGTCCAAGCCGCGGCTACAGCGTCGTTCATCGTTTTACTCCGGTGATTGGCAGAAATGCAGCTATGCCCGCGCCCGCAGCCGGGGCCAAGCGTGGAAAACGTATTCACGAGGCTCATTCGGGGGCAAATGTTTCCGGGCCGAGACAGCCACCACACGTGACGGACGCACTTGACGAGAGCGGGCCGGACCAACATGGACGCATCTATGACCGAACCGACCATCGCCGCCGCCGCCGACACCCCCCCTGAAAAGGCGGTGAAGCCCGCGAAGAAGGAAGACAGCTTCCCCGTCTTCGTGCTCAAGCTGGCGCTGGTGGTGGTGATCTTCCGCAGCTTCATCTTCGCGCCGTTCAACATCCCCAGCGAATCGATGCTGCCGCGGCTTGAAAACGGCGACTACCTGCTCGCGGCCAAGTGGCCCTATGGCTTCTCGCGCTATTCGCTGCCCTTCAGCGTTGGCCTGCTGCCCGAGGAGCGGATCCTCGCCTCCACGCCCAAGCGCGGCGATGTGGTGATCTTCAAACAGCCCCCGCTCAACGATGTCGATTACATCAAGCGCGTGATCGGCCTGCCCGGCGATCATGTGCAGATGCGCGGCGGGGTGCTGTGGCTGAACGGCAAGCCGGTGCCCAAGGAGCGGATCGGCGATTTCGAAATTCCCGTGAGCGAAAATACCCGCTGCGTCTCAGCCCAGTTCGCCGCCAAGCTGGCCGACGGGACCGACGTCTGCCGCTATCCGCGCTACCGCGAGACGCTGCCCGAAGGGAAGAGCTACGACGTGCTCGACCTCGGCCCGCGCCCGCAGGACGATACCGAGGAATTCATCGTTCCCGAAGGCCACCTGTTCCTGATGGGCGACAATCGTGACAATTCCGAAGACAGCCGCTTCGAGGCGCAACCGGGGCAGGGCATCGGCATGGTGCCGATGGACAACCTGGTTGGCCGTGCGACGGTGATGATGTTCTCGACCGATGGCGGGGCCGAATGGCTCAAGCCCTGGACCTGGTTCACCGCCGCGCGGTGGAGCCGGATCGGCGGAACCTTCTGAGGCCCCGTGCTGGCGCGCGAAACCCACGAATTCCTGACCGCCCTCGCCGGGCGGCCACCGGTTGACGAGCCGCTCTGGCTGGAAGCGCTGACCCACGGCAGCACCGGGGCGGCGCGCGATTACCAGCGGCTGGAATTCCTCGGCGACCGGGTGCTGGGCATGGTCATCGCCGAATGGCTTTACAAGCTGGAAGACGGCAACGAGGGCCGCCTCTCGCAGCGCCTCAACGCACTGGTCAGCCGCACGACTTGCGCCCGCGTGGCGCGCGAGATCGGCCTTGCCCCGCACATGCTGCTGGGCAAGCAGGCGCGCGACGATGGCGGTCAGGACAGCGACAATATCCTGGGCGACGTCATGGAGGCGCTGATCGGGGCAAGCTTCGTCACCCACGGCTTCGACGTGACCCGCGACATGGTCCGCCGCCTGTGGGCCGGCCATGTCGGCGGCAAGACCGGCAAGGCCAAGCACCCCAAGTCCGCGCTGCAGGAATGGGCCGCCGGCAACCGCCGCAAGATGCCCGAATACCGGCTGGTCGAACGCAGCGGACCCGATCATGCCGCGCGCTTCACCGTCGCGGTCAGCATCAACGGCGTGGGCGAGGCCGAGGCCACCGCCAGCTCGATGCGCGAAGCCGAAACCCAGGCTGCCGCGGCCTTCATGGAGAGATTTGGATGACTCAGCACTGCGGCCTCGTCGCCGTTATCGGCGCGCCCAATGCGGGCAAGTCGACCCTCGTCAACGCGCTGGTCGGCCAGAAGGTCGCGATCGTCTCGGCCAAGGCGCAGACCACCCGCGCGCGGCTGATGGGGATCGCGCTGGAAGGCGAGACGCAAATCATCCTGGCCGACACCCCCGGCCTGTTCGCACCCAAGCGCAGGCTTGACCGCGCGATGGTCGCCGCCGCCTGGGAAGGCGCGGTAGAGGCGGACGCGATCCTGCTGGTGGTCGATGGCCGCAAGAAGAAGCTCGATTACCTCGAACCGATCCTCGAGAACCTGAAAGGTCGGCCCGAGCGCAAGATCCTCGTGCTCAACAAGGTCGACGAAGTGGCGAAGGAACCGCTGCTCGTAACGGCCCAGGCGCTGGCGGGCGACGGCCAATTCGACGAGGTGTTCTTCATCTCCGCCCTGACCGGCGACGGCGTGGCCGAACTCAAAACCCGGCTTGCCGCACTGATGCCCGAGGGGCCATGGCACTATCCCGAGGATCAGGTGTCCGATGCCTCCGAGCGCCTGCTTGCCTGCGAAATCACCCGCGAGCAGCTCTACCGCCAGTTGCACGACGAACTGCCCTATGATTCGATCGTGCGCCCGGAAAGCTACACCGTGCGCAAGGACGGCTCGGTCGAGATCCACCAGCAGATCGTCATCGCCAAGGATAGCCAGAAGGGCATCGTGCTGGGCAAGGGCGGCTCGAAACTGAAGGCCATCGGCGAGGCCGCGCGCAAGGAACTGGCCGAAATCCTGGGGACCAAGGTCCACCTCTTCCTGCACGTCAAGGTCGACGAACGCTGGGAAGACGACAAGGAAATCTACGAAGAAATCGGGCTGGAGTGGGTGCGCTAATTATCGCAGCTTCGCGATGCCGATCCCGTCGGTCTTGGCGCGCTCCTTGGTCGATTCCTCGCTGCGATTGAGCGCCTTGGCGATTTCTTTGAGGCCCTTGCCCTTGGCGGCGAGGGTGCGCAGCTTGGCAACCTCGTCCGCCTTCCAGGGTTGGCGATGGCGTTCGAACTTCTCGGCCATCAGAACGGCACTTCGTCGTCGGAAATGGCCTCGGCTGCCGCCTCGCCAGCGGGCTTCCTGGCCTTGGCCGGTGCCTTCTTCGCTGGTGCCTTCTTGGCGGCAGGCTTCTTCGCGGCGGCCTTCTTGGGGGCAGCCTTCTTGCGCCCGCCCTTCTTCGCCGGGCCTTTCGCGGCCTTCTCGGTGATCAGCACGACCGCTTCCTCGGCGGTCAGCTCTTCGGGCTGCTTGTCGCGCGGCAGGGTGGCATTGGTGGTGCCGTCGGTCACGTAAGGGCCATAGCGCCCGGCCATCAGCTTGATCTCGCCGCCGCTTTCGGGGTGCGGGCCGAAGGTCTTGAGCGGCTCGGCCGCAGCGCGCGCGCCGCGCCCGCCGCCATTGGCCGCCTCGGCCAGCTTGGCGACCGCGCTGTTCATGCCGGTTTCGAACACTTCGGCCGTGCTGCGAAGTTTGGCATACTTGCCATTGTGCGCAAGGTATGGGCCATAACGCCCGATACTTGCGGTGATTTCCTCACCAGTCTCGGGATGCGGACCAATGCTGCGCGGCAGCGAGAGCAACTTGACCGCCCAGTCGAGCGTCAGTTCACCGATGTCCTTGGGGATATTGCCGCGCTTGGCTTCCTTGCCGCTGCCCATTTCAAGGTATGGGCCGAACCGGCCGACCTTGCGGGTGATCGGCTCGCCGGTCTCGGGGTGCTTGCCCAGTTCTCCATCCTCGCCGCCATCGCCGTTGCCGCCAGGCTGGGCGAACTTGCGGGTAAATTTGCATTCCGGATAGTTCGAGCAGGCAATGAACGCCCCGAAGCGTCCGCCGCGCAAGGACAGCCGCCCCGCCGCGCAGGCCGGGCACTTGCGCGGATCGCTGCCGTCTTCCTTGGGCGGGAACAGGTAATCGGCCAGGAATTCATCAAGCGCCTCGGTCACTTCCGAGGGCTTCTTCTCCATCACCTCGTCGGACTTGGGCTTGAAGTCCTTCCAGAAGGCTTCGAGCACGTGCTTCCATTCGGCCCGCCCGCCGGAGACGTCATCAAGCTCATCCTCCATGCCCGCGGTGAAGTCATAGGCGACATAACGGGGGAAGAAGCGTTCCAGAAACGAGGTGAGAAGTCGCCCGGACTCTTCTGCAAAGAAACGGTTTTTTTCTGTGCGGACGTAATTGCGATCCTTCAGCACCTGCAAGGTGGCGGCATAGGTTGACGGGCGACCGATGCCCAGTTCTTCCAGCCGCTTGACCAGGCTCGCTTCGGAATAGCGCGGCGGCGGCTGGGTGAAATGCTGGCTGGCCTCCACGCCCTGCTTGACCGGGGCATCGCCCACGGCAAGCGCAGGCAGCAGCGCGCCGTCCTCGTCATCGCCATCGGCCTTCTGATCGCGCCCTTCCTCATAAACGGCGAGAAAGCCCGGGAACTTCACGACCTGGCCGGTCGCGCGCAGTTCGTTACGGCCCGTGCCGTCGCGCAGGGTGACGGTGGTGCGCTCCAGGCTGGCCGAGGCCATCTGGCTCGCCATCGCGCGCTTGTAGATCAGGTCATAGAGCCGCGCCTCGTCACCGCTGCCATAGTGATCGCGGGTAAACTCGGTCGGGCGGATCGCTTCGTGGGCTTCCTGGGCGTTCTTGGCCTTGGTTTCGTAGATCCGTGGCTTTTCGGGCAGGAAGTGGCCGCTGTAGCGCTCCGCGATGGCGGCGCGGGCGGCGGAAATGGCGCTCGGGTCCATCTGCACGCCATCGGTACGCATATAGGTGATCGCGCCCGCCTCATACAGCGTCTGGGCCACGCGCATCGTGTGGCTGGCCGAAAAGCCCAGCTTGCGCGCGGCTTCCTGCTGCAGGGTCGAGGTGGTGAACGGCGGATAGGGATTGCGGCGCTGCGGGCGGGTATCGACCTCTTCGACGCGGAACATTCCGCTTTCGACCGCCGCCTTGGCGCGCGCGGCAATGCCCGCTTCGCCAAGGCTCAACCGTTCAAGCTTTTCGCCTTCGAACTTGACCAGCCGCGCGGGAAAGGCGGTGCCGCCCTGCTCAAGCGTGGCAATAACGTTCCAGTATTCCTGCGGGCGGAACAGCTCGATCTCGCGCTCGCGCTCGACGATCAGGCGCAGCGCCACCGATTGCACGCGGCCCGCGCTCTTCGCGCCGGGCAGCTTGCGCCACAGCACCGGCGAAAGGGTGAAGCCGAACAGGTAATCCAGCGCGCGGCGCGCCAGATAGGCGTCGATCAGATCCTGATCGAGCTCGCGCGGGTGCTGCATCGCCTCGGTCACGGTCTGCTTGGTGATCGCGTTGAAGGTGACGCGCTGGACGTCCTTGGGCAGCGCCTTGCGCTTGGCCAAGAGTTCGCGCACGTGCCACGAAATCGCCTCACCTTCGCGGTCAGGGTCAGTCGCGAGGATCAGGCGGTCGGCCCCCTTGGCGGCGTCGGCAATCGCCTTCACCTGGCGCTGCTTGTCGCCATAGAGCTCCCAGTCCATCGCGAAGTCTTCGTCCGGGCGGACCGAACCGTCCTTGGGCGGCAGATCGCGAACGTGACCATAGCTGGCGAGGACCTTGTAGTCCTTGCCGAGATACTTCTCGATGGTCTTGGCCTTGGCCGGGGATTCAACGATGACGAGTTGCATGGCGGTTAAGCGAAATCCTCACGTGTATACGTACGCGCGAGGGTGACGCCCTCCACGCCCCAGCGTCAAGCGCCGACGGGCGTCCTTTGCCAGGCAATCATGAACCCGATCCCCAGCATCACGTCGATCGCGGCAAACAGCGCGATCGTGGGCGGCGTAACGCCGATGAAAAACAGAGTGATCGCCGGCAGCGCAAAGACGAACTTTTCGGCAATCGCATAGGGCATCAGCGTGCGGAACTTCACCGGATCGCCGCCGATCGTCCAGAACACGCCCTGGAACACCAGCGCCAGCCCGATGAAACCGAGGAAAGTCTCCGCCCCCACGCGCGGCAGCGGCACCAGGTAGAGCGGCGTCAACACGATCACGCCATAGATCGCCGCCCAGCGAAACATGCGAGAGGGGAACCTGCCCATAGCGCCTCCATTCAGGCCGCGAGGCTTACCCTTCCGCCCGCGTGCCGCACCAGTCTGCCTGCCAGTTCCAGTTCAAGCAAGGCCAGTTGCACCGCCGCCGCGCTTTCCCCGCTTTGGCGGATCAGTTCATCGACCGCGACCGGCGCGATGGTCAGCAGGGCGGCAATGTCGGCGGGAGGCTCGTCCGGATCGTCGGGCAAGGCGGCATAGTGCGCGGCCTGCTCGCGGAAGGTGGAGCGCGGCGCGCCGGTAAAACCGGTCAGCAGTTCGGCCACGTCGGCAGCCGATTGCACCAGCACCGCACCGTCGCGGATCAACTGGTTGCAGCCTTGCGCGCGCGCATCGAGCGGCGAGCCGGGGATCGCCATCACCTCGCGCCCGGCCTCTGCCGCCAGCCGCGCGGTGATCAGCGAGCCGGATTTGGGCGCGGCTTCCACCACCAGCGTTCCGGTTGCCAGCCCGGCAATGATCCGGTTGCGCGAGGGAAAATGGCGCGCGAGCGGCTCGGTCCCGGCGGGCTGTTCGGCCAGCAGCAGGCCTTCGCTTGCCACCCGCTCCTGCAGAGCTGCGTGCTCTGGCGGATAGGCGATGTCGATCCCGCTGGCGATCACGCCGATCGTGCCGCCCGCCAGGCTCGCCTCGTGCGCGTCGCCGTCGATCCCGCGCGCCAGACCCGAGACGACGACGAAGCCCGCCTCGGCCAGTTCGCCCGCGAATTGCCGTGCCAGCTTGACCGCCGCGGCCGAAGCATTGCGCGCGCCGACGATCGCCACGCAGGGCCGCGCCGCCAGCGCAGGATCGCCGCGCAGTGTCAGGATTGGTGGCGCGCTGTCCAGCTCGGCCAGCAGCGGCGGATATTCGGGGGAATCGTGGAACAGGTAACGTGCCCCGGCCTGCCGGGTGCGCGTCACTTCGGCCGAAACGCGCGCTTCGCTGGCCGGGCGGTAAGGCGCCCCGCCCCGCCCCGCAAGATCGGGCAAGGCCCCCAGTGCCGCGTCCGCCGTGCCGAACCGGCCAAGCAGCTGGCGGTAGGATACCGGGCCGATATTGGGCGAGCGCAGCAGGCGGATGCGCGCAAAGGCTTCCTCCTGCGTCAGCACCGTCATTTGCCCTTCGAGCCGACCCTTGGTTCCGTGCCGGACAGCAGCCGCCCGATATTAGCGCGGTGCAGCACCACTACCAGCGCGGCAATCGCGCCCAGCGCCGCAACCAGATCGGGACGGCCCAGTAGCCAGGCCGCGACCGGCACTGCGATCACCGCCGTCATGCCCGAGAGCGAGGAAATGCGGGTGATTGCCAGCATCACCAGCCAGGTGGCCGCATAGACCAGCCCAAGTTGCCAGGCGAGGCCAAGCACGACGCCCATGGTGGTCGCCACGCCCTTGCCGCCCTTGAACCCGAGCCAAACCGGAAAGCAATGCCCCAGGACCGCCCCAAGCGCCGCAACGGGCGCGGCGGCAGGCCACCAGCGCTGCGCCAGCCACACCGCGGCAAGGCCCTTGAGCAGATCGAGCAGCAGCGTTGCCGCCGCCAATTCCTTGCGCCCGGTGCGCAGCACGTTGGTGGCGCCAATATTGCCCGAGCCGATCGTACGCAGGTCTCCCGCGCCAAACCGCTGGGTGAGGATCAGGCCAAAGGGGACCGAACCAAGCAGATACCCCAAGGCGAGCGCATAAATGCTTTCCATTGCGTCCCTTCCCATTTCACCTCACTCGTAGCTACAAGGGCGGGGAACCGGCAAGGGCCGATGATGGGGTTTGCAACGATTATGGATGCGGATGCGCCGCTGCTGCTGTTCGATTCCGGCGTCGGCGGCCTCTCGGTTCTGGCGGAAGTGCGCAAGGTGCTGCCCGCTGCGCCGGTCATCTACGCCGCCGACAACGGCGGCCTGCCCTATGGCACCAAGAGCGAGGCCGAAGTCGCCGCGCGGGTCTGCGGCTTGCTCGGGCGGATGGCCGAGCGCTATCACCCGCGGCTGATCTGCATCGCCTGCAACACCGCCTCCACGATCGCGCTGGGCATGGTGCGCGACGTGCTCAACGTGCCGATCGTCGGCACGGTTCCCGCGATCAAGCCCGCCGCCGCGATGACCCGCACCGGAACGATCGGCCTGCTCGGCACCGCCGCAACGATCCGGCAGGGCTACGTCGACCGGCTCGAGGCTGAATTCGCGCAAGGCAAGCGGCTGCTGCGGTTTGCGGCGGGCGAACTGGTTGGCGCGGCAGAGGCCAAGCTGCGCGGCGAACCGGTCGATCCGGCGGTCTTTGCCCGCGCGGCGGCGGGCCTGCGCGATCAGCCGGGCGGCGCGGACATCGACACCGTGGTGCTGGCCTGCACCCACTTCCCGCTGCTGCGCGACGAACTGGCCAAGGCGTTCGGCCCCGGCGTGCAGTTCGTCGATGGCGCGGCGGGGATTGCACGCCGCATCGCCGCCCTGACCGCGGGCCAGCCATTCGCCCGCAGCATCGGCGATCTTGCACTGTTCACGAAGCAGGATAACAGTCTGGCGGCGCTGGCCGACACGCTCAAGGACGCGGGGCTGGAACGGGTGGAGGTACTGTAGTGACGAAGCGGCTCAACATCGTGCTGGTGCTGCTTCTGCTGATCGTCGGCGTGCCCTACTACTGGCTGCTGCTCGACAATCGGCCGGGCAACGCGGTGGCCAAACCGATCCACATCGAAGACCTGCGGCGGCTCGCCGCCAGCATTCCCGGGCAGGCTCCGGTCGCGGTCGAAGTGCAGCACGTGGCCTGGCGCAGATTGCCGGGCAACCTGTTCGTCGCGGGCAGCGGGATGAAGCGCAAGCTCGTCTCGATCATGGCGTTCCGTTTGCTGGTTCCCGGCGGCAAGCCGGTGCTGATCGACTCGGGCATCACCGCCAAGGATGCCGCGGCGATGAATCTGGAAGACTTCGCCCCGGAACGGCAGGCCAAGGTCGAGGCCGCGATGGACACGGCCGGGCTGATCCTGCTCACGCACGAGCATCCTGATCACGAAGGCGCGCTCGTCGCGCATGGCGGGACGGCGCTGTCCGAAGCGGCCATGCTGGGTCAGGCGCAGCTGCCGCCTGCGCGGCCAGCCGCAAACCTTGACTGGAAGGGCCGCAACCCTCCCGCCGCGCGGATCACCGGTTCCGCGCCGCGCGCGGTGGCTCCCGGCATCGTGGTGATTCCCGCGCCCAGCCACACGCCCGGCTCGCAAATGATCTATGTCCGCCTTGCCGATGGCCGCGAGCTGCTGTTCACCGGCGACATCGCGACCTTTGCGCAGCCCTGGCAGGAGATCCGTGCGCGTTCAAACCTCGTCACAAAATGGTTCGCGCCGGAAAATCGGGGCGAGGTTTTCAGCTGGCTGTTAACCATAAAGGCGCTCAGCGGCGAAGCGCCGGAACTCGTCGTGATCCCCGGACACGACTATCTTGCGCTGTTCGACAAGGACCACCCTTCGCAAGTGTCGGACGGATTCGGCAGTCTGCCGCCCTTCCTGCTTCACCCTAAATCGTTCTAGTCTTGAAACGAAACTTGGAGTAGAGCGCGCGGCAAAGAGGCACGGGACTCGCTGCCCCAACGGAGGCAAGGCCGACGTGAATTACGAGCATATTTTCGACCAGGCGATCGAGCGACTCCACGCCGAAGGCCGGTACCGGGTATTCATCGACATCCTGCGCAATCGCGGCGCCTATCCCAACGCGCGCTGCTTTGCCGGGCACAACGGCCCCAAGGACATCACCGTGTGGTGTTCGAACGACTATCTGGCGATGGGCCAGCACCCCAAGGTCATCGCGGCCATGGAAGAAGCGCTGAATGATGTCGGCGCCGGTTCCGGCGGCACCCGCAACATCGGCGGCAACACCCATTACCACGTCGATCTCGAGGCCGAGCTGGCTGACCTCCACGGCAAGGACGGCGCGCTGCTGTTCACTTCGGGCTATGTCTCGAACGATGCGACGCTCTCCACCCTGGCCAAGGTGCTGCCGGGCTGCGTGATCTTTTCGGACGAACTCAACCACGCCTCGATGATCGCGGGCATCCGCAATTCGGGCGCGGAAAAGCGCGTGTTCCGTCACAACGATCTGGAACACCTCGAAGAGCTGCTGGCGGCTGAAGACCCCGCGCTGCCCAAGCTGATCGCCTTCGAAAGCGTCTATTCGATGGAAGGCGACGTCGCCCCGATCCACGCGATCTGCGACCTGGCTGAAAAGTACAACGCCCTCACCTACATCGACGAAGTCCACGCTGTCGGCATGTACGGCCCGCGCGGCGGCGGCATCACCGACCGCGACGAGGCGGCCCACCGCATCGACATCATCGAGGGCACGCTGGGCAAGGCGTTCGGCGTGATGGGCGGCTATATCGCGGCCGACAACCGGATCATCGACGTGATCCGTTCCTATGCTCCCGGCTTCATCTTCACCACCAGCCTTTCGCCGGTTCTGGTCGCGGGCGTGCTGGCTTCGGTGCGCCACCTCAAGTCGAGCTCGGTCGAGCGCGAAGGCCAGCAGGCCGCCGCCACCACGCTCAAGCGGCTGTTCCGCGAAGCCGGGCTGCCGGTGATGGATTCGACCACGCACATCGTGCCGCTGATGGTCGGCGATCCGGTCAAGGCCAAGAAGATCAGCGACATCCTGCTCGCCGAATACGGCGTCTATGTGCAGCCGATCAATTACCCGACCGTGCCGCGCGGGACCGAGCGTCTGCGCTTCACCCCGGGGCCGGCGCACACCGAGGCGATGATGCGTGACCTGACCGCCGCGCTGGTGGAAATCTGGCAGCGCATGGAACTGCGTCTCGCGGCCTGACATGAAGGCTGCCAACAAGCACCGTATCGACCTTGGCAGCCTGATCCGAAATACGTTCGATTACCGGTCAAGCCGCGTCATCGCGACTTGTCGGACGGTCATCGCATTCTCGTTTGTCATCGCCATCTGGCTTGACCCGGTCCAGCCGGTCAGGGTGAACGCGTTCGGCATAGTACTGCTGGTCTCCTATTTGGGCACGGCGCTGATCCTGATGGTCGTGGCGTGGCGCAGCTGGTGGTACGATCACGTGCTGGCGATCCCGGCCCAGGCGTTCGACATCCTGGTCTTCCTGACGGCGATCTATTTCACGGAGCAGAAGGGCAGCGATTTCGTCAGCCCGTTCCTCAGCTTCTTCGCCTTCCTGATGCTGTCCGCGAACAGCCGCTGGGGTTGGCGGGTCACGGCATGGATGGGGCTGTTTGTCGGACTCTGCTTCTTCTTCGTCGGGCTTGAAATGCACCGCGCGGGCCTGCCGATCGACCTGCCAAGGTTCACCCGCCGGTTGGCCTATATCGGCATCATGTCGCTCGTGCTGGTCTGGTTCGGAACCCAGAACATGGGCATCAAGGTTCCGCGCTTCTCGGCGGTGCCCGACGACCAGCAGATGCTGCTGGCCGATCTGCTGGCCTATGCGCGGCGGGTGGTTGGCGGCAACCAGATCGCGCTGGCCTGGTCGGACGAGGAAGAGCCGCGGATCACGGTCCTGACCGAAGGGCTGGCCGAAGACAGCCAGCGCACCTACCCGCCGGATTCGATCAGGCTCAATTCACCGACCCACGTCACCCTGTTCGACATCAAGGAAGGACGCGGGCTGGTGCTTAGCGACGGTTCCCACGTATCCGCGCAAACGTCGCAGCCGGCCCCCGGTTTGACCAAGGTCATCGCGATGTATCAGGGGCTGTGCATCCCCCTGCGCAGTGCCACGGGTGTCGGGCAACTGCTGATCGGGCAGATCCGGGGCATGACGGCCGACCACTTGCGCGTCGGGCAAGAAATCGGCCGCGAAATCGCCCTCGCGATGGATCGCCAGCAGCTGACCGAGGTCACCAGCGAAGCGGCCATGATCCGGCTGCGCGGCTCGATCGCGCGCGACCTGCATGACAGCGTCGCCCAGTCGCTCGCCGGCGCAAGCTTCCGCATCGCCGCGCTCTGTTCGATGGTGCGCAATGGTGGCGATCCCCTGCCGGAGCTGCAATCTTTGCACGAGGGCCTGGCGGACGAACAAAATCACATCCGCGCGATCATCCGGCGATTGCGCCAGAACGAAATTCTGCCAGGCGACCGCGATCTGGCCTATGAACTGTCGGTCACCGTCGCGCAGATCGAGCGCCAGTGGAGCATCGAGGTCGACTTTCCAGACCGTGACCGGACCACCGCGATCCCGGCGCGTCTCGTCTTCGAGATCCAGCAGCTGGTGCGCGAAGCGGTGGCCAATGCCGTGCGCCACGGCGGTGCGACGCGGGTCGAGCTTGGCCTGGGCCGCGGCCCTCACGCGCTCGTGCTGACGATCGACGACAATGGCCGCGGGTTCCCGCTCGATGAAGTGGCGAA
>NZ_JAYSBK010000027.1:0-33454 GCF_041915465.1 Novosphingobium sp. | reverse complement strand
AGCCGATGGCGCGCATTTCGTCAGGCGCGCGGCCGGAAGGTCGCATGGATTGTCCTTTGTCAGTTTGTTTGGGGGAGCGTTTGGCGCAATGGGGTTGAGCCTGCAAGAGTGCGCCTTAAATAACGCCTTATGGCGAGCCTTCCGATCTCCGAACTGACCACCCGCGCGCGCGATATCTTTCGCCTCGTGGTCGAAGGCTATCTGGCGACCGGGCAGCCGGTGGGTTCCAAGACGCTGGCGGGGACAGGGCTGAACCTGTCGCCCGCCTCGATCCGCTCGGTGCTGCATGAACTGGAAGGGCTAGGGCTGCTCGCCGCGCCCCATACCAGCGCGGGCCGCATGCCGACGGACCTGGGGCTGCGGCTGTTCGTCGACGGGATGATGCAGGTGGCCGAACCCACGCTGGAGGAACGCGCCGCGATCGAACGGCAGGTGGCGCAGCCCGGCCCGATCGAGGCGGCGCTGGCGGCGACCAGCGCGGTTCTGTCAGACCTTTCGGCCTGCGCGGGTGTGGTGATGGTGCCGCGCCGCGAACAGCGGCTGGCCCAGTTGCAGCTCGTGCCGCTTTCGCCGACCCGTGTGCTGGCGGTGATGGTTGGCGTCGACGGCGGAGTGGAGAACCGCGTGGTCGACCTGCCCCTGGGGGTTGCGCCGGGCACGCTGGAACAGGCTTCGAACTATATCTCCGCGCATCTTGCCGGGCGGTCCCTCTCCGAAGCGGTGCGCGCGATCCGGGCCGAAATCGCCACCGGGCGCACGGCGCTCGACGCGGCGGGGTGCGATCTGGTTGAGCGCGGGCTTGCGGTGTGGAGCGAGGATGCGGCCCGGCGCCCCGTGCTGATCGTGCGCGGCCAGGCCAACCTGCTTGACGAGAGCGTGTTGACCGATCTGGAACGGGTGCGCCTGCTGCTCGATGACCTCGAAAACAAGCAGTCGGTCGCCGACCTGCTCGATTCCGCGCGCGAGGCGGAGGCGACGCGGATTTTCATTGGCGCGGAGAACCGGCTTTTCGCGCTTTCCGGCTCGTCTGTGATCGCCTCGCCCTATCGCGACCGCGAGGGCCGGGTGGTCGGCGTTGTCGGGGTTATCGGGCCGACGCGGTTGAATTATGCGCGGCTAGTCCCCATGGTGGATTTCACCGCTCAATCCTTGGGCAAATTGATAGCATAACCGGGTTTTTTGATACGATGACTGACGATAACAAGCCGCAGGTCGATCCGGCGGTAGAAGCCGAATTGAAGGGCGTGCCCGAAGACATGATCGACCTGGAGAACGCCGGCGAAGCGCTCGACGATGCGCTTGCCATGCTCAAGAGCGACCTGGAGGCCGCCAAGCAGGACATCCTTTACGCCAAGGCCGAAACGCAGAACGTGCGCCGCCGCCTGGAAAAGGACGTGGCCGATGCGCGCGCCTATGCCGCCACCGGCTTTGCCCGCGACATCCTCTCGGTTTCGGACAATCTGGCGCGCGCGCTAGATGCCATTTCGGCGGATCTGCGCGAGGATGAGCGGTTCAAGGGTCTCGTCGCCGGGATCGAAGCCACCGCGCGCGAACTTGACAAGGTGTTCGGCCTCCACGGCATCAGCCGCATCGCCGCCACCGGCCTGCCGCTCGATCCCAACCAACACCAGGCGATGATGGAAGTTCCTTCTGCCGATGCCGAACCCGGCACCGTGCTGCAGGAACTCCAGGCTGGTTACATGATCAAGGATCGCCTGCTGCGTCCGGCGATGGTGGCGGTGGCGAAGAAGCCGGACTAACCACCGCTGTCGGGAAATTTCACAAGGGCGTCGTAAGCTAACCGGCTCGCGGCGCCCTTCGCGTGCCAGCCCATCCGCGCCATGAAGGCATGGCGGACGATCTCCGCCTGCTGCTCGATCCCGTAGTCCTCCAGCCGCTTGCCGGGTTTCAGCACGTAATCGTAGCGCCGCGAAAAGGGGCGGCGCAGGACGAGGTGCCAGCGGCCCTTTTGCTGGACCTGCCAGACGTGGGTCATCTCGTGGATGAAATGGCCCTGTAGCGCGGGCGAGGCTGTGCTGAAGTCGTCCGCATAGGCGTCGGAATGAGGATGAAAATGCAGGTGGCCCATTGGGGCCATCGTGATCCGGCGCGGTTGCAGGGGGAACCAGCGGCGGCGGTGGATTTGCACAATCGCGCAATCGATCGCGTCGCCGAAGACCGAGCGCACCAGCGCCACTTCGCCCGGCGTCAGCGCCCTTGCGCCGCCCGCCGGGCAATCATGCTGGCTCAACGGTGGCCCATGTTCATTTCGCCGCCGCTGCTGCCTGCGGCTTCGATCGCAAGCGGGGCGGACACCTTGTCGCCATTGGCAAGGGTGATGGTAAGCTCAGTCGTCCCGCCGGCGGCCAGCTTGGGATCGAGATCGAAGACCATCACGTGGAAACTGCCGGGTTCGAACTTGAGCGCGGTGCCGGGTTCCACATCGGCGCGGTCAACCGGGCGCATCTCGCCGCTCATGGTCTGGTGCATTTCGGCCTTGCCCGCGCCTTCAACCGCGACGGCGGCAATCGAAACGGTATCCTTGCCGGTATTCGACAGCGTGAAATAGGCCGCACCCGGATTGCCCGAAACAGCCGGGAGCACCAGCTTGCCGTCGGTCAGCTGCGCGCCGGGGGCAGCTTCGGGCGCGGTGGTTGCGGTGGCTTCGGCACCCGCATCCTTGCCTTCCTTTGCTTGGCAGCCGGCAAGAGCCAGTGCGATGGCGAGGGGAGCAGCGACGGTGCGGAAAAAGGTCACGATGGCAAGTCCTTTCAAGAGCCTGACTTTGGCGCGCATGGCTAACCGCCCGCAGCCCTTGTGCCAAGCAAAACCGCACCTATATCGGCCCGGTAACAGAGCTGCCGACCTGTCTTGCCGCTTGCCGGGAGACACACGAAGCGGCGTCACACATGACCTAAGGATGGGGTAATATGGGTAAAGTTATCGGTATCGACCTTGGCACCACCAACAGCTGCGTCGCCGTGATGGACGGCGGCAAGCCCAAGGTTATCGAGAATTCGGAAGGCGCGCGCACCACGCCGTCGATCGTCGCCTTCACCAAGGACGGCGAACGCCTGATCGGTCAGCCGGCCAAGCGTCAGGCCGTGACCAACGGCGACAACACCATTTTCGCGGTGAAGCGCCTGATCGGCCGCCGCTTTGACGACCCGGTGACCAAGAAGGACACCGAACTGGTCCCCTACCACATCGTCAAGGGCAAGAACGGCGACGCCTGGGTTCAGGCCGGCGGCGAAGACTACAGCCCGTCGCAGATTTCCGCCTTCACGCTGCAGAAGATGAAGGAAACTGCCGAGAGCTACCTCGGTGAAACCGTCACGCAGGCGGTGATCACCGTGCCCGCCTACTTCAATGACGCGCAGCGTCAGGCGACCAAGGACGCGGGGCAGATCGCGGGCCTCGAAGTGCTGCGCATCATCAACGAACCGACTGCCGCGGCGCTGGCCTATGGCCTCGACAAGCAGGACGGCAAAACCATCGCGGTCTATGACCTTGGCGGCGGCACCTTCGACGTCTCGATCCTCGAAATCGGCGACGGCGTGTTCGAAGTGAAGTCGACCAACGGCGACACCTTCCTGGGCGGCGAAGACTTCGACACCCAGGTCGTCGAATGGCTGGCCGACCAGTTCAAGAAGAAGGAAGGCATGGACCTTCGCACCGACAAGCTGGCCCTCCAGCGGCTCAAGGAAGCCGCCGAAAAGGCCAAGATCGAACTGTCGAGCGCGCAGACCACCGAAATCAACCTGCCCTTCATCACCGCCCGCATGGAAGGCGGGGCGACCACCCCGCTGCACCTGGTGGAAACGATCACCCGCGCCGATCTTGAAAAGATGGTTGCCGGCCTGATCGAACGCACCAAGGAACCGATGCGCAAGGCGCTGGCCGATGCGGGCCTCAAGGCCAGCGACATCGACGACGTCGTGCTGGTCGGCGGCATGACCCGCATGCCGCGCGTGCGCGAAGTGGTGAAGGAATTCTTCGGCAAGGAACCGCACACCGGCGTGAACCCCGATGAAGTCGTCGCCATGGGCGCGGCGATCCAGGCAGGCGTGCTGCAGGGCGACGTCAAGGACGTGCTGCTGCTCGACGTGACCCCGCTCTCGCTCGGCATCGAAACGCTGGGCGGCGTGTTTACCCGCATGATCGATCGCAACACCACGATCCCGACCAAGAAGAGCCAGGTGTTCTCGACCGCCGAGGACAACCAGCAGGCCGTGACGATCCGCGTGTTCCAGGGCGAGCGCGAAATGGCGAGCGACAACAAGCTGCTCGGCCAGTTCGACCTTGTCGGCATTCCGGCGGCGCGCCGGGGCGTGCCGCAGATCGAGGTGACCTTCGACATCGACGCCAACGGCATCGTCAACGTGTCGGCCAAGGACAAGGGCACCGGCAAGGAGCAGCAGATCAAGATCCAGGCCTCGGGCGGCCTTTCGGACAGCGACATCGACCAGATGGTCAAGGACGCTGAACGGTTCGCCGAAGAGGACAAGAAGCGTCGTGAAGCGGCGGAAGCCAAGAACAACGCGGACAGCCTGATCCACGCGACCGAGCGCCAGCTCGAAGAAAACGGCGACAAGATCGACGCCGGCCTCAAGGCCGAAATCGAAGCCGCCATCGCCGAAGCCAAGACTGCCGTCGAAGGCGGCGATCCGGCCGAAATGACCGCCAAGACCCAGGCGCTCACCGAAGTCGCGATGAAGATGGGCCAGGCGATTTACGAAAAGGAACAGGCTGCGGCCGCCTCGCCGGGCGCGGAAGTTCCGGGTGCTGACGCCGAAGATGTCGTCGATGCCGAGTTCTCGGAAGTCGACGAGAACAACAAGGGCTAATCAGCTGTGAAACTCCCCCCGCCATCCCGGCTTCGCGCCGGGATGGCGGGACCGGGGCCGGGGTGTAATCATGGCGATTGAAGCCGATTTCTATCAATTGCTCGAAATCGAGCGCACGGCGGACGAAGGGACAATCAAGTCTTCGTACCGCAAGCTGGCGATGCGCTGGCATCCGGACCGCAATCCGGGCGACGCCGAAGCGGAAGAGCGCTTCAAGGCGATCAGCGAAGCCTATGAATGCCTGAAGGACCCGCAAAAGCGCGCGGCCTATGACCGGTACGGGCAGGACGCCTTCAAGAACGGCGGCATGGGCGGCCCGGGCGGCGGCGCTGGCGGGCCCGGCGGCGGCTTTTCCGACCTTGGCGATATTTTCGAGACGATCTTCGGTGCCGGGTTCGGCGGCGGCGGGCGCCAGCAGGCGCGGCGCGGCGCGGACCTGCGCTATGACATGGAGATCACGCTCGACGAGGCGTTCCACGGCAAGACCACCGAGATCGAGATCGAGGTGTCGAGCAAGTGCGACCCTTGCGACGGTTCCGGCGCGGAACCGGGCACCGGCACGCGGCGCTGCAACCTGTGCGGCGGCCACGGCCAGGTTCGCGCGCAGCAGGGCTTCTTCATGGTCGAGCGCACCTGCCCGACCTGTCACGGGCGCGGCGAAGTCATCGAAAAACCTTGCAAGTCGTGCCGCGGCGAAGGTCGGGTTGACCGCCCGCAAAAGGTCGAAGTCTCCATTCCCCCCGGCGTCGATACCGGCACCCGGCTGCGCCTGGCGGGCAAGGGCGAGGCTGGGCCGTTCGGCGCACCTGCGGGCGACCTCTACATCTTCCTCCACATCCGCCGCCACGCGGTGTTCGACCGCGACGGCACGTCGCTGATCACCCGCGTGCCGATCACGTTCACGACGGCGGCGCTGGGCGGCGAGATCGAGATTCCGGGGCTCGACGGCAAGTTGATTTCCGTGCTGATCCCGGCGGGCATCCAGTCCGGCAAGCAACTCAGGAAGCGCGGCGAGGGCATGCCCGTGCTGCAAGGCCGCGGGCGCGGCGACCTGGTGGTGGAAATCATGGTCGAAACCCCAACCAAGCTCACCAGCCGCCAGAAGGAACTGCTGCGCGAACTGCAGGAAACCGAAACCGGCGAGGAATGCCCGCAGTCCAAGGGCTTTTTCGACCGGCTCAAGGACATGTGGAGCGACCTGACGGATTAGCGCGGATCAAGGCGGCGCTGTTCGGCAGGATTGTCGGAGCGCCGCCGCTTCTGATCTGGGGCAGGGGCTGTTGGGGATCGCGGCGTCCGCTTTGGGAGACTACGTGGCCGCTGCAATCTGTCCGGAAATACCGCCAAATCAGGCATTGGAAGCTAGTAGCGATCCAAAAAATTATCCGCGGTTGCGAGATGTCGGAAGAGTGGGCTCGATTCCGAAGAAAGCTCGAGTCCCCCAACTGAGACCGTTAACCGATCTTCGTTTCGGACAACGGCAGAGCCGGTGGGTAGGGCGAGAAAGGGGATAATTGCGTTATTGATGAGTGCTGCTTCATATAACGACATCAGTCGCAATTCAGCTTCATTATGCCTATGTAATATCCACCCTGAGTTGGAGCCTTCAGCTTCAGTGCGGGTTAGATAAAACTCGTTGTTTGGTGGAACTTCTGTCGTTGTCGAAAGTGCTTCGCGAAGTGAGCGGAATTCCAAGTTTACACACAACTCGTCACAGATCGCTCTATGCAGTGCCAGTAATCGAACGGTCCGTGTTGCGCCTACGCTCCATTGGATTGGCATGGATTTCAGGTCTGGTTCAGAGACAAAAAGACAACCTTCAGCGTTATCTTCAATTCTCAAAAGCATCCATCCGACCTGAACCAGCTGGCCAGGTACGAAATGAACGCCCTGTTGAACCTGCTCAGTGAAGTATCGAGGAAGCCAATCAGCCAGTTGTACCCATGAATCGTCAACTTGGATGAGTATATCTGGATGATTGTAGCGTTTACGCAGGTCGGTTCGAAGCACGGTCATGGGGTTTAGGTATATGGCTGCCCTCCTGCCATCAACCTATTCCATGTTGGCGCCCGTTCCCCAACTTTCCTGCCGTCCAAGACGTTCGACCGTGTATCCGAAGCCAGACTGAAACTCGCCCCGCAAACTACCCCTGATCCAGCGCCTCCACCTCGCGCCTGATCCCCGGCACCAGCGCGGGATCGGTGGTCAGCCGTTCGGCTTCCTCGTCCAGCACAGCCAGGAACGCCTCGCGCTTGAATGTTTCAAGTTCGGCCGGATCGAGCGTTGCACCGCGCGGCAGGGCCGAGGCGACGAGGTCGATCATCCGCTCCGCGCCGTGGAGCCGTCCCCACAGGTAGTCGTTCTCGCGGTAGGCGCGGCTGAAGAAGGCGCCGAAGTTGTAGAACTCGGTCCCGCGCAGCATCGTGTGGGCGCCGCCCTGGCGGATCGTGGTGCAATCGTCGGGCGAAATGCGGTCAACCTTGGCCGGCTCGAACTCGCTGCTGGTCTCGCCGCGCAGCAGCGGCAGGGTCACCGTGTCGTAGAACGGGAAGCCGAGATAGGTCAGCATGATCCGGCGCCGCAGTTCGCGCGGTATGCCGGCCAAAGCCTCGACCAGCAGGGCATCGACCACAAGGTCCGTCGCGGGGAGCTGGCGGCGGGTGGCGATATTGGCCAGAACCGCGCCAGGATCGCTGAACACTTGTCCCGCGATCTCGGGAAAATCGCGGCCCAGCGAGTTGCCACCCTCGCGGTCGAAATAGAGCGCCAGCGCGCGGTAAACCGCTTCGCGCGCCGTCTCGCGCGCTTCGGGCGCGGTGGTGGCAAGATCGTCCCAGTCCTCTGACAAGCGCCGCCCGAGCAGCCGCAGGCGGCGGATGCGAAAGCCAAGGTCGTGCTCGCGGAAAAACTCGATCGCCGCTTCGCTCGCCCCGGTCCGCTCGCTCATCACCCGCTCAAGTCCCTGCTCGGTAAGGTAGTTCGCGAGGTGGTCGGCAATCGGCATGGCGTTCGCGACCCCCAGATGCGGCGCGGCGCCGAGGATCGTTTCAGCCAGATCGTTCAGGATCCCGGCCAGCTTGACCTGGCCGTAAGCCTGAAAGGCGAACCCGGCCCGTTCGGCCGCCGCCTGCTGCGCCGTGCCGCGCCATGACGTCAGGCGTTTGACGGTCGGCCGGTCGAAGAACAGTGTATGGCCGAACAGCTTGTCGACCGTCGCCTCGACATCCGGGCGCAGCGCCTCGACGATCTTCTTGAGCTCGGCAAGCTCGCGCGAGCGCCGGTCCAGCACATCAAGGTTATCGCGCACCGGCTGTTCGCGCGGGATCGAGGAGAGCGAGCCGAAGATCACCGAGAAGAACCCCGGCGCGCGCGGATCGGTCTTGGCAATGCCGCCGACCTGATCGGGGTGCGGGTCGATATAGACGAAGCGGCGGTCCACCTCGCGCTGGGCGGGCCGGTCGCGCAGCACGCCCATCGCTTCGGCAAAGGGGGCGTTGACCAGCACCGATCCGTCGATCAGCGCCACGTTGCCCAGATCGCCGCGGTGGCTGTGTTCGGGCATGACCCGCTCGGCAAAGGCGGTGCGGCTGAGCCAGGGATCGCCGCGTTCTGCCCCCAGCGCGTCGATCTCGGCAAATTGCAGCGGCGGGAAAGCGCCGGGAAAGCTGGCTGTGGCGCGTGCGGCGAAGACCATTTCGAGCGGCGGGGCGAGGGCGTATCCCCCCCGTTCGGGGGTGACGGCGCGAAACCCGATCGACAGGCGATGTTCGCTTTCCTCGATCAGCGCGGGGCTATGGAGGCGCAGCACTTCCGGGTGGCCCTTGAAGTCGGTCGCGGTGACGAACAGGTCGAGCGGGTGGCCGGGCGGCAGCAAAGGCGGCTCCGCATCGCCCTTGGCCATGGCGTCGAGCGCGCGGGCCAGCAGGCGCGAAAAGCCGAGGCCACCGAATGGCGGCTCGAACCAGCGCGAGCGGATCAGGCGCGACAGTTTGGAGCGCACTTCGCTGCGGGTTTCGGGAGCGACGCTGGAAGAAACGACGTTGCCGGGGCGCTTCAGCATCCAGTAGACCAGCGGCATCGCCCAGAACTTGGCAAAGCGCGACCACGGCCGGGCATCGGGATCGAGCAAGACGTCAACGTCCGCGCAGTCGAGCCACAGGTCGGTCAGCGGTTCGAGGCTTTGGCCCGAATGGACCGCCTGGGCCAGGAACACGCCGTTGATGCCGCCTGCCGAAGCGCCCGCAACAATGTCCGGCAACACGCGCAGGCGCAGCTTGTGGTGGCTTTCGATCCGGTGGAGCAGCCTGAGATACACCGCCTCGGTTCCCGCGCCGCCATCAGGACCACCATGAAAGGTGCGACTGGCCCGCGCCAGTTTCCACAGCTCCTTGGTCACGCCATGCATATAGACGGCAAGGCTGACCCCGCCGTAGCAGACCAGGGCAATCCGGAGTTCCTTCTGGCGCATGGCCTTATCGTGGCAGAAATTGGTTACATAAGCCAAGGCGGAACATGGGGAATTTTCCGGCGGACTTGCGTTCCCTATTCGTTCTGATTATCGGTAACCCATGGCCAAACCCAAACGCCGCTTCGTCTGTGCCGCCTGTGGCAGCGTAACCCACCGCTGGCAGGGCCAGTGTGCCGATTGCGGAGAATGGAACACGCTGGCGGAAGAAGTGCCGGCCACGGTTTTTTCGCAGAAGCATGACCTGTCGTCTGGGGGACGGTCGATCCAGTTCGAGCCGCTCGACAAGCCGGGTGAGGCGCTGACCAGGCGAACCACCGGCCTTGCGGAACTGGACCGCGCGCTGGGCGGTGGCCTCGTGCCGGGCAGCGCGATCCTGATGGGCGGCGATCCGGGGATCGGCAAGTCGACGTTGTTGCTGCAGGCGGCGGCGAAGATCGCGCTGGCGGGCGGCTCCACCGTTTATATCAGCGGCGAGGAAGCCGCAGGACAGGTGCGGATGCGGGCCGAGCGGCTCGGGCTGGCGAATGCGCCGATCTCGCTCGCTGCGGCAACTTCGGTGCGCGACATCCTGACCACGCTTTCAGGCATGGAGCCGCCCGCGCTGCTGGTGATCGATTCGATCCAGACCATGCATTCCGACCAGATCGAGGGCGCGCCCGGCACCGTCAGCCAGGTTCGCGCCTCGGCCTTCGAACTGATCCGCTATGCCAAGGAGAATGGCGTTGCGCTGGTGCTGGTCGGGCACGTCACCAAGGACGGCAGCATTGCGGGACCACGCGTGCTAGAACACATGGTCGACGTGGTGATGAGCTTCGAGGGCGAGCGCAGCCACCAGTACCGCATCCTGCGCTGCATCAAGAACCGCTTTGGCCCGGTGGACGAGATCGGCGTTTTCGCGATGGAAGGGCAGGGGCTGGCCGAGGTCGGCAATCCTTCGCTCCTGTTCCTCTCGGGCCGCGAGCAGCCAGTGGCGGGAAGCGCGGTGTTCCCCGCGATCGAGGGCACACGTCCGGTGCTGGTCGAGATCCAGGCCTTGATCGTGCGGCTCCAAAGCGGGGCAACCCCGCGCCGCGCCGTGGTAGGCTGGGACAGCGGCCGCCTTGCCATGTTGCTCGCCGTGCTCGAGGCGCGCTGCGGGCTCAATTTCTCCAGCGCGGAAGTTTATCTCAACGTCGCGGGCGGTTACCGGCTGGCCGATCCGGCGGCGGACCTTGCCGTAGCGGCGGCGCTGGTCTCCGCGCTGGCTGACAAGCCGCTGGGCGCCGATGCCGTGTGGTTCGGCGAAGTTTCGCTCGCCGGAGAAATCCGCCCGGTGGCCCACTCCGCGATCCGCCTGCGCGAAGCGGCCAAGCTTGGTTTCGGCTCTGCATTCGGCCCCGGCGAAGCCAGCGCAAAGCCCGTTGGATCGCGTTTTACCGCGCTCAATCTTTTGCCAAATCTCGTTGACCGGATTGTGGGCGAGCCGTAAATCGAAGCGCATGACCGGTTTTGACATCGCGGTCCTTGTCCTCGTCGGGATGGGGGCGATAACGGGCTTTTTGCGCGGTTTTGTGCAGGAGGTTCTGGCGCTTGCCGCCTGGGTTGTTTCGCTGGTGGCGATCCACAACCTCCACACTCCGCTAAGCGCCTTTCTGCTGCCCTCGATCGGCACGGAATCTGGTTCAAGTGTGCTGGCCTTCGCGATTCTGCTGTTGATCCCCTATGCCATCGTCAAACTGCTGGCGGGTCGCATGGGCGAAGCCAGTCGCAATTCAGTGCTTGGTCCGATCGACCGGGTGATCGGCTTCGGGTTCGGCGCGATCAAGGGCATGCTGATCGTGGTGGTGGCCTTTTCGCTGCTGGTGCTGGGTTATGACACGGTCTGGGGCGCCGGCGGCCGTCCGAACTGGATTGCGCAAGCGCGCAGCTATCCCTTCGTCAACGCCGCCAGTGAGCGGCTTGTTTCCTTGCTGGCCGAACGGCGCCAAGCCGCGATCGAGGCCGAACGCGCCGCCAAGGACAAGTGATGGCATCGACCGCGGCGCTCTATACGCCCCAGGTTCTTGCTCTGGCGACCGGCCTTGCGGCGCTCCCCCTGACCGATGATTTGCCGCTGCGCGGATCGGCGCGTTCGCCGGCCTGCGGCAGCACTCTGGAACTGGGCTTCGGGCTTGATCAGGCGGGACGGATCGGACGGGTTGGAGTGAAGGCCCATGCCTGTGCGATCGGGCAGGCCGCCGCCGCGATTTTCGCCGGTGGCTGCGCCGGGCAGGAGCGGGAAGGGATCGCGGCCACGCTGGGTGCGCTCGAAGCCTGGCTGGCTGGGCAGGGCGGGCAGCCGGATTGGCCCGGACTTGATGCCATTGCCGCCGCGCAGGGCTTTCCGGGTCGCCACGGAGCCATGCTGCTTCCCTGGAAAGCGGCGCTTGAGGCGCTTCCCACCACCTGAAACGAAGGCGCTTCGTGTCGCATCGCATTTTTGCGGAAAACCGGTTCCCACTTTTCCGCGCGATGCTCTAGAGCAGCAGGTTCAAGGCAAACGGGTGGGAGATTCCTTTGATGAGCAGTGAACCGGCACGGCATCCCGACGTGCATCCCAGTGCGTCCGACATCCGTCTGGTCATTGGTGCTTCATCAGCCGGCACCGTGTTCGAATGGTACGACTTCTTCATTTACGGCACGCTTGGCGCGATCCTCTCGAAGACATTCTTCCCGACCGGCAATGCGACGCTCGAAATGCTGCTGTTCTGGCTGGTCTTCGCGGTCGGCTTCGGGTTCCGCCCGCTTGGCGCGGTGCTCTTCGGTTTCCTCGGCGACAGGCTGGGGCGCAAGTACACCTTCCTGGTCACGGTATCGCTGATGGGCATCGCTACGGCGGGCGTCGGCCTGATTCCCTCGGCTGAAAGCATCGGCCTGTGGGCACCGGCGCTCGTTATCCTGCTGCGCATCCTGCAGGGCCTTGCGCTTGGCGGCGAATACGGCGGGGCAGCGGTCTATGTTGCGGAGCATGCCGCTCCGGCAAAGCGCGGGTTCTTCACCAGCTTCATTCAGGCCAGCGTGGTCGGCGGGTTCGTGCTCAGCCTGATCGTGGTGCTGGGCTGCAAGGCCGTGATGAGCCCGGAAACCTGGGCCGCCTGGGGCTGGCGCGTACCCTTCCTGCTAAGCCTCGCGCTGCTGGCAATTTCCTTGTGGATGCGCTTCAAGCTGTCGGAAAGCCCGGTGTTCCAGGCAATGAAGGAAGAGGGCGAACTGGCCGGCAATCCGTTCGTTGAAAGCTTCACCTATCCCGGCAACAAGCGCCGGATCTTCGTGGCGTTGTTCGGCATTTCGGCCGGCCTCACCGTGATCTGGTACACCTCGATGTTTTCCGGGCTGTCGTTCCTCAAGTCGGCAATGCACGTCGAGGACACCGTGGCCGAAATCATCGTCGGGATCGCCGCGCTGATCGGGATGGGGTTCTACGTCTATTTCGGTCATCTGTCTGACCTGGTTGGCCGCAAGAAGCCGATCGTGATCGGCTATGCGCTGACCTTGCTGCTGCTGTTCCCGATTTACTGGTTCATTGGCTCGGTAGCCAAGGATCCGGCGCAGACCGCAGCGGTTGAATGGACCATTCGCGGACCGGACTGCAGGTATAATCCGTTTGCTACGGTGCAGGAAACTAACTGCGGCCGGCTGATGGGGGACTTTGCCGGGGCCGGTGTTCCCTACACGCTCGAACCCGGCGATACCCTTGAGCTTGTTGCGGGATCGGACAAGGTGGTTGAGCTTGACGGCGTGACCTGGGGCGACGCGAAGGCGCGCAAGGCTGAGATCGAGCAACGCGCCGGAACGACCGTGTTCAACTTCGCCAAGCATAGCCCTTCGCTGGGTCAGGGGGCCTTGATCGTGCTTGGCCTCGTCGCGCTTATGGCGCTGTCGGGCGCAACCTATGGTCCGGTTGCGGCTTTGCTTGCCGAAATGTTCCCGGCGCGCGTGCGCTACAGTTCGATGTCGATCCCTTATCATATCGGCACGGGTTATTTCGGCGGCTTCCTGCCGTTCATCGCCAGCTACATCGTTGCTCGAACCGGCAATCCCTATTCGGGGCTGTGGTACACCTGGGCAGTCGTGCTGGTTGCCTTCGTGGTTGGACTTTGGGGCCTCAAGGGCGGATTGCCGAGCGACTTCTCCGACGATGCCGATTGAACAGCCAAACCCCGCGCTGCGCCTGGCGATCGACGGTGCGGCCCTTGCTGACAACTGGCGCGCGCTTGACCGGTTGTCAGGCACCGCCGCCGCCGGCGCGGCGGTCAAGGCGGATGCCTATGGCCTGGGAGCTAGAGCCTGTGTCCCAGTGCTGCGGGATGCGGGCTGCCGCGATTTCTTCGTTGCGCACATGGCCGAGGCTGTCGTGGTTGCCGAGCACGTTCCGGCCGATCAGATTGCCGTGCTGCACGGTCCCCACGACACCGCGGATGCCGCCTTCGCTCGGGTGCTTGGCGTCCGTCCGGTGATCAATTCGCTGGGGCAGGCGCGGTTGTGGATCGAGGCGGGCGGCGGCACCTGCGACCTGATGGTCGATACGGGGATGAACCGGCTCGGCGTGGCGCTTGCCGAACTTGGCGATCCGATCCTGGATGGCTTGCAGGTCGATACCCTGCTTTCGCACCTCGCCTGTGCGGAAGAAGCCGTCCCGCTCAACGAACGGCAGCGCCTGCGCTGGGACGAGGCGCGGCGCGCCGTTCCGCATCGCCGCGCCAGTCTGGCAAACAGCGCTGGGATCATGCTGGGCGCAGGCTATCACGGTGATCTCACCCGTCCCGGTCTGGCGCTCTATGGCGGCGTGCCTTGTGCCGCGCTGGAAGGGGTTAACCGGCAGGTCGTGCGGCCCGAGGCGCTGGTGATCCAGGTTCGCGATGTCCCGGCAGGGGAGACGATCGGCTATAACGCCACCTACACCGCGCCCGCGCCGTTGCGGATCGGTGTGATCAGCCTTGGTTACGCCGATGGCTACCTGCGCTGCTGGTCGGGCAAGGGCGCCATGCTGCACGGCGACAGGCGCCTTCCGGTGCTCGGCCGCGTCTCGATGGACATGACGATGATTGACCTGACGGAGGCGCCTGACGTGGGCGAAGGCGATTGGGTCGCGGCCGACTATGCGCTGCCGCAAGCTGCCGCGATCAGCGGGCTTTCGCAGTACGAACTGCTGACCATTCTGGGGCGTCGATTCGGGCGCTGAACTTTGCTGTGCATTGCGCAGCATGGACATGTTGCATTGCCGTTGTTGCAGGTGCTAACGTCTCGCGGGGACGCAACCCCAGAGGGGGAATCGAGAAATGGCCGAAGCCAAAGGCGATACCGTTATCATCAAGAAGTACGCCAATCGGCGGCTCTACAATACGCAGTCGTCAAGCTACATCACGCTTGATCATCTTGCGAAGATGACCCGCGAAGGCGTCGATTTCAAAGTGCTCGACGCGAAGACCGGGGCGGATATCACCCATTCGATCCTGACCCAGATCATCATGGAAGAGGAAAGCGCCACGGGCGAGCAGATGCTCCCGGTCAATTTCCTGCGCCAGTTAATCGGCATGTACGGCAACTCGATGCAGTCGCTCGTGCCGCATTACCTCGAAGCCTCGATGGAAAATTTCCGCTCGAATCAGGCCAAGCTGCGCCAGGCCTTCGAAGACAGCTTGGGCAGCAACCCGCTGGCCAAGCTTGCCCAGCAGAACCTTGCGATGTTCAAGGCCGCGGCCACCGCCTTCATGCCGGGCATGAGCGAGGATAAGCCGGCCGAGCATGAAAAGGCCCAGGAGGGCGAGCTCGACGCCCTGCGCGCCCAGATGGCCGAAATGCAGAAGAAGCTCGACAAGCTCGGCAAATAGCCGCAACCGGCGATCCGCAATTTTCCGCAAAACACCTAACCTGAAAGCCCTTTGCCGTGTCTGCTATCCGTCATGCCCTGTCCGTAACTCGCGAAGCCGATTTCGCGGCCTGGTATCAGGAAGTCATCGCCGAGGCCGAAATGGCCGAAGAATCGGGGGTGCGCGGCTGCATGGTGATCAAGCCGTGGGGCTATGGGATCTGGGAACGCATCCAGAAGCTGATGGACGCGCGGATCAAGGCCGCAGGCGTCGACAATTGCTATTTTCCGCTGTTCATTCCGCTGTCCTATTTCGCCAAGGAAGCCGAACACGTTGACGGTTTCGCCAAGGAAATGGCGGTCGTTACCCATCACCGCCTGATCCAGGACGGCAAGGGCGGGCTGGTGCCCGATCCCGAGGCGAAGCTGGAAGAGCCGCTGATCGTGCGCCCGACCTCGGAAACCGTGATCGGTCAGGCGATGAGCCGCTGGGTCCAGTCGTGGCGCGATCTGCCGCTGCTGACCAACCAGTGGGCCAACGTGGTGCGCTGGGAAATGCGCACCCGCATGTTCCTGCGCACCAGCGAATTCCTCTGGCAGGAAGGCCATACCGCCCATGCCGACCGCGACGACGCGATGAGCGAGACGCTGCGCGCGCTTGAAATGTACCGCGAGCACGCCGAAAACGATCTCGCCATGCCGGTGATCGCCGGTGAAAAGCCCGAGAACGAGCGCTTTCCGGGCGCGGTCGCGACTTATTCGATCGAAGCGATGATGCAGGATGGCAAGGCGCTCCAGGCCGGCACCTCGCACTACCTTGGCACCGGTTTCGCCGAGGCTGCGAACATTCGCTACCAGGACAAGGAAGGCGGGCAGCAGCTTTGCCATACCACCTCATGGGGCGTTTCGACCCGCCTGATCGGCGGCGTGATCATGACCCACGGCGACGACGATGGCCTGCGTGTGCCGCCCGCGATTGCGCCGCACCAGGTCGTGATCCTGCCGATGCTGCGCGACGACGATGGAGACGAGGCGCTGCTGGCCTATTGCGAAGAGCTGCGCCGGACGCTGGCCAGCCAGTCCGCACTGGGTGAACCGATCCGCGTGCTGCTTGACAAGCGCGCCGGCAAGGCCACGCAAAAGCGCTGGGCCTGGGTCAAGAAGGGCGTGCCGCTGATCCTCGAAATCGGGGGGCGCGATGCCTCTGGCGGGCAGGTTTCGGCGCTGCGCCGCGACCGGCTGTGGCGTCCGGATGGCAAGGTCAACTTCATCGCGCAGGGACGGGACGAGTTCATTAGCCACGCGGTGGCCGAACTCGAAGACGTCCAGCGTTCGCTCCACGCCGAAGCCACTGCGCGCCGCGACGCGCAGATTCACCGCGGGGTGACGGACCTTGCTGGGCTGGAAGCCTTCTTTGCGGCCGATAAGCGCTATCCGGGTTGGGTCGAGCTGAATTGGTCGCGTCCGACTGGCGCTGCGCTGGAGGAGGTCGTGACCAAGCTCAAGGCGCTGAAGTTGACGATCCGAAACACGCCAATGGATGCGGCTCCGGCCTCGGGCACCTGCCCGTTCACCGGTGAGCCGGCGGTTGAACGGATCTATGTCGCACGGGCATATTGAACTTGAATTGTTGACCCGCCCGCGGTTAGTTTTCCTCACGACACGAATAGTTTGAGGGAAAACATGATGCGACTGATTTCTGCCGCCGTTATTGCAACGATGTTCACGGCTTCGGCCGCCCAGGCGGAGCAGTGGCGCGCCGTTTCCGAACGCACCGACGAAGCGCCGCGCGTGGTCATGTTTGTCGATCAGGACAGCCTGACCAGGTCCGGCAATACGGCCAAGGCCAATGTCATGACCGTGGTTGAACCTTCGGCGGTCAAGTCGGGCGGGTGGAATGTCTCGGTGATCTACCGCGAAGTCGATTGCTCGGGTAAGCGCACCCGCCAATTGACTTCGAAATACTACACTTACAGCAAGATCATCGAAGATGATAAGACGCCCAACGATTGGGCCGATATCAACGAAGGTTCGATGGTCGATGGCGTGGCCAAGGTGATGTGCGGTACGCGCGATTATCACACTGGCAAGGTCACCGATCCCAGCAACTTTGCGTTTGAGCTGTTCAACCTCTTGCCGATCTGATCGCTTCCGGGGGTTGAAACGCCGGTGGGCTTGCGCGGGCGGCATTTGGAGGCCACATGCCGTTTATGCCCCGCAAGCCTAAGCCGGTTCCCGGTCTGCCCAATCGCCAGCAAGTGCTGGATTTCATCGCCAGTTCGGAAGTTCCGGCCGGCAAGCGCGAGATTGCCCGCGCATTCGGGCTCAAGGGGCAGGAAAAGATCCAGCTCAAGGCCCTGCTCAAGGACATGGCCGAAGAGGGCCTGATCGACGGCAACCGCACGGCGTTTCACCGCATGGGCGGGGTGCCCAAGGTTACGGTCCTGCGCGTCGTCGAGATCGACGAGGGCGAGGCCTTTGCGATCCCCGAAAGCTGGCAGCCTGACGATGCCACCCCGCCGCCGCGCCTGCGCCTGATCGAAAAGGGCCGCAAGGGGCCTGCGCTACGCGTGGGGGACCGCGTGCTTGCCCGTACCGAGGAGGCCGGCAAGGGCTGGATCGCTCACCCGATGAAGACCCTGCCCGCGCAGGAAGACCAGCTGATGGGCGTGGTCGAGATCGACGGCGCGGGGAAGGGCTGGCTTGCTCCGGTGAGCAAGCGCGAACGCAATTCCGCGCCGATTTCCGATCTGGGCGGAGCCGAGGCCGGGCAGCTCGTGCTCGCGGAACCTGCCGGACGCAGCCCCCGCGCCGGGGTGAAGGTCACGGCGATCCTGGGCGATCCGCTGGCCCCGCGCGCCTTCAGCCTGATCGCGATCCACAAGCACGGCATCCCCTTTGCCTTCACGCCCGAGACGCTTCAGGAAGCTGACCTTTCGGCCAAGCTGCCGGTCAGCGAGGACAAGCGCGAGGATCTGCGCGCGCTGCCGATCGTGGCAATCGACCCGAGCGATGCGCGCGACCACGACGATGCGATCTGGGCCGAGCCGGACGGGCAAGGCGGTTTCCGCGCGCTGGTTGCGATTGCCGACGTCAGTTTCTACGTCCGCCCTGGCTCTGCCTTGGACCGCGAGGCGAGGAAGCGCGGCAACTCGGTCTATTTCCCCGACCGCGTTGTCCCCATGCTGCCCGAGGTACTGAGCGCCGACGTCTGTTCGCTGCGCGCCGGCGAACCGCGTGCGGCCATGGCCTGCCACCTGGAAATAGACGCAAACGGGCGGGTCACGGCATGGCGCTTCACCCGCGCGGTCGTGCAGATTCAGGAAGTCATCGCCTATGAAGAGGCCCAGCGCCGGATCGACGTGGGCGAAGCGGCAGACAACCTGACGAACCTGTGGGCGGCATGGCGCGCGCTGGAAAAGGCCCGCGACGACCGCGATCCGCTGGCGCTCGAACTGCCCGAACGGCGGGTGGTGCTCGATGCCAATGGCAAGATCGCCGAGATCGCCGTGCGCGAACGGCTCGATGCGCACCGCGTGATCGAAGACTTCATGATCGCGGCCAACGTCGCGGCGGCCAAGGCGCTGGAGGCCAAGGTCGCCCCGGTGGTCTATCGCATCCACGAACCGCCGAGCCGGGAAAAGCTGGTCGCGCTCAAGGACTATCTCGCTACCTTCGAGCGCAAGTTCGCACTGGGTCAGGTGATCACGCCCAGTCTGTTCAACCGCTTGCTCAAGGATATTTCGGATGAATCCGAAAAGGCGCTGATCATGGAGGCGGTGCTACGCAGCCAGACCCAGGCCTATTACGGCCCGCGCAACGCCGGGCATTTCGGGCTGTCGCTGGGCAGTTACGCGCACTTTACCTCGCCGATCCGCCGCTATGCCGACCTGCTGGTTCACCGCGCGCTGGTCGATGCCTATGGCCTGGAGCAGCCCAGGCCCAAGGCCGACCTTCCGCCCACTTCGGGCCTGTCGGACCGCGACCGGTCGGACCTTGGCCGCGTCAGCGAAGCAATCAGCGCCGCCGAACGCCGCGCGATGGAGGCCGAACGCGAAACGATCGACCGCTACGTTGCGGCCTGGCTATCGGCCCGCGTGGGCGAGGTGTTTACCACCCGCGTCACCGGCGTGCAGCGCTTTGGTCTGTTTGCGACGATCATTGGCCTTGGCGGCGACGGACTGGTGCCGATTTCGGTGCTGGGCGACGAACGCTTTTTCCATGACGAGCGCGCGCAGGTGCTGCGCGGCGAATCCTCCGGAACGACCTTTGCGATGGGCGATGTCCTGCAACTCCGCCTGGCCGAAGCAAACCCGCTTACCGGTGCGCTCAAGTTCGAACCCGAGGACGCGCAGGGCCGGATCGAGCCGCGCGGCAAGCCGTTGCCGCTCAAGCAGAAGGGCAAGCACCTGGCTGGAAAGCGGGGCCGGCCCGGCAATATCCGCCATCAGGGGCGGCGGCGCTAGCTGAGCCGGTCGATCTCGTCCTCGCTCATCCCGCCGGGGATGACGTAGACCGGGCAGGGCAGGTGGCCGGCATTTCCCGCGAAGTGGGTGACGAGCGGCCCCGGCCCGCCATTGGTCGCAGCGCCAAGCACCAGCGCAGCGACTTCGGGGTGCTCGGCCAGATATTCGCGCACGACCTGCACGCCGTTACCCTGCTTGACCGCGATCATCGGGGACAGCCCGCTTTCGCTGAGCAGCGACCCCGCGGCCGAGGTGACCAGCGCTTCGGCGCGGGCTCGGGCTTCTTCCTCGATCGTCGCCTGGATGCCGCCAAAGGCCACGAACTGCTGACGCGGGACCACGGCGAGGAGATGCACTGTCCCGCTGGTGCGCGCGGCCCGGCGCGCAGCGAAGCGCAGCGCAACGCTGGCTTCCTCGGTCTCGTCCATGATCACCAGGTAAACGCGCATCACATATCCCCCACATCGTGATATCCGATACAAACCTATTCGTTGCAAGGTTCTTGCCCCGGACGCACATTTTGGCCAGAGACGGGCCTGTTCACCTCCCCAGTGAAAACGGATCCGGAAATATGGCGATCGATATCAAGATGCCCGCGCTTTCTCCGACGATGGAGGAAGGCACGCTGGCCAAATGGCTCGTGAAAGTGGGCGACAAGGTTTCCTCGGGCGACATCATGGCCGAGATCGAAACCGACAAGGCGACGATGGAATTCGAAGCGGTCGATGAAGGCGTGATCACCGCGATCGCCGTGCCGGAAGGCAGCGAAGGCGTGAAGGTCGGCACCGTGATTGCAACGCTGGCCGGTGAGGATGAAGACGCGGCCCCTGCGCCTGCGGCCAGACCTGCCGCCGCCGCGCCTGCTCCGGTCGCCGCAGCGCCTGCTGCAGTGGCTCCGGCTGCAACGCCCGCCGTCGCAGCACCTGCGGCCAAGGGTGAGCGCGTGATTGCCTCGCCGCTGGCCAAGCGGATCGCGGCGGATCGCGGGGTTGACCTGGCGAGCGTCAAGGGGACCGGCCCCAATGGCCGCATCGTCAAGGCGGACGTTGAAGGTGCGCAGGCCGGAGCACCCGCCGCTTCAGTCGCTGCGCCCGTTGTGGCAGCATCGGTGGCCGCCGCGCCGACGCCCGATTTCGGCATTCCATACGAAGCGGAAAAGCTCAACAACGTGCGCAAGACCATTGCGCGCCGCCTGACCGAGGCCAAGCAGACGATCCCGCACATCTACCTCACGGTCGATGTCCGGCTCGATGCCCTGCTCAAGCTGCGCGGCGAGCTTAACAAGGCGCTCGAAGCGCAGGGCGTGAAGCTGTCGGTTAACGACCTTCTGATCAAGGCGTTGGCCAAGGCGCTGGAAATCGTGCCCAAGTGCAACGTTAGCTTTGCGGGCGATGAACTGCGCAAGTTCAGCCGCTCGGACATCTCGGTCGCCGTCGCCGCGCCTTCGGGCTTGATCACTCCGATCATTGTCGATGCCGCGAACAAGACCGTCTCGCAGATTTCGAAGGAAATGAAGGCGCTCGCCGACAAGGCGCGCGAAGGCAAGCTGATGCCGCACGAATACCAGGGCGGCACGGCGAGCCTCTCCAACCTCGGGATGTTCGGGATCAAGCAGTTCGATGCCGTGATCAATCCGCCCCAGGCGATGATCCTGGCGGTCGGCGCGGGCGAGCAGCGGCCCTATGTGGTCGACGGCGCGCTATCGGTGGCGACTGTCATGTCGGCCACCGGCAGCTTCGATCACCGCGCGATCGACGGGGCGGACGGGGCGCAGCTGATGCAGGCGTTCAAGAACCTCGTCGAAGCGCCGCTCGGCCTCGTCGCCTGAGGCGCCGGTGGCAGAGGAACTGGTCATCCGCGTCACGGCCATGCCGACCGACCTCAACCCCTATGGGGGCGTGTTCGGCGGCTGGCTGATGAGCCAATTGGCGCTCGGCGCCGGCTCGCTCGCCTCGCGCGTGGGGAAGGGCAAGGCCGTGGTCGTCCATGCCACCGATTTCACCTTTCCCGGCGCAATGATGGTGGGCGACGAGCTCACCGTCTATGCTGAAATAACCGCGCAGGGCCGCACCTCGCTCTCCATTGCCGCGCGCGGCGTGGGGCGTGAGCGCAATGGCGAGGCGAGCATCGAGGTCGCCCGCGGACAATTCAAATTCGTGCTGCTGGGCGAAGATGGCCGCCCGCGCGCGATTGCAGATTCGGAGTGAACATGGCTGAACAGTATGACGTGATCGTGCTGGGGTCTGGCCCCGGCGGCTATGTCGCGGCGATCCGTGCCTCGCAGCTTGGCCTCAAGACCGCGATTGTCGAGCGCGAGAACCTGGGCGGCATCTGCCTCAACTGGGGTTGTATCCCGACCAAGGCGCTGCTGCGCTCGGCGGAAGTCTATCATCAGATGCAGCACGCCGCAGCCTATGGCCTCGCGGCCGACAACATCCGCGCCGACCTCGACGCGGTGGTCAAGCGTTCGCGCGGGGTGGCCAAGCAGCTCAACCAGGGCGTTACGCACCTGATGAAGAAGAACAAGATCGCGGTTCACATGGGCACCGGCACCCTCAAGGGCGCGGGCAAGCTGGAAGTGGTTGGCGAAAAGGGGAGCGAAATCCTCACCGCCAAGCACATCATCATCGCCACCGGTGCCCGCGCGCGCGACCTGCCGTTTGCCAAGGCCGACGGGGGGCGTGTGTGGACCTATCGCCACGCGATGACGCCCAAGGAAATGCCGAGCAAGCTTCTGGTCATCGGTTCGGGCGCGATCGGGATCGAATTTGCCAGCTTCTACAATGATATGGGCGCGGAAGTTACGGTCGTCGAGATGATGGACCGGATCGTTCCGGTTGAAGACGCCGACGTTTCCGCCTTCCTTGAAAAGGCGCTGACCAAGCAGGGCATGACCATCATGACCGGCGCCGGGGTCGAGGCGCTCGACGTTTCGGCCAAGGGCGTGAAGGCCAAGCTCAAGGGCAAGAACGGCAAGGTCAGCGAGGCGGAGTTCAGTCACGTTATCGTGGCGGTCGGCATTGTTCCAAATACCGAGAACATCGGCCTTGAAGCTCTTGGAATTAAATCGGAACGCGGGATCATCACGATCGACGATATGGGCCGCACCAACGTGCCGGGCGTATGGGCGATCGGCGACGTCACCCCGGGGCCGTGGCTGGCCCACAAGGCGAGCCACGAAGGCGTGATTGCCGCCGAAGCCATCGCGCAGGCGCTGGGCAACAAGGACGTTCACCCCCACGCGATGGACAAGCGCAACATCCCGGGCTGCACCTATTGCCACCCGCAAATCGCCAGCGTCGGCCTGACCGAGGCCAAGGCCAAGGAAGCGGGTTACACGCTGAAAGTCGGGACTTTCCCGTTCATCGGCAACGGCAAGGCGATTGCGCTGGGCGAGCCGGAAGGCTTCATCAAGACCGTGTTCGACGCCAAGACCGGCGAACTGCTCGGCGCGCACATGATCGGCGCGGAAGTGACCGAGATGATCCAGGGCTATGTCGTGGGCAAGACGCTGGAAACCACCGAGGCCGAACTGATGCAGACGGTGTTCCCGCACCCGACGATCAGCGAAGCGATGCACGAAAGCGCACTCGCGGCTTATGGGCGCGCGCTGCACATCTAGCAGCGCGGGCTCAGCCCGGACTCAGCCCGGCTGATTCGCCTGCAGCGTGCGGGCGAGGTGCTCGAACACCGCCACGTGCAGCGGCGAGGAGAACTCGCAGCCGACAGTGTCCCCGTCGATCCAGCGGATATAGGCGACCATCAACTGCATTCCCGGGATCCGGATGCTGACGGGCAAGTCGATGCTCGGGCTGTTGAACATGCTCAGGCGAAAGCCGCGTTCCGACAGGTCTTCCATCCGCGCGACCTGCCAACGGCGGGTGCCCTGCCGCACTTCGCAGGCAAGCCCGACGCTGGCGCGGGTTGAGCGGGTGCTTACGGGACCGCGCTCGGGGCTGGAAGGAGAAGACCGGACTACCATGATGCGATCCGGAGCTAGGCTTCCGCCCTTGCGAATTGGTTAGCGCGAATGCTTGCCAATTTCTTGTCGGCGCGAATTTTGCTTGGCGCGGCCCCAGCAATTGCGCTCTACTCCACAGGTAAGCGCCACAAAGGCGCGTTGGAGAGGGGAATTGCATGTCTGAAGCATCTGCAAGCAGTGAAGCCGCAAGCCCGCCGGGGCCGATTGTCGGCTTGGGAATTCTGGTGATCGTTGTTGCGGCGATCATTGGCTGGGTGGTTGTGGGCGGCCACTATCTATCTGAAATTTCGCTGTTTGGTGGGTTTCTGATGCTCTGGTACTGGGCCAACGTCGAGCAGCTTTCGATCAAGCGCCTGCCAGCCGCCCTGATCGGCGCGCTGGTCGGGATCGGGCTGGCCTGGCTGCTGTTCAAGGGAACGGTCATCCTGGGTGACAAGGGCGGGCTGATTGGCCTCGTCGTGCTGATCCTCGCGCTCTATCTCGACATCCTCAAAGCCGTGCCGCTACTTATTAACGCTTCAACTATGCTCTACGTCACGGTGGCCGCCGCTCCGCTCGTCGGCTTGAAGGTCGATTGGCTGGAATTGTGCTTTGCCACTGTCGGCGGCGGGCTGTTTTTCGCGGCCTTCGTCGAGGCCGTGAAGTGGATCGCCGGCAAGGTGATGCCGGCCGCGAAGTGAAGCCATGACTGCCAGATCGAAAGACGTCTGTCTGGTCATTGGTGCGGGCGAGGGGGTTGGCGGCGCGATCGCCGAGGCCTTTGCCCGCGCCGGTCACCCGGTGTGCATGACCCGGCGTGTGCGCAACCTCGACCAGCTCGATGGGCTGGCAGGGCGGATCCGCGCGGCGGGCGGCACGGCGCATGCCTTTGGCGTCGATGCACGCTCGGAAGAAGAGACGGTTGCCCTGTTCGAGCGGATCGAGCGCGAGGTCGGCCCCATCGGGATCGTCGTGTTCAACATCGGCGCGAACGTCCAGTTCGGCATCCGCGAGATCACCGCGCGGGTCTTTACCAAGGTCTGGGAAATGGCCTGCTTCGCGGGCTTCCTGGCCGGGCGCGAGGCGGCCAAGGTGATGGTGCCGCGCGGGCGTGGCACGATCCTGTTCACCGGTGCCACCGCCAGCCTGCGTGGGCGTGATGGCTTTTCCGCCTTTTCCGCCGCCAAGCATGGCCTGCGCGCTCTCGCCCAGTCGATGGCCCGCGAACTGGGGCCGCAGGGCATCCATGTTGCCCACGTGATCTGCGACGGCGCGATCGACGGCAAGTTCATCCGCGAGCGCCTGGGCGATACCAGCCAGCTGCTGGCCGATGACGTGATCCTGAAACCCGAGGACATCGCCCAAAACTACGTCTGGCTGCACGAGCAACCGCGCTCGGCCTGGACCCACGAGATTGACCTGCGCCCGTGGCGCGAGAACTGGTGAAGCCATATGACCAAGCCCCAAATCGAGTTCATTTTCGACTTCGGCAGCCCCAACGCCTATTTCGCGTGGCAGGTCCTGCCCACCATCGCCGCGCGGCATGGCGCCGAGGTGAAGATCGTGCCGTGCCTGCTGGGCGGGATCTTCAAACTGGCGGGCAACCAGTCGCCGATGGCGGCCTTCGCAGGGATCAAGGGCAAGCTGGAATACGACCGCCTCGAAATGGCGCGCTTCATCCAGAAGCACGGCATCACGCGCTTCCAGATGAACCCGCACTTCCCGGTGAACACCCTGCTGCTGATGCGCGGCCTCGTCGCCGCGCAGCGCATGGGGCAGGGCGATGCCTATGTCGCGGCAGGTCTGGCCGCGATGTGGGAGCAGGGCCGCAAGATGGACGATCCCGACGTCTTCGTGGCGGCCCTCAACGAAGCCGGGCTCGACGGTCAGGCCCTCCTCGCCGCGACGCAGGATGCCGAGGTCAAGGCCGAGCTGGTCGCCAACACCGAAGCGGCCGTCGCGCGCGGCGTGTTCGGCATCCCGACCTTCTTCGTCGATGGCGAAATGTATTTCGGCAAGGACCGGCTGGGCCAGATCGACGAGCAGTTGGCGGGGTAGCCGAATCCGCTAGTCGTCGCGACCTTCGCTATCGCGGCCACCTTCGCCGCCGTGTTCGCCTTTGGGTTCGCCGTGCGCACTGGTGTGGCAGCGCGCGCAGTTCTCGACGTTGGTGATCCCTTCCTCGCGGTGCTCAGCCAGGACCTGCGCCTGCTGATGTTCGTGACAGCCGTAGCAGGTGTAGGTCTTGTAATTGCCGCCGGTATGGCAGGTCGTGCAGGCCGTGTTGTGATCCCGGTCGAGCGCGAAATAGCGGCTATGGTCAAATGTCGCAGGCTTCCAGCCCGACGACTGATGACAGGTTGCGCAGACCAGCGCCGGACCACGGTGCAGATCGTCGCGCGGAGGAACGTGGCAGGATTGGCACTTGGTGCGCGCGTCGGCCTTCAGCAGCGCATGGTCAAACCGAACGGGGCTGGCCTGCGTCAACCTGGGCCTGGGGTGATCGCTGTGGCAGGCCATGCAATTGGCCTCGGTCAGCGCCTGGTGAAAGGGCGTGGATTGCCGGTCTTGCGCAATCTTCGCGCCCTTGGTGGTGCGCAGGCCGATGTCCGCGACCGCGTGGCAGGTTGTGCAGCGTTCGGCCGAAGCACCCTGAAACGGCGTGTGGCAGGCAAAGCAATCGTTCTGCAAGGCGGAGTGCGCCGGTATCAGGTTGCCGGGGCTGACCATCTCGTGCGGACGGGCGAAGCTCAGGAAGATGATTGCTGCCAGTGCCAACGACAGGCCGATCCAGATCGCGCGCTTCATTTCCAGCCCCAGAACAGGAACGTGGACAGGATGTGAGCGGTGGCCAGCACGGCAAAGCTCATCGCGATGGGCAGATGGATCGTCCGCCACTTCTTCACCCAGCCCGCCGCCAGGCTATCCCAGAACAGCTTCTGCTCGATGGCCGCCTCGTCCAGCCCCTGCTCGCGCAGGTCGGTCTTTGCCTGCTTCATCCAGCGCTGTGCGCGCTGGACCAAGTATTTGCCGGTGAGCCCACTGATGATGTTGATCCCCATGGCAATCACCGCGAGCCAGGCCAGCACGGCGTTGAAGTGAATGCCGGCGTGGACCAGCACCAGAGTCGAACCGATCCACGCCAGCCATTCGTGCAGCCGCAACAGGCGCACCGGGTTCGAACTTTTGACATAGCCGCGCTTGCGCAGCGAATGGCCAAAAGACAGCAGGATGAGCAGACCCCCCGGAATCCCGAGATAGCGCCCGATCCAGACCATATCGGTAAGGTGCAGGACGAGGTCGATCAGCAGCGTTACGGCGGCAAGGACGAACAGCCGCAAATAAAACGGCAATATTTCGCGCAAAAGCAGACCGATCGTCATGATACGGCAGCTTGAACGGCCATGGGCGGGCAGATCGAACCAGGCATTTGCCCCGTCTAAGGGGAGATGTGGGCGTTTGTATGACCAAGGTCAAAACCCAAGCTCGGCGGCACGGCATTTGATGATTGGCGGACAGGGTGTCCGCCTAACTATTCTATCCCGACCGATCCCGACAACTCCGATAGCCTCTAAAAACCGCAGTAAAACAGAGGATATATTCTCTATCTGAATCAGCTTCGATCTGGACCTTTCCCGAAATCTCACGCATAAAGTGGGACCATAAATGGGACCGATGAAAGCGGCGCAATATCGCATCATCGCGGCGAAAGGCGGAATTCATGAGCAAGCGAATGCTAAACAAGCTCTCGGCAACGTTCGCGGCCAAGACCAAGGAGCCTGGTCGGCACTCGGATGGTGGGGGGCTGTATCTCTTCATCGACGCGCAGGGACGGCGGCGCTGGATCTTCATGTATGCCCGCGATGGCAAGCGAGTAGAGCTGGGCCTTGGCAGCGGTCGTGACTTGCCGCTTGCTGATGCACGCGCTCAGGCTGCGGCCCTGCGGACGGTGCTAGAGAAGGGCGGCGATCCCCGTGCGGAACTGCGCAAGGATAAGGCTGGCAAGACGTTCCGTGAAGTCGCAGAGGCCTTCATTGACCGCAAGGAGAGCGGCTGGCGCAACGAGAAGCACCGCCAGCAATGGCGCAACACGCTTGAGGCCTACGCCTATCCATCGATTGGCGCCCTGCCGGTGCGCGAAATCACGACGGAGCATGTCCTCAAGGTGCTTGAGCCGATCTGGCAGAAGGTGCCGGAGACCGCGAGCAGGCTTCGCGGTAGGATCGAAAACATCCTTTCGGCCGCCAAGGTGCAGGGGCTGCGGTCCGGCGAGAACCCGGCTCTGTGGCGCGGTCATCTCGATCATCTGTTGTCCAAGCCTGGGAAGCTGCATAGAGGTCACCACCCCTCGCTCCCTTATGTTGAACTGCCGGATTTCATGGCCGCCCTACGTGACCGGGAAGCCGTCGCGGCTCGCGCGCTGGAATTCTTGATCCTGACTGGCGCTCGGGCAGGAGAAGTCACCGGGGCGACCTGGGCAGAGGTGGACTTGAAGGCGGGTCTATGGACCGTTCCAGCCGAGCGCATGAAGGCGCAGCGGGAGCATATCGTGCCGCTAACGCCTCGCGCGGTGGCAATCCTTGACGGCGTCTTGCCGCTCAGGACCGAGGAAAGCCCCACTGCGCCGATTTTTCCAGCCAATGGAGGAGGGCAGTTGTCGGGAATGGCAATGCCGATGCTGCTTCGCCGGATGCACAAGGGGCGCAAGACTAATGATGATGCCGGCTGGATTGACCCGAAAGCGGGCGGGCGTATGATCACGGTCCACGGCTTCCGATCGACGTTCCGCGATTGGGCCGGCGAACAGTCATCGTTCCCCCGGGAAGTCATCGAGCACGCCTTGGCGCATGGCCTGGCCGACAAGACCGAAGCGGCCTACCAGCGCGGCTCCCTGCTCGCGAAGCGCCGCAAGCTGATGGATGCTTGGGCGAGCTACTGTGAGGTCAGGTCAGGCGAGAAGGTGGTGAAGCTGCGCCGCAAGTCTGCCGTGCCTAGGTGAAGGTGGCCAATGCCGTAGCTTGAAGCTTTTCAGTGTTGATTGGCGGAACCAACCCGTGCTGGCCGGTATAGCCATGCCGCTGCCAACAGCATTGCGCCGAAGGCTACTGCAAAAGGTTGTTGGGGAAAGACATAGAGGGGGTAACCGCCACTGATCATGTCGGGCAGATGGATTTCGACCCCTCGTCTCCAATAAAATCCGCCACTGATGAAGAACACACCAAGGCCGAGGAAGGCTAGAAACCTTATGCTCGCAAGATGCGGGCGCAATCCTCGATAGCCCTTCGATGAAGTCCAGGCTGACATGAGGCGAGGCCCTAGCCCGCTGCGCGATATTGCCCGAACCGTAAGTGCCAAAAACAACAGCAGCGCTAAACCAATCGCGCCCGGCACATTATTCGAAAGCCAATTCGGGACCATGCCGTCAGGCTGGGAAACAGGAACAATCGTCATCGGGCGGATCTGTGCGTTATATGCCGTCACGAAACGATCGATCATATTAAAAGTAGCTTTGCACGGAAACGTCAACCTTGCCCCATCACGGGCCATCACAACGCATTGGTTGTCGGGTTGCACGAAGACGGTGGAAGAATTTTTGCCGCCGCCATTTATCGTGACACCATTACCACCATCGCGCTTCGCGCGGGCCATGGCTTGCTCGGGAGAGATGTCATCGGGCGCGTTCTGATAAACTGTTTGCGAGCCATCCTTTAATGTGACGGTGACCGTTCTTGAACCGGATTGAGGCGCTGGCGGAAGCGTTTTTAGATATTCCCCCAAGGTGCGAACGGCATCCCCGTCCCCGGCCGCATCTGCCGCTCGAATAGCATCGTATATATCTGAGCGGGTGGGCTGGTGGGTTAGCTGCGCCATGTCTTTAGCGGAGGGTGAGGGTAGCTTGGCGGCAGGCTTCTCCCCCGGCCCGCCATAGTACCGAGCCATTACGATTTTCATCGCGTCAGTCGGGGTGTTATCAGGGAAATCAATCCAATTCCCATCAGGCCCATAAACCCTAGGCATTCATCCCCCTACCAATTCGTGATCGACACTCGGCCTTTATGCACCTGCCCGGTGCGAGGATCATAGGCAAATCCCTGGCCGCCACTCTGAATCACCCGCTGCCCGCTGCCCTGCACAGGGCGTGCATTGGGAGAATATGTCCAGCCGCTGCCGTTGGGTTGGCGCTCCACACCGTGGGCCTGAACGGCCATTGCCACGGCTTGTACCGGATTGCTTGCCTCCCCGCTTGCAAGAAGGTTGCCGGCGGTGGCCATGACAACACTTTTCATTTGGCCGCCTGTCGCTGACAGCTTTCCCTTACCATCGCGTCGAAGCGGAACCTGCGTGTCAAACTGCTCATCGATCAGATTGAAATCCGATGCCGTCACCTTGCGCGGCTTCCCGGCGTTTGCACCCTTCACACCAGCCGCATCAACCCGGCTATTGGCACTGATCTGCGCCGCCTGCACGGTGGCATTGGCAGCCGTCTGCGCATTGGCTCGGCTGGTGGCGTTGTCCTCGCGATTGGTCTGGATCGTCGTCGCGTCCTGCATCCCCTGACGAGTAGTGCCACCCACCTCGTTGATGTTGCCGCCAACGATCGTCTTGGCCAGGTCGCCATAGGTGCCAAGCGCTTCATTGTTGAGTTGCGCTTCGCGCGAAGCGGCGAAGGTGGCGCCGGGCTGCTGACCCTGAAATACCAGCGTGCCGCGCTGCGCCTGATCGCCACCCCAGGCGCCAAGCCCCTTGAGCGCCACAGCAATTTCAGGCTCGGAATACCCAGCCTCAAGCATCTTGGCGATGACAATACCCATGCCCTGCGGATCGATTGCAACGCCGCCCGGTTCTTCCTGCAAGACCGGCTGGCCGATTGTGGTGATCGGCTGGTTGTTGACCGACTGGCCAGACGCGGCCGCGGCAACGCCGCTGGTCGGAATAGCCTTGCCGCCCTTCAGGATGAAGCTGGGATCCTGCGTGTTGCCTTTTGCATCACGGTAGACGAAGTGCGTGTGCGGCCCGGTCGAGCGCCCGGTCGAGCCGACCGTGCCGATAAGCTGCCCACCCGTGACGCGCATCCCCGGCTTGACCGCGATGCTGTCAAGGTGGCCGTAGCTGCTGATCGAACCGTCAGCATGGCGAATGCGCACGGCATTGCCGTTTTCGGCATCGTTCCACGCCTTTATGACTTCCCCATCGCCGGCCGCGCCGACAGGCGAGCCGATCGGGGCGGCAAGGTCGATGCCGTTATGGTTCGTGCTGGCGCCAGCCGTAGGCGCCTTGCGCGGGCCATAGCGGCTCGAAACGCGCGCCCCCTTGACCGGGTTGAACCAGTCCCATCCGCTCGCCGCCGCGGCCACACCAGTCGGCTGGACGGCAGGTGCGGGCGCTGCCCCGCCGATGACCGGAGAATTGCCAGTCATCACGGTCGGCATTGAGACTGCCGGCGTGGCGGCAGGCGTCGGCTGGGCAGCAAAGGCGGGCGCAAAGAAGGTCTGCGGATCCATGTTCCAGCGCGCTTCGTTTTCGCGCGAAGTGCGGTCTGCCAGCACGGTGTCCTTGCGGGCAGCAGCCTCCATCTGGCCGATCTGCGCACGCTGCACTTGCGCTTGGGCCGCCATCTGCGGATCACCAAACAGGGCTGTGATCAGGTTGCTACCGACTTCCCCCCAAGCCGGATCGACCGGGTAGGGGCTGGCTGCATAGGGGTTGGCAATTCGCTGCGGCATTGACGGTCTCCTGTGCGACCAGGTTGGCGTCCGTGCCTCGTTTCAATACTTGCGGGAGGGGCAGGTAAGTGCCCCTCCCGTTTTCCCGACGGTCCGCACAGGACATGACCGGGTATATCACATGAGATTCGGCGGTTGAATCCTGCGCGAATCAATAATTTGTCCCATTAGGAATTGATCGGTCCGCAAGCATTGGTCCCGGTGTAAGCATCAGGGCAGAACGGCATCTGCGAGAAGCAAGGTTGCGCCACAATTAGTTGCCAGTCTTGATTCTCGCGGCCATTCCCTGCCGATAGGCCTCCAAAATGGTTGGGCACCTCTACGACAGGGGACTTCGATGCATTTGAACTTACATGCCAGGATCGAAATTGCGGCTGTAGCGGTGCTGCTGCTCGGAAGTTGCGGCGACAGCGCGCCGCGCCGATTTACCGAGGGCGATTATAACCGTTTGGACGCTGCGGATATTAACGCGCGGAATGCGATGTACCGGGTCAATGAGCTTGAAGGCAGGGTAGAGGAATTGGAGCGGCGAATTGGCGAGTAGTCGAATCGACTCTCTGGTGTGACGTCGATATACAGGACGTGTGGCAAGTCCCTACATAACCCTTGTTGAGTCATGGAAAGAGTTTCCCGGCCCTTTTAACTGGGGGGAACCCAATCCACTCGATAACGAATGGTCGATCCTAATTCCCCTTGATGTGGGAGAGGTGACAGTTGGTGGATTTGGGCTTCGGATAAAATGCAATGAGGAGCGCTGGGAGCGCGATGTTCTTTTGCAGCTAGAGGTTGGGCGCCCGGGGCAGCGAAACAGGATACCACTAACCCGCATTGAATGGCGGCCGCTTCAAGATATTCATAAAGACCCCAAGGTCCGAGGCGTGAAGCGAAAAATAATTCGCGGGTCTCATCTTCACCCATTCCGAAGGAATTATCTGGAGGATCAAGGGCGTATGATCGAAGGGAATCTGCCCTTCGCAGAAGCGCTTGATCCTGACCCAGGCAGCTTCCCGGAATTGCTTGACCTTGCTGGCAAGCTATTTAGAATCAATGGTCTAAGTTCGATGTCCCCGCCTCCTTGGCAAGGTAAGTTCGTGTAAGAATGGAGAAAATTGCTCCGCCCGAGATCGTGCTTGATGACGCGATTGCAGCCGCTCTCGCAGACCTTTTCCATGTCCGCTCTTGGGGCGCGACGAGGCATGTCAGCCTCCCATTCTTCTACCCTAGCGGCTCGAACGTTGTCGTGAAGGTCGAAAAGTCGTTTGGCGGATTTGCAGTCAGCGACAACGGCCTAGCCTACAGGGAGCTAGATAACGTAGGGGGCGCGCGTTTCTTTTCCAGCAATGTCAAAAAAGTCGCGGAACCGATCGGCGCTTGGCATGACAGCCGCGCCATTGTTACTGAAGTCGATGCAGGTGAACTAGCGGCTGCGATTGCTGAGATTGGCTCCGCTTCATCTCGTCTTGTCTGGAGGGCGATGGACAAGATCGACAGGCTTTCGCAAAGTGATGTGATCGATCACCTGTATTCCCGTTTAGATCGTATTTTTGGCCAGAAGAAGGTCGAGCGCGGAGCTCATATTTTTGGGCCTTCAACGCACGAATGGGAAGTCGATGCGCTTGTTCACGTCGATGGGCAAGACGCAGTTTTCGAGTTTGTTAGCAACCACCACAACTCTGTTTATCCAGCGTCTGCCATGTTTCACGACCTGGCCCTGATAGAGAGTCCGCCAGCTTTGACTGCAGTTGTCCCTCATAGGGGGGAATTTGGGTATTTGCTCAACATTCTAGCTCAGGCTGCAAATGTGATTGAACAAGGCCAACCCGATACCGCTTATCAACAGGCGGCGAAGTGGATTATTTGACACTTTCGGAGCCTGTATCCGGAAGGCGATCGGTTGAATTTGCAGCACAAGCTTAGACCGGCTGTATCGGAAACGTTTGATCGAACTGGTTGACGGCGCCGACGATTTGAACTGCGTTAGAACCCGAAGTCGTGTCGGGATGGGCGGTCTCGCACAACAATTCGCCTTCTAGGCTAGGGCGTAGACTCATTATGCGGCACACCATATGCGCGTGCAGATGAGTTTGACGGCGGCGAGGTAGTTCTCAGGGCACTTGTCGTATCGGGTGGCGATGCCTCGGAAGTGCTTGATGCGGTTGAA
>NZ_JAYSBK010000026.1:0-34733 GCF_041915465.1 Novosphingobium sp. | reverse complement strand
AGATCCTTGGCACCGAACTGGCCCAGGAAATGACCGAACTGGCCTATCGTGCGGCAGGGACGGTCGGCACGATCTATCAGCCCCATGCCACCCGGCCCGGCGCGGAAGTGCACAATTACACGCCGCCGGAAGATGGCTTTACCGTGGGCGAGGCTTGGCAGGCCGTGGCGCCGCTGCGCTATTTCAACGAACGCGCCGGTTCGATCTATGCCGGATCGAACGAAATCCAGCGCAACATTCTGGCCAAGCGCGTCCTGGGCCTGTGACCGACATTCGGGTGCCGGGTCGCTGACCGGGCACCCGACGCGGTTTTACCCTCAGGCGAGGGTGAGGTCGCGGTAGCGCGCGAGGTGCCGGTCGGCGTCGCCGAACTGGTTTTCGATCGCGGTGGCGCGGCGGAAATAGTGGCCAACGCGCAGTTCCTCGGTCAGCCCCATCGCGCCGTGCAGCTGCACCGCTTCCTGGCCGACCTTGCGCACGGCTTCGCCGACGGTGGTCTTGGCGGTTGAAACCGCTGCGGGCTGATCGACCTTGAGCACGGCGAGCAACACCGCTGCCGCCGACTGTTCGATCAGCATCCGCATATCGACCATGCGATGTTGCAGCGCCTGGAACGAGACGAGCGTCTGACCGAACTGCTTGCGCTGCTTGGTATAGTCGATCGTGTCGTCAAGTAGGGTGCGCATCAGGCCGACCCCCTCGGCGCAGACGGCGGCGGTGCCGGCATCGATTGCCGCCACCAGGGCGGCCCCTGCCGCCTCGCCAACCGCAAGCGGCGTGCCCGGCGCGTCGGAAAGCGTCAATTCCAGCGCGGGGTGATCGTCGATCAGCCGGACTTCGCGGCCGGCAACGCCGCTGGCGCTGGGATCGACCACGAACACGCCCGGTCCCTGCGCGGTGATCGCGCTGACCAGCAGAACATCGGCCTGCCCGCCCCACCGCACGGCGCACTTGGCACCGGTGATGCGCCAGCCGTCTGCGCCTTCGCTTGCGGTGGTGCGCAGGCTCAAGGGGTCACCGCGGCCCTGAACTTCGTCCCAGGCCGGGATGACGAGCTTTTCGCCCGAAGCGATCTGCGGTCCCAGCGGGCCTTGCGGCGCGAGCCGCTCGAGCAGGGTCCCTGCGATCACCGCGGATTCGACATAGGGGGTAGAGGCCAGGGCTGCCCCCAGCGCTTCCATCACCACCATGTGTGCGCTCATGCCGGCGCCGAACCCGCCCCAGCTTTCCGGCAGGCCCGCGCCGGCCAGTGTCAGCGCGCCATCGAGTTCGCGCCAGAAGGCCAGCTGCGCGGCGGGCGCGCGCAGGGTGGCGCGGCGTTCGAAGGGCAGGTGCTGGCCCAGCCAGCCGGACAGGCTTTCGCCCAGCATTCTGAGATCGTCGTCGAGTTCGAGATTCACTTCCAAGATCCCCCGGCGTGATATTTGTTATCAGTTCTGATAACGCCTAGCCGTCTTTAAGCAAGCCCCGCATCAGGATTTCGACGGTCTGTTCGCGGTAGCGCAGATGCAGCGCCTCGTCGGCGCGGGGCTCGCCGCCGAACACGGCCGAGATGGTGAAGCGGTTCGAATAGAGGCCGTCCGCCGCGCCGATCGTGTTGAAATAGAACAGCTTGGGGTCGATCTGGCGAAATTCCCCGGCCGCGATGCCTTCGGCAATGATCCGTTCCTGGGCCCGCGCGATCGGCTGCAGCAATTCCTCGCCGATATGGCGCACCCGCACCGGATCGGCTTCGCGCACCATGACCTGGATCAGCCGGTTGAGATAGGGGATCGCGTAATAGGTATCGACGATCCCGCGCAGGTGAATCCGCATCCGGTCGGTCGGAGTGACCTTGAGCGAGAACAGCCGGTCAAGCTGGCGGATCCGGCGATAAACGTCACGATCGAGCAGGGCGAACAGCAGCCCTTCCTTGCTGCCGAAGAAGTAGCGGATCATCGCGTGGTTGACCCCGGCGCGCGCCGCGATGTCGACGATCCCGATCTCGACCGTGTCGTTTTCCCGCATCAGCGCGCTGGCTGCGTCGAGCAGGGCATCCCGACTGTTTTCGCGCTGTGGACGCGCATTGGCTGGCGCTTGGACAGAGGCCTTCGTCATTCCGGTCGTGTCCGCGAAAGTTGCACGGAATGCAAGTCCATTCGGGGCTCTCGAACATGCTCACTATCATGATTGATAGTATGCCTATCGCGTGATAGCTAGGGATCGCAAAAGCAATAACGAGGGAGTGAATCGATGAAGCCTGTAAAGCGTTATCTGCCTGTCCTGCTGCTGGGAACGGCGCTTGCCACCCCTGCACTTGCCCAGGAATCGGCTCAGGGCGATGGCCAGGATGCCGCCAATTCGACCGAGATCGTCGTGACGGCCCAGCGCCGCGAACAGGCGCTCAGCGATGTGCCGGCTTCGGTTCAGGCGTTCAGCGGCGAAAAGCTGCGTGATCTGCGCGTGACCTCGACTGAAGACATTCAGGCGGTGGCCCCCAGTCTCAACGTCTCGCGCGGGTATCAGGGCGTGCCGATCTACACGCTGCGCGGCGTCGGCTTCAACACGATCAACCTTTCGGCCACCTCGACTGTCGGCACCTACACGGACGAAGTCGCGCTGGCCTATCCCTTCATGAATTCGGGCCCGGTGTTCGATATCGAGCGCGTCGAAGTGCTCAAGGGGCCGCAGGGCACGCTCTATGGCCGCAACACCACGGCGGGTCTGGTCGATTTCATCACCGCCAAGCCGAAGGACAAGCTTTCGGCCAGCCTCGCGGTCGAAGGCGGGAGCGAAAAGACCTTCAACTCGGAAGGCTATGTCAACCTGCCGATGGGCGAGGATACGGCGCTGCGCCTGGCGTTCCGCACCGAAGACAGCTGGGCCGGCTGGCAGCACAGCGTCAGCGGCAATGGCGATCTGGGCGAAGTGCACCGCTATGGCGGGCGCCTGACCTTCCGCTCGCGCCCGGTCGAGGGCATGAAGATGGAACTGGGCATCAGCGCCTGGAAGAACAAGTCCGACACGCTGGCCGGGCAGGCCGTGGGCTTTACCCCCAACACCGATCCGGCCAACGCCACGGTGTTCAGCCTGTTCAACGCCCCGGGGCTGCCGGCGTTCATCGCCGCGCACAAGGATAACTGGACCAACGACACGGCCGACTGGGCGCCCTATGCGGTGCGCTCGGTGGATATCGGGCGCGGTGCCGGCATCGCCAACAAGCCCGCCGAGGATGACTGGTTCCTGGGCCTGCGCGGCCTGTTCGAATTCGAACTGACCGACAACCTGACCTTCGTCTCGCTGACCGGTTATAACAAGGTAAAGCGCGACGCGACCTTCGACTGGTCGGGCGCGCCCTATGAAATCCTGATCCAGCACGCCGAAGGCCAGGCTGAATCGATTTCCCAGGAAATGCGCTTTCAGGGCAAGACCGGCCCGGCCGAGTGGGTGGTCGGCGGCTATTACGCCAACGACAAGGTGATCGATACCAACCAGACCCTGCTTGGCCAGAATGCCAACGTCGGTGCGGTTCGCGCGATCACGCTGCTCTACGGGCTGCTGTCATCGCCGTTCAATTCGAACGGCTACACCGTGACCGACGTGATGCAGTCGTTCCGCACCTATCGCGACCGTGCGAACTTCGACGTCGAAACCAAGAGCGTCTTCGCCAGTGCCGACTGGAAGCTGAGCGAGGCGCTGACGCTGACCACGGGCATTCGCTATACGCGCGACACCCAGGACTACGTGGGCTGCTCGGCCGATATCAACGGCTCGATGCTGCCCAACGTCAACCTGTTCAACCGCGCGTTCTTCTACACCGCCTATGGCACTTTCACCGCGCCGATCAGCGCCAACCAGTGCAACACGTTCGACGTGGCGACCGGCACCTTTGGCGAAGTGAAGTCGAAGCTTGACGAAGACAACGTGGCCTGGCGCGTGGCGCTGGGGTGGAAGGCTGGCCCCGACACGCTGGTCTTCGCCTCGGTCTCGCGCGGCTACAAGTCCGGCTCGACCCCGGTCAACGCGGCCAACATCGCCACGCAGAACCGTCCGGCCAGGCAGGAACAGCTCACTTCCTACGAACTGGGCGTGAAGTCTGCGCTGCTCGACCGCCGGGTCAACATCAACCTGACCGGGTTCTACTACGACTACCGCGACAAGCAGCTCGCGGTCTATTTCGCCGACCCGATCTACACCACCCTGCTGCGCCTCGACAACATTCCCAAGTCGCGCGCCTATGGTCTTGACGGCGACGTCAGCATCCAGCTGACCGACCACTTCAACGTCGCGCTGGCGGGCACCTGGCTCAAGACCGAGATCCAGGGCTATGTCGGGATCAACGCGGCGGGCGCGACCTTCAGCTATGACGGCGCGACCTTCCCGCTCAGCCCGAGCTTCTCGGGCGCGGCGACGGCAACCTACGATACGCCGATCACCGAGACCCTGGGGCTGCGCTTCACGCTCAATGGCCGCTATCAGGGCAAGGCGAAGAACACGCTCGAAGACAGCCCGCAGCTCAACCTCAAGGGCTTCGGCGTGCTCAACGGCAGCATTTCGCTCTACAATCTCGACAACAAGTGGGACCTGTCGATCTGGGGCCGCAACCTCACCGACGAGTATTACTGGGTGTCGGCCGCGACCAACGCCAACACGGCGGTGCGCTTCCCCGGCCACAGCCGCACCTGGGGCGCGACGCTGCGGTATAACTTCAACTGATTGCCCGCGGGCAATGGCCTGAACCACAACAGCGGCCCGGCAGCATCCCTGCCGGGCCGTTCGGTTTGCGGCACAGGTCTGACCGATTTTCGGCAATCGCGCGGCGCTGGATCAGATTAATCGGTAAACACGATTACTGACTGCCCAACTTTCAATTGGAAAATCGTGCCCAAAGGTTTCATCTGGCGTTCGCAACATCCGCCGGGCGAGTCCGGCTCCAGCCAGAAGGAAGCAATTTCATGGGTATCATCGGCAGCAAGATCAAGCCGTTCACCGCGCAGTCCTACCACCAGGGCAAGTTCGTCGAAGTGTCGGACGCCGACACCGCCGGCAAGTGGTCGGTGTTCTTCTTCTACCCGGCCGACTTCACCTTCGTCTGCCCGACCGAACTGGAAGACCTGGCCGACCAGTATGCCACCCTTCAGGGCATGGGCGTCGAAGTCTATGCCGTGTCGACCGACACCCACTTCAGCCACAAGGCCTGGCATGACAGCTCGCCGGCCATCGGCAAGATCAACTACCACATGCTGGGCGACCAGAACCACACCATCTCGAACAACTTCGGCGTGCTGCGCGAAGGCCAGGGCTTGGCCGACCGCGCGACCTTCGTGGTCGATCCGGATGGCGTGATCCAGGTCATGGAAATCACCTGCGAAGGCGTTGGCCGCAATGCCGAGGAACTGGTCCGCAAGATCAAGGCCGCGGTCTATGTGCGCGAACACCCCGGCCAGGTCTGCCCGGCCAAGTGGGAAGAAGGCGCGGCAACCCTTGCTCCGTCGATCGACCTCGTCGGCAAGATCTGATTTCTCTCGCTCCGGGGTGCGACCGCCCCCCCCTCCGCACCCCGGAGCACCCCCCTTTTCAAATTCCCCCACCAGTTTTGATGCCGATCAGTTGCACCGCGGCGCGGTTGCGGCACAGGTTTGGCATGTCCAGGAATCCCGACCATGCTTGACGCCGCGACCACCGCACAGCTGAAGACCTATCTCGGCAACCTGCGCCGTCCGATCGAGCTGGTCGCCAGCCTCGATGACAGCGCCAAGTCCGCCGAAATGCGCGAACTGGTGAGCGAGATCGCCGCCCAGTCGGACCTCGTCACTGCACGCTTTGACGGCACTGACGCGCGCCGTCCCTCCTTCGCGATCCGCGCCGACGAAGGGCGCGCCGAAGCCGTGTTTGCCGGCTTGCCGATGGGGCATGAATTCACCTCGCTAATCCTCGCGCTGCTCCACGTTGGCGGCCACCCGCCCAAGGAAGAGGCGGACCTGCTGGACGCCGTGCGCGCGCTGGAAGGCGAATTTCACTTCGAGACGTTCTTCTCGCTCACCTGCCAGAACTGCCCCGATGTCGTGCAGGCGCTCAACATTATGGCCGCGCTCAATCCGGGCGTGACCCACGTCGCGATCGACGGCGCGCTGTTCCAGGACGAGGTGGAGCGGCGCAAGGTCATGGCCGTGCCGATGGTGTTCCTGAACGGCGAAGTGTTCGGGCAGGGCCGGATGGACCTGGCGCAGATCATGGCCAAGCTCGATACAGGCGCGGTCGCCCGCGCGGCGGAAAAGATCGCCGCGAAGGACCCGTTCGACGTGCTGGTTGTCGGTGGTGGCCCCGCCGGGGCCGCAGCGGCGATCTATGCCGCGCGCAAGGGCATCCGCACCGGCGTCGCCGCCGAACGCTTTGGCGGGCAGGTGCTCGACACCATGGGGATCGAGAACTTCATCTCGGTTCCGCACACCGAAGGGCCCAAGCTCGCCGCGCAGCTCGAACAGCACGTCAAGGACTATGAAGTCGACGTGATGAACCTGCAGCAGGCTGTGGAACTGGTCCCTGCCGCTGCTCCCGGCGGCCTCCAAGAAGTGAAGCTCGCCAGCGGGGCGAGCCTCAAGGCCAAGACCGTGATCCTTTCCACCGGCGCGCGCTGGCGGCAGATGGGCGTGCCGGGCGAAGAGGAATACCGCAACAAGGGCGTGGCCTATTGCCCGCACTGCGATGGTCCGCTGTTCAAGGGCAAGCGCACGGCGGTGATCGGCGGCGGCAATTCGGGCGTCGAGGCTGCGATCGACCTTGCCGGGATCGTCGCGCACGTCACCCTGATCGAGTTCGACGCCCAGCTGCGCGCCGATGCCGTGCTGCAGGACAAGCTGCGCAGCCTGCCCAATGTCACCATCATTACCTCGGCGCTGACGACCGAAGTGCTGGGCGATGGCGGCAAGGTGACGGGCCTGCGCTACAAGGACCGCGCCAGCGAGGCCGAACACGTCGTCGACCTCGAAGGGATCTTCGTGCAGATCGGCCTTGTTCCCAACAGCGAATGGCTGAAGGGCACGCTCGCCCTCTCGCCGCGCGGCGAGATCGAAATCGACGCGCGCGGGGCCACCAGCGTGCCGGGCGTATTCGCGGCGGGCGACGTGACGACCGTGCCCTACAAGCAGATCGTCATCGCGATGGGCGAAGGGGCCAAGGCCTCGCTCGCGGCCTTCGATCACCTGATCCGGAACTGAGCGAGTTCACGCGCTAAATGGAAAAGGGCCGCACTCCAATGGGGAGTGCGGCCCTTTCTGTTTGTTCAAGCCAAGGCTCAGGCGTCGGCGCGGGCCTGGGCGATTCGGGCTTCGAGCGCGTCCTGCTGGGCTTCCAGCGCGGCCGGGATCCGGCCGAGCTTGGCCAGGTCCGCGCGGTTGGCGGCGGCTTCTTCCTGCCACTGTTCGGGGTCCATCGCGAACAGGGTGGCCATCGCTTCGTCGCTGATGTCGAGGCCCGACAGATCAAGCGCGCCCGCTTCGGGGATGCGGCCGATCAGGCTGTCCTTGGCGCCGGTCTTGCCTTCGCAGCGCTCGATCGCCCACTTCAGCACGCGGGCGTTGTCGCCAAAGCCGGGCCACAGGAACTTGCCGTTCGCATCCTTGCGGAACCAGTTGACCAGGAAGATCTTGGGCAGGTTCGCACCGCCGTTGGCAGCGCGCTTGGCCATGTCCATCCAGTGGCCCATGTACGATCCCATGTCATAGCCGCAGAACGGCAGCATGGCGAAGGGATCGCGGCGCAGCGCGCCGATCTTGCCTTCGGCCGCAGCCGTGCCTTCCGAGGCGACGTTGGCGGCAAGGTACACGCCGTGATCCCAGTCGAAGCTTTCGACCACCAGCGGCACCGAGGTGGCGCGGCGGCCGCCGAACAGCATCGCCGAAACCGGCACACCGGCCGGATCGTCCCATTCGGGCGCGATCGACGGGCACTGCGCGGCAGGCACGGTGAAGCGCGCGTTGGGATGCGCCGCCGGGGTGCCGTTGGCCGGGTCATAGGGCTTGCCCTGCCAGTCCATCATGCCTTCGGGCGCGGTCTTGGTCAGGCCTTCCCACCAAACGTCGCCATCGGCGGTCAGCGCGGTGTTGGTGTAGATCGCGTTCGAATGCAGCGTTTCCACCGCGTTCTTGTTGGTGTTGGGGCCCGTGCCCGGCGCCACGCCGAAGAAGCCCGCTTCGGGGTTCACGGCATAGAGGCGGCCATCCTTGCCCAGGCGCATCCAGGCGATGTCGTCGCCCACGGTTTCGACCTTCCATTCCGGCAGGGCCGACTGGAGCATCGCCATGTTGGTCTTGCCGCAGGCCGATGGGAACGCGGCGGTGACGAAGTGGACGTTGTTTTCCGGCCCCGTCAGCTTGAGGATCAGCATGTGTTCGGCCAGCCAGCCCTCGTCGCGGGCCATGACGCTGGCGATGCGCAGCGCCAGGCACTTCTTGCCGAGCAGCGCGTTGCCGCCATAGCCCGAACCATAGGACCAGATTTCGCGCGTTTCGGGGAAGTGGACGATCCACTTTTCATCGTTGCAGGGCCACGGCACGTCCGGCTGGCCATCGGCCAGCGGCATCCCGACCGAGTGCATGCAGGGCACGAAGAAGCCGTCTTCGCCCAGCATGTCGAGCGCGGGCTTGCCCATGCGGGCCATGATCTTCATCGACAGCACGACATAGGGGCTATCGGTCAGCTCGATCCCGACGACCGAATGTTCGCTGCCCAGCGGACCCATGCAGAACGGCACGACATACATCGTGCGGCCCTTCATGCAGCCGTCGAACAGGTTGTGCATGGTCTTGCGGGTATCGGCGGGGTCGCGCCAGTTGTTGGTCGGGCCGGCATCTTCCTCACGCTCGGAGCAGATGAAGGTGCGGCTTTCGACGCGGGCCACGTCGCTCGAGTCCGAGCGGGCATAGAAGCTGTTCGGACGCTTTTCAGGATTGAGCCGGACGAGGGTGCCGGCATCGACCAGCTGCTGGGTCAGGCGGTTCCATTCCTCGTCGGAGCCATCGCACCACACCACTGCATCGGGGCGGGCAAGGGCGGCCATTTCACCGACCCAGGCGACAAGCTTGGCGTGCTTGGTCGGGGCGGTGGCGGCGAAATCGGGCATTTCAGATCTCCGTTGGCGCATTCGTATGCAGGGACTCGTTCAAGCCCCCTAGTTCATCGAATTCACGGAGTCTGCAACTTTGCGACATGAAGTATCGAATTTCTGCACAGGCATTCGCTTTTTGTTGCGGTGCAGCGGGCTGGCCTGGGGTCAAAACGGCAGGTTGAGTCTGGCCAGAGCGCCTTCCATCAGGCTCGCGATCTGATCGGGCCGCGCGTGCTCGAGTTGCAGTTTGCCGATCGATACGCTGGTTTCGACCACATCGCGGCAGCGGTCGAACCGGCGCTCCTGATAGGCGATCAGGGCGGCATTCACGCTGTCCGCGCGCGCCAGTTCCTGGGCCAGCACGATCGCGCTTTCGACCGCCATGCCCGCGCCCGAGGCAAGGTGCGGGGTGGTCGCGTGGACGGCATCGCCCAGCAGCACGACCCGCCCGTTATACCACGGACGCGGCTGCAGCACCGCGGCGAGCGGTCGATAGTTGATCCAGTCATCCATCGTCATGTTGTCGCGGATCCACCCGGCATTGCCGCCGAACGGCGCGAGCAGCTGCTTGAGCGTGGCATAGAGTTCCGCCTGGTCCATGTGCTTCTCGCGCGGCTGGTGCGCGGTAAGCATGAACATATAGATCGAATCCGGCCCGCAGATCGTGATCCCGGCGGGGTTCTCGTGCCCGAAATAGAATTCGCCCATGTCGAGCTCGGGCGGCTTCTTCATCGAAATGCGCCAGCAGCCTTGTCCGGTGGGCACGGCCGGCCCCATGTGCGGAAAAGCGATCTCGCGCACGCTCGAGAACACGCTATCGGCGCCGATCACCAGGTCATAATGCCCGTTCGTGTCGTCCGAGAACCGCACATCGACGCCAGCGCCGACGGTTTCGAGCGCGCTGACAGTCAGGCCCAGCCGCACCGGAATGCCGAGTTCGCGCACGCGCTGTTGCATGATCTCGTGCAGCACCGGCCGCATGATCCCGCCCGTGCCAGGCACGCCCTCCTCGATCGCGGGCTCATCCAGCACGCGCAGCACGGTCCCGTCGAACAGGCGCACGCGCGATGCGCTGGTGACTGCACCCTGCTGCTTGATCTGATCGATCAGGCCAAGGTCGCGGTAGGCGCGCAAGGTCGGCCCGGTAATCGTGATTCCCGCGCCATAGACGCGCCAGTCGGGGTCAAGGTCGATCAGGCTGGCCGCCACCCCGCGTTCTGCAAGGGCGATTGCCGCCGCCATGCCGCCAATGCCGCCGCCAACCACAAGTGCGGTGGCGATGCTCTCGATCTTCTCCCCGGTCATGCTGCGTGACTAGACGATTGCCGACGAGAGGCAAATTCGAACCATGGATAGGTAGTCATCAATACAATCGGTGCGACCTGCGCGACGGGCATCGCTATCTCCACGCTCAAGACACGGCACAACCGCGCTATGGGGAGGATATTTCATGCGCATCGCACTCTTGGCCACTTCGGCCCTCGTTTCCGTCGGACTCGCTGCGCCTGCCATGGCGCAGGATGCCAACGATGACGGCATTTCGGAAATCGTCGTTACCGCGCAGAAGAAGGAAGAATCGCTGCAAAAGGCAGGCATCGCGATCGATGCCGTGACCGGCGGCGACCTGGCCCAGGCCGGCATTCTCAAGGCGGATGACCTCAACAAGGCCGTGCCCGCGATCACGATCAGCAATGGCGGGGGTTCGGCGACCTCGATCTTTCTGCGCGGCATCGGCAACTTCACAAATTCCAGCTATAACGATCCGGCGGTCACCCCCAGCTATGACGGCGTGGTGATGGGCCGCGCCGCGGGCGCCTTCAGTGCCGCATTTTTCGATCTTCAGCGGGTCGAAGTGCTCAAGGGGCCGCAGGGCATCCTGTATGGCCGCAATGCGACCGGCGGCGCGGTCAACGTCATCCCTGTTCGTCCGCAACTAGGCCAGGATAGCGGGGGCGTCAGCTTCACCTTCGGCAACTACAACACGATCGGGCTTGATGCCTACGCGAACGTCGCAACCAGCGAAAATTCCGCCCTGCGGCTTGGCGTTACCCGGCAGTCACACGATGGCTACAACCGCGATGGAACCGACGATCTGGATCGCACGGGCCTGCGTGCACAGTTCCTGATCAAGCCGAGCGACACGGTTTCGATCCGCCTGGCGGCCGACTATACCAAGATCAAGGGCAGGGGCGCGGGCGGCAGCTACATCGGGGCATTTCTGCCTGGCCCGACCGGCTTTACCTTTATCTCGGCCTCTGGGCTTGATAGCTCGGAAGGCCTGGGGACCGTTGCGGCCAACGCCTTCCGCACCAGTCAGATTGGCGCGCCGGGCTTCGGTTTTCTGCAGGGCATGAACACCGAACCCGTCGCCGATTACACGTACTGGGGCGTCCACGCCGAAGTTACCGTCGAGACCGGCATTGGCACATTGACCGTTCTGCCCGCGTACCGCGTGAGCGACGGTTCCAGCTATTTCAACGGCCCGGCCTTCAACACCGCCTACACCGATGAAAACGACAAGCAGTTCAGCCTTGAAACCCGCCTCGCGGGCAAGGCCGGAATGCTCGATTACGTGGTTGGCGGGTTCTATTTCAATGAAAAGATCAACGCGACCGGCCAGTACAATCAGGAATTCGTGCTGCCGATCCAGCACTATGAGCACAAGACCGAAAGCTGGGCCGCGTTCGGCCAGCTGACCGCGCATGTGGGTGACAAGTTCCGCCTGATCGGCGGCGCACGCTACACCCACGACAACAAGTCGATCGACGGGATCATCAACAACTTCATCACGTTCTGCGGCGGTATTCCGCCGGTGACGCCGCCGGCTTCGTTCGGCGTGGGCTGCGCTGCGCCAGGCGGTCTGCCGCGCTATCCCAACTTCACCAGCACGACCCAGACCATCAACTGGCTGGTGGCGAACGGCTGGATCCCGGCGGGTTCGACCGATCAGGCCAATCTCCAGGTCTTCCCGGTGCTGACCGGCGCCGGCCTGATTCTCAAGACCTATAACCCGGTGGTCGATAGCGGCACCTATTCGCGCACGACCTGGAAGGTTTCAGCCGAATACGACGTCGCACCGGACAGCATGGTCTATGCCACCGTTGAAACCGGTTACCGCGCCGGCGGCTTCCAGCTGGCCGAAGGACGCCCGAGCTACAAGCCGGAATATATCACGGCCTATTCGCTGGGTTCGAAGAACCGCTTCCTCGACAACAAGGTCCAGCTCAACATCGAAGCCTTCTGGTGGAAGTACCGCGATCAGCAGATCACCTATTTCACCGTCGACACCAGCGGCACGCTGATCAACTCGAACGAAAATGCGGGCAAGCTGACCGTCAAGGGCTTCGACATCGACCTGATCGTCAAGCCGACGCACGGCACCACGCTGAGCGCCAAGGTCCAGTACCTCGATTCGAAGTACGACAACCTCCATCTCATCACGGCGCCGCCGCGCAACAACATTGCCTGCCCGTTCACGCTGACCGGGGCAATGTCCGGCGGCGCACCGGTCATGGACTTCAACTGCTCGGGCATGCCTGGGCTGTTCAGCCCGAAGTGGACGATCAACCTGGGCGCCGAACAGGTCGTGCCGGTGACCGGCTCGCTCGAACTGGTCGGCGCGGTCAACACCTCGTGGCGCGCCAAGCAGTGGGGCGGGTTCGAATATCTCGCGTTCGAACAGATCCCGTCCTACTGGCTGACCGACCTCAACCTGACGCTGCGGGATGCGGACAACGGCTGGTCGATTGGCGGCTTCGTGCACAACCTCGAAGGCGATCGCCGGATTGCCCGTCCGCAAGCGTCTCCGATCGGATTTGCCACGGCCAACTACACCGCGCCGCGGACCTACGGGATCCGCATCTCGGCAGACTTCTGACAATCGGGCGGCCGGGCGTACCTTCCGCCCGGCCGCCAACTCTTGCCAGGTGGCCGACGGGCCGAGCGGCGTCGACTTGCCCGTCACACCACCGCGCGCGTCGATGGATCGGTCAGCGCGCATGGCTTCATTCAACACGGCGTTTCGGGAACTGCAGAACATGAGCAATCCGGGTTTCAAGCGGCGCAGCGTCCTGGGCGGCCTGTCCGCTGCCGCGCTGCTTTCCGGGACGGCGCTTCGCGGGGCCAGGCGTGCGGCACCCGCGGGACCGCCCAATATCGTGTTCATCATGGCGGACGATCTTGGTTATGCCGATCTGTCCTGCACCGGTTCGCATCACATCAAGACCCCGGCGATCGATTCCATCGGTTTAGGCGGCGTGCAGTTGCGGCAGGGCTATTCGAGCGCGCCGATCTGTTCACCCACCCGCACCGCCCTGCTCACAGGCTGCTATCAGCAGCGCTTCGCCATCGGCCTGGAAGAGCCGCTTGGTCCGGCCGCACCGCGCGGCATTGGCCTGCCGGCCGGCACGCCGACGCTGGCCTCGGTATTGAAGGCGCAAGGTTATCGCACCAAGCTGATCGGCAAGTGGCACCTGGGCGATCCGCCGGAACATGGCCCGCTGCAACACGGCTATGACGAGTTCCTCGGCATCGTCGAGGGTGCGGCGGACTATCATCGCCATCACATGGTGATGGGCGGCAAGGACGTTGGCATCGGCCTGGCGCGCGGTGACCAGCCGGTCTCGATCGAAGGCTATCTGACCGACGTGCTGGGCGATGAATCCGTCCGCACGATCGAGAACGCGGGCGACCAGCCGTTCCTGATCAGCCTGCATTTCAACGCGCCGCACTGGCCTTGGGAAGGGCGCGAGGATGCCGAAATGGCCAAGGCAATCGGCTCCTCGTTCCACTACGAGGGCGGCAGCCTCGCCAAGTACCGGGAAATGGTCGAGGCGATGGACCAGAACGTGGCCAAGGTGCTGGCCGCGCTGGACCGCACCGGCAAGTCGGCCAATACCATCGTCATCTTCACCAGCGACAACGGCGGTGAACGCTTCTCCGAAACCTGGCCGTTCACGGGCGTGAAGGGCGAACTGCTGGAAGGCGGGATCCGCGTGCCGCTGCTCGCCAAGTGGCCGGGGCGCATACCCGCCGGGAGCAAGTCCGAACAGGTCATGGCCTCGATGGATTTCCTGCCCACCTTGCTGACGATGGCGGGCGGCGATCCGGCAGCGGCGGGCAAGTTCGATGGGGTTGACCTGTCCGCCCAGCTCACCGGCAAGGCCGCCGTGCTGCCGCGCGCGCTCTATTGGCGCGAAAAGGCGAATGATCAGGCCGCGCTGCGCGATGGTGACTGGAAGTACCTCAAGCTCGGCGGCAAGGAACACCTCTTCAACCTCGCCGAGGATGAACGCGAGCGGGCCGACAAGGCGCCCGTCGATCCGGATCGGCTGCGCGCGATGCGGCTCAAATGGGACGCGTGGAACGCCACGGTCCTGCCCTATCCGCTGGGCAGCTACAGCGAAGACGTGCGCGACCATTATCCCGATCGTTATTGAAGGGCTGAATAATGCGTGTTGTCGTTACCGGAGCGGGCGGCTTTGTTGGCCGCGAAATCGTCAAGCGCCTGCTGTCGCGCAGGGATGCGGCCGTCGGGATCGACACGATGGCTGGCGGGATTCCGGCGCGGGCAGAGGTGGTCGCGGGCAATCTTGGCGATCCGGCGGTTCGCGCCGCAGCGCTGTCGGGCGGGATCGACGCGCTGATCCACCTCGCCACGGTCCCCGGCGGCGCGGCGGAGGCCGATCCCGTCGCCAGCCGCCGGATCAACATCGATGCAATGTATGACCTGCTGCTGGAAGCTGGTGCCGCCAATCCCGGCCTGCGCGTGGTCTATGCCAGCTCGATCGCGGTGTTCGGCGATCCGCTGCCCGCCTTCGTCGACGACGCGACCCCGCTATCGCCCAAGATGATCTACGGTGGACACAAGGCGATGATGGAGGACGCGGTCGCGATGTTCTCCAATCGCGGCCTGATCGACGGCGTCACCGTGCGCCTGCCCGGAATTCTTGCCCGGCCAAAGGGGCCTTCGGGGATGAAGTCGGCTTTCATGTCGAACCTGTTCCATGCGCTCAAGGCGGGTGAGGCATTTACCTGTCCGGTCTCCGCTCAGGGTGTGATCTGGGCGCAGTCGGTGGCGCGCTGTGCGGACAATTTCATCCATGCGCTCTCACTCGACAGCGCACTGCTGCCGCCGACGCGGGCGGTCACGCTGCCGGCGCAGTCGATCGCAATGGGCGATCTTGCGCAGGAAATTGCGCGTCAGTGCGGGGTCGATGCCGGGCTGGTCGGCTATGCGCCCGACGCGGCGCTCGAAGCCGCTTTCGCTGCTCAGCCGCCGCTCTCCACGCAAGCGGCCGAGCGGGCCGGTTTTGCACATGACGGCGATCTTGCTACATTGGTCGCAAGCGCCCTCAAAACGATCTAAACAGGAACGGGGGCCGGGAGATGGCGATGCGGTTTGGACGGCTGGACCTCAACCTGCTGGTGGCGCTCGATGCGCTGCTGACAGAGCGCAGCGTTTCGCTGGCGGCGGACCGGCTGTGCCTTTCGCAGTCCGCCACTTCGAGCGCGCTTGGCCGCCTGCGCGAATACTTCGGCGATGACCTGCTGGTGGTGAAGGGCCGCCACATGATCCTGACCGCCCGCGCCGAGGGGCTGATCGAGCCGGTGCGCGCCGTGCTTGAACAGATCCGCGGCACGATCGCGATCGCGCCGCCGTTCGATCCGGCCACGGCCGACCGTCAGATCCGGATCATGGCTTCGGATTACACAACGCAGGTGCTGCTGGCCGAAGTTCTGGTCCAGCTTGAACAGGAAGCGCCCAACCTGCGGTTCGAGATCCAGCCGATGAACACCAACCCGATCGAGGCGGTGGAGCGCGGCTATATCGACCTGCTGGTTACCATCGACTTTGCGGTTTCCGCCGACCATCCCAGTCAGGTCTTGTTCGAAGACGATTACGTCGTCGTCGGCGATACGCAGAACCCGGCCATGCAGGGCGAGATGACCCGGGAGAAATATTTCGAACTCGGCCATGTGACGGCCCGGTTCGGCCGCGCACAGATGCCCGCATTCGATGAATGGTTTACCCGCCGCCAGAAAACCCAGCGGCGGATCGAAGTTGTTGCGCCCAGCTTTCTGTCGCTGCCTGGCCTGGTGCTGGGCACGCGGCGGATCGTCACCATGCACCGCCGGTTGGCTTTGCAGGTGGTCGATACCTTCCCGCTGGTCATGCGCGAGCTGCCCTTTACCATCCCGCCGATACGCGAAGTTGTGCAGTGGAACCTCACCAACAGCAACGACAAGGCGCTGCGCTGGGTGATCGAGCGGCTGGCCGCGGTCGCGCAGAACCGGGTGCAGGGCGCCGGCAACGTGGTGCCGATCGACAGTGCGGAAGAAGTCCTGCGCGACGAGATTGCCGTTCGCTGGCAGAGCGATACCGGCTCGCTCTAAGCCCGCTGATCGAAGTTCGTTCGCGCGGCGTGGATTGCGCCGGAATGGTCCTGGATCCAGCCGATCAGGCGCTGCGCTTCACCCAGCAGGCCTGCGCCAAGTCCGGTCAGGCGATAGCTGACCCGCGGGGGAACGTCACCCGTTACGGTGCGCAATACCATGCCGTCCCGTTCCAGCGTGCGCAGTTTCAAGGTCAGAACGCGCTGCGAGATTGCCTGCTCCGCCGATAGCTGAGCCAGCACGCGTTTGAGGTCGGCATGGCGCCATTCGCCCGTGCCCAGCACCAGCAGGATCAGCGTGGTCCAGCGATCACCCAGCAGGCCCATTACCGCGCGCACGGGTGCGTCGCGCTCGGTCCCGTGGGCGGCCATTTCGGCGGCCAGTGCGGCGATCCCTGCGCGCTGGTCGATCATGCCGATCTGCCCGTTTCAGAGGGTACAAAAAAGTGCCGTCTTCCCACCATCGCGGCGCACTTTATGACCTTGCACCGGACAGTCAAACACTGGCGCAAGCATGGGAGAGCAAGATGGCGGCGGATGCGATCCGGCTGGATGGAAAGGTGGCAATCGTCACAGGCGGTGCGGGCGGGATCGGCTTTGCCACGGCCAGCCTGATGACCATGCGCGGCGCCCGCGTTGCCATTGCCGACATCGCCTTCGAGCGCGCGCAGGAACTCGCCGCCAGCCTGCCCGGTGCACTGGCGATCCGGCTGGATCTGGAAGACGAGGCGTCGATCGAGGCGATGGTGGCCGACACCGTCAGCCACTACGGACGGCTCGATATTCTGCATAACAACGCCGCGCTGCTGGGGCCGGACATCGCCGCGAACGATGCCGATGTCGAACACATGGCCACCGCGCTGTGGGACCGGACCTATGCCGTCAACGTGCGCGGCACGATGATTGCCTGCCGCGCCGCCCTGCCGCACCTGCGCGCCGCGCGCGGCAATATCGTAAATACGGTCAGCAATCTCGCGTTGCAGGGCCACATGATCCAGGCGGCCTATTCGTCAAGCAAGGCCGCGATCATCCAGATGACCCGCGCCATCGCCGCCAGCCACGGCGTGCACGGCGTGCGCTGCAACGCGGTTGCGCCTGGCATGACCATGACGCCCGCGCTGAAGGAGGCGTTCCCGCCGGCGCTGATGAAGGCGGTGCAGGATGAAACCCTGCGTGATCAGTTGGGCGATCCCGACGACATCGCCGAGGCCGCCGCCTTTCTCGCCTCGGATGCGGCACGCAACATCACCGGGCAGGTGCTGGTTTCCGATGGCGGCTGCTCGGCCCACGTTCCCGGCATCGCCGCCTTCCGCAATTTCTTCTCCGGGGAGCATTGAGATGAGCCAGTACGACGTCGTCGTCATGGGGGCGGGCCACAACGGTCTGGTCGCCGCGGCCTATATGGCGAAGGCCGGCAAGAAGGTGCTCGTGCTCGAACGCAAGCCCCACTACGGCGGCGGGGTTTCGACGCGCGAGCTGCTGCACCCGGGCTTCTGGCATGACGAGCACTCGAACGTGCACATCATGATCCAAGGCAACCCCATGCTGCGCGAGGACGAGCTGGGGCTGCTCTCCAAATTCGGGCTGGAATACATTTACCCCGATCTGGTCCACGTTTCGATCTGGGAGGATGGCACGGTCATCCGCTCGTACAAGGATCTCGACCGGACGTGCGAGGAACTGGCGCGGGTCGCCTCGCCCAAGGATGCCGAGGCCTATCGCAAGTTCGTGGGCATGAGCCAGACCGCGCTGCCGATGCTGATGAGCGGGATGTACGCCCCGCCGTTCCCCCTGGGCGCGTTCGTCGCGATGATGGACCAGAGCGACGAGGGGTGCTTCCTGCTCGACCTGATGCAGCGCACCGCGATCGACATCGTCGATGCCTATTTCGACAGCGACCTCCTGAAGATGCACATCGTGCGGATGGTCACCGAAAACCTGCAGATGCCCGATGAGCTGGGCACCGGCATGGGCGCCTTCGTGATGCCGGGGATCATCCACACCTTCGGCTGCTCGATGCCCAAGGGCGGCTCAGGCCAGCTCAGCCACGCGCTGGTCCGCGCGATCGAGCATTTCGGCGGCGAAGTGCGCTGCAATGCCGAGGTTGCCCGCGTGCTGGTCTCCTCGGGCAAGGCGGTCGGCCTTGAACTGACCGATGGCGAAACCTTCATGGCGAAGGATGGCGTCATCGCGGCGATCCACCCCCACGTCCTGCGCAAGTTCGTGCGCGAAACGCCCGAGCCGGTGCTGGAGCGGGCCGAACGCGTCACCCAGTCGACCTTCTCGATCAACCTCACCCACATGACCCTGAAGGAGCGGCTCAAGCTTCGCGTCGGCAACGATTGCAACGCGATGATGACCGAGCTCATGGACTTCTATTCGATGCGCGAAATGTGCCTTGAATATGACAAGCTGCGGCGCGGCGAGGTGAGCGAGCGGCTGATCGCGGGCGGCGACAACACGATTTTCGATCCCAGCCGCGCGCCCGAAGGGGCAGGGGTGTTCTATGGCGTGAACTTTGCGCCCTATGATCTCTATCCCGATGGCCCCGGTTCGTGGGATGCCCGCAAGCAGGAAGTCGCGGACAAGGCGCTGGCCCAGTACCGCAAGTTCTATTCGAACCTCACCAATGACAACATCACCGGGCGGCTGATCCGCTCGCCCGTCGACCATGAACGCGATAGCCCGGCCAGCTTTGTGCGCGGCGATATCCACGGCTGCGCGCCGTTCTTCTACCAGTCGGCCGGGCACCGTCCGACGCCGGATCTGGGCTCCCTGCGCGTGCCGGAAATCGAGGGGCTCTATCTGGTCGGGCCGTTCATGCATCCGGGCGGCGGGGTGTTTGGCGCGGGCCGCGCCACCGCGATCCAGATGATGGACGATGAAGGCATCGATTACGACAAGGTCTGTGGGAGGGCGGTGTGATGGTCAAGAAAACCAAGGTTCCAACCGCCGTCATCCTTGATGCCAACGACAAGGAACTGATGGCGATCCGCAAGATCTCTGGCGAGGAGGGTAACCTGGTGATCCGCGGCAAGATCTTCGGCGCGATGCCGATGGTCGCCAAGCTGACCCCGGCCGAAGCGCGCGCGGCGCTGAAGCTGCTCGACTTCAAGACCTTCCTGTTCCTGCTAACCTTGCTGTTCCGGCGCTGATACGGACTGTTACAAGATATATCTTGCAATAGCTCTTGAGCGCGCTAGATAGACTCCATGCACAATGCAATGGAGTTTGAAAGCATGCATATTTTCAAGCGCGGTCGTGGCATGGGTCACGGCCAGGGCCCTGCCGCGCGGATGCGCCGGGGCGAACACTTTGGCCACGGCTTTGCCGAGGGCTTTGGCGAAGGCTTCGGGCGCGGTCCGCGTGGCGGTGGCGGCGGTTTCGGCGGCGGGCGGCGCGGCAAGCGCTTTGCCGGTGAGGAACTGCGCCTGATGGTGCTGGGCCTGCTCGAACGCGGTCCGCAACACGGCTACCAACTGATCCGCAGCTTCGCGGAAAAGAGCGGCGAAGCCTATAGCCCCAGCCCGGGCGTGCTCTATCCGCTGCTGACCCTGCTGGCCGACATGGGCCTGGCCGAGGAAGCGCCGGGCGAGGGCTCGCGCCGCAGCTATCAGCTGACCGACGCGGGCAAGGCGGAACTGGAAGCGAAGCGCGCCGAAGTCGATGCCGCTTTTGCCCGGCTCGCCGCGCTTGGCGACGATGCCGGCAAGGCCAACGCCGCCCCGGTCCGCCGCGCGATGATGAACCTGCGCACCGCCGCGATCCAACGCCTGACCCGCGATGGAGCGGACGCCGAAACCGCTTTTGCCATTGCCGCGCTGCTTGATGAAGCAGCCCAGAAGATTGAAAGGCTGTGAGACGATGAGCACCGCCACCACTTCCACCGCGCTGGTCCCCACGGCCAGCGCCAGCCGCTACCTCCAGCAGCTTTGCAAGCACTGGGCGCACAATCTGGCGGTCGAATTCGATGCCACGCAGGGCAAGGTGGTCTTCCCCCGCAATGCGCGGGGCGCCGACTGGCCGGGCGACGGTGTGTTCACCATGACCGCCTCGCCTGACACCCTGACCTGCCGGATCGAGGCCAGCTCGAACGGCCAGCTTGAAGGGCTGAAAGGTGCGGTCGAACGCCACCTCAATCGCTTCGCCTTCCGCGAGGGCGAACTGGCGTTTGATTGGCAAGATGGCTGAATTTCTGAGTTAAATCGCTGGTTTCGATTTTTCCGAAGCCATCGAACCCGATCAATCCATGCCAATGATTTGAGCCAGATCAAGAAGCGCGTGGCCCTGTGCCCGCATCTCCCTTGCCGACAACAAGGGAGTTTCTTGAAATGGCGATCATTGGCATCAGGCGGCTGACCTGGGCGGTTGACGACGTTGCCGCCTGCGTCCGCTTCTTTACCGACTTTGGCCTGACCCTGCTCTACGACAAGGGCGACGAGGCTCTGTTCGAGGTCGCGGACGGTTCGCAGACGCTGATCCTGAAGCACGGCCATCCGCGCCTGCCCGCGAACACCGCGCAGACCGGTAAGGGCGTGTTCGAATGCGTCTGGGCGGTCGATAGCGAGGCAGGCCTTGCCCGCATCAAGGCGCAGCTGGAACCCGATACGGTCCTGACCACCGACAGCGAAGGCGTGGTCCACTTTACCACCCCGTTCGGGCAGGCGATCGGCCTCCAGGTGTGGCAGCCGCGCGCCGTGTTTGGTGCGCCCACCCCGCAGAACACCATCGGGCGGATCGAACGGCTCAACCAGCCGCGCAAGTGGATCGACCGCGCGCTGCCCAAGCGCACCCACCACTGCGTCTGGACCTTCCCGGATGTCCAGCAGGCGCTTGAATTCTACCGCGACAAGCTGGGCTTCCGCATCACCGACATGCAAAAGGGCTTCGGCGTCTACATGCGCGCCGATGGCTGCTACGAACACCACAACGTGTTCCTGGCCAATGCCCACGCGCCGATGCCGGGCTTCAACGGCACGCTGAAATTCCACCACGCCAACTGGGAAGTCGAGGACATCGACGAACTGATGGTGGCCAAGAACTATCTCGACCGGCGCGGCTATGACTATGGCGACTGGAACTGGGGCTTTGGCCGCCACCGACTGACCAGCGCGGCGTTCTTCTATGTTCCCTGTCCGGCGGGCGGCGATGCCGAATACGGCGCGGACTGCGACTGCGTGGACGATGGCTGGAAGCCGCGCATCTGGGACGGCGCCTTCGGCACCGCGATCTACATGACCAACCTGCCCGATTTCATGAAGGGCGAACCCAACTGGGACGTCGCTTATGCGCGTCCTGACCAGCTTCACTATCACCCCGCAGACCCGGCGCCGGTCGCCGAAGCGGCCGAATAAGCGAGAGGATCAAGCGCATGAGCAAGGCACAGAATGTCCTGGTGATCGGTGGCGGCGTGGCCGGACTCGCGGTCGCGATCGGGCTGCACAATAAGGGCGTCAAGGTTGAGGTCGTCGAGAAGGATGCCTCGTGGTCGGTCTACCATGTCGGAATCATCGTCCAGGCCAACTTCATCCGCGCGCTCGAGCAGCTCGGCGTCGGCAAGGCGGCCGTGGCTGCCGGCTATCCCTACAAGGGCGCACGCTTCAAGAACGTGGCGGGGCAGGTGATTGCCGAACTGCCGGGGGATTCGCAGGTCGATGGCCTGCCCTCAGACCTCGGCCTTACCCGCCCCGCGCTGCACGAAGTGCTGACCTCCAAGGTCAAGCAGCTGGGCATCCCGGTGCGCCTTGGCGTCTCGTTCGACAGCTTCACCGATACCGGCAGCGGCGTGGACGTGACCTTCAGCGACGGCACCAGCGGCTCCTATGACCTGATGATCGGCTGCGATGGCAATTATTCGGCGGTGCGCAAGGTGCTGTGGCCCGAAGCCGCGCCGAAATACACCGGGCAGGCCGTGTGGCGCTACAACGTGCCACGCCCGGCGGACCTTGAATGGTCGGACATCTATGTCGGGATCGACAACGGCTTCAAGGGCAAGGCTGGCTACTGCCCGCTGACGCCTGAAGAGATGTATATCTTCGCGGTGATCGAGGAACCGGGCAAGCCGCGCTTTGCGCCCGAAACGCTGGCTGACGAGATGCGCAAGCGCCTGGCTGGATACGGCGGCACCATGGCCGAGGCGGCGCGCCACGTGACTGACCCCGCTCTCGTGGTCTATCGCCCGCTCGAGGCCTGCATCATGCCCGATCCCTGGTACAAGGGCCGGGTCGTGCTGATCGGCGATGCCGCGCACAGCGCGACGCCGCATCTGGGGCAGGGTGCGGCGATGGCGGTGGAAGATGCGGTCGTCCTGGCCGAGGAATTGGCCGACAAGGACGTCGATGCTGCCCTGCGCGCCTTCATGGACCGCCGGTTCGAGCGTGCCAAGCTGGTCGGCACCAGTTCGATCCAGCTGGGCGAATGGGAAATGCACCCCGAAACGGCAGGCGATCCGGTGGCGCTGACCCAGCGCATCCGCGAAAAGCTGGCCGAGCCGGTCTGAGCGATCGGGGCGCGCTATCGAGGCTCTCGCTAGCTGCCATCCCGATCTTTGAATTTCTCCCCGGTTGGCTGCCAGCCCATAAGGTCGGCAACCATACTGGGGAGAATTCATGAGTATTCTTGGCGTTGAGAGCGTCGTCTTCGGCGTATCCGACTTGGCCGAGCACACCCGCTTCTGGAGCGATTTCGGTCTCCCGCTTGAATCTTCGAGCGCGGATGAGACGGTGTTCCGCATTGCTTCGGGCAGCCGCGTGATCTTGCGCCCGCATGGCCACGTCGGCCTGCCAGTTCCCGATCCCTTCGTGGGCGACGGGATCAAGGAAACCGTCTGGGGCGTCGACACGGCCGAAAACCTTGAAAAGATCGCCGCCAGCCTCGCCAGCGAAGTGGCCGTGACGCGCGATGGCGATGGCACCCTCCATTGCGTCTGCCCCGATGGCCAGCCGATTGCCCTGCGTGTCTGGAACAAGCGCGCGGTGGTGAGCGAGGCCTCGCCGGTCAACACGCCCTCCAGCCAGCCGCGCTTCAACCAGCACCGCATCTGGCGATCGAAGGCAATCCCCAAGACGATCAACCACGTGGTGTTCTTCAGCACAGACTATGTCGGCAGCTTCGAATTTTACGAGCGCCATCTGGGCTTTCGCTACACCGATCACTCCAAGGGCACCGGCATCTTCGCGCGCGCCGACGGCACGTTCGAGCACCACTCGATCTTCTGGGTCAATTGCGATCTGCCGATCGCGCCGGATCACTTCAAGTTCATGCACATCGCCTTTGGCTGCGACGACATCGACGAAGTGATGCTGGGGGCCAACATCATGGAAGCCAAGGGCTGGAAGAACACCAGCATGAACAGTTCGGGCGGGATTTCCCGTCACCGCATTTCCAGCGCGATCTATTATTACTGCGACATCCCCGGCAAGGCGGGCGAGGCCGAATATCACGCCGATAGCGACTACCTTGATGACAATTGGGTGCCGCGCGCGTGGGATTTCCGCTTTGGCAGCCTGCTGTGGTCGAACAATGCCCCGCCGATCTTCCGCGGCGACAACATTCCCTGGGATATGCAGTTCGACAAGGACCGCGCCAGCTTCGAAGCCTACCGCAAGGTGAAGCCCGGCAAGCAGCCGACCACGGACGCCACGCTGTCGCGCCTCACCGATGCGGATGAGCACGCCATCTGAACCCTGAAACTTCCGGCACTCACCCGACCCGTCCGCGCTTCGGTGCGGGCGGGCCTTTTAGATATTGCTTGCGGCCTTCAAGGCGATCAGAGCTTGGCGTTCCCCGCGCTCCACCTGACCGTCAGCTCCACGCCTTGACCGATCGGGAGCAACGCGGTCTGAAGGTCAGCCTTGGCGCGCACGGCCTCGCGGTATTGGCGCACTTCGGGGCGGGCGATGGCGGGCTCGACCATGTTGTCGGCGCAGATCACGCCTTCTTCGGCAAGTTTGGGGTAAAGCGCCTCGAAGCAGGGGAGGTAGAGCTCTTTCCAGATGTCGAGCAGGGCGAAATCGAATGGTCCGGGATCTGCGGCGAGCATGGCCACCGCATCGCCCAGGCGGAAATCGACCACATCGGCCAGCCCCGCCTCGTCCAGTTGCTCGCGCGCATGGGCCTGCTTGTAGTCGGCCAGTTCCATCGTCACCACCTGCGCTCCCACGGCGCGCGCCGCATCGGCCAGGAACAGCGTCGAATAGCCATAGCTGGTGCCCAGTTCCAGGATCCGCCGGGGCCGCCGGGCGAGGATCAGCGCGTGCAGGAAGGCGCCGACTTCCGGGCCGACCGGCAGCAGGAATTCATCGCGCCGGGCAAAACCGGCCGGGCCGAGTTCGCGCAGGTTTTGCCCATCCGCCTGTTCACGCGCAGCAAAGCGGGCATAGACCGCGGCGACTTTGGGGTCGGTGAAGATCATGCCTCCGGTTCCTCGACGAATTCGATCAGGTTGCCCGCGCAGTCGCGGATGAAGCAGCCCTTGCCGAAGGCTTCCTTCACCACGAAGGCGATGTCGACCTGCTGTTCCTCCATTTCGGCCAGGAACGCGTCGAGATCGTCCACGCGGAAGGCCACGTGCTTGTTGCCGTGGGTCTTGAGGTCGCGCGGGGGAAAGCGGCGGTCTTCGGGCAGGGGAGCCGCGCCTTCCACCTCGAACAGCTCGAACCGCAGTGGCCCCTTGCGGACCATCGCGGTGTGGCTGCGCGCGGCCTCGATCCAGAAACGCTTTTCAAGTTCAAAGCCCAGCACGCGGCCATACCATTCGATCGCCGCGTCAAGGCTGGGAACCGATACGCCGCCGTGGTGGAAGGTGAAGTCAGCCATGGGCGGCGGCTTCCCTGGCGATCAGGCTTTCCAGCAGGCGCCGCGCGCGGGTGCCGCCCTGGTCGATGCCGAGAGAAACCGGCCTTTCGGCCCAGAAATCCCCGCCGGCATCAAGGTTGCCGCGCACGTTGGCATAGGCTGCCTCGATCATCGGCTTGTCCTCGACATCGAAGGCCTGACGGAACAGGTCGAGCATATATTGGTCGGCTTCCACGCTAGCCAGGTCATGGTTGCGGCTCGCGGTCCAGAAGTAGTGGGTTTCGTGGGCGCTGGCCGGGGTCAGGATGTGGGCCTGGGGAATGTCGAAGCCCTCGGCCTCGTCGCGGCCATGTGGACAGGCACCGACATCGAGCCGCATCGAAGCGGGCGCGTTCCAGCGCATCCGCAGCCAGTGGTCCACGGTCTGCCCCTCCGGCACCAGCCCCTGCGCCACCATCGGCGGCTTGATGTTCGGCATCCACCAGTCCGAATGGAGCGTGTCGCCATCCTGCCGCACCGAATGCTGCCCGGCGAAGATCACTCCGTCGCCTGCGAAGCTGCCCTTGTGGACCCATTCGATGTGCGAGAGGTCCATCAGGTTGTCGGTGCCGTATTCGTAATTGGCTTTCATCAGCGTGTAGCCGCGCACCGAACGCTGCTGCGGCGTATCGGGGATGAAGGCAAAGTCGGGGATCAGGCCTTCATCGGCCTGCGCCGGATCGCCGCCCCACAGCCAGATCGCATCGTGGCGTTCGGCGGCGGCGAAGGCCGGGATCGTGGTTCCGGCGGGAATCTTCTGGCCAAACGGATTGTGGACGCAGCGTCCATCGGGGCCGAATTTCAGCCCGTGATAGCCGCAGACGACCAGATCGCCCTCGCGGGTGCCGAGCGAAAGTGGGGCGAAGCGGTGCGGGCAGCGATCGAGGATCGCTGCGGGCGCGCCGCTTTCCAGCCGGTAGAGGAACAGGCGCTGGCCCAGGATTTCGCGCACCAGCCCGGCATCGCCGACCTCGTTTGACCAGCCCGCCATGTACCAGCAGTTGCGCAAGAAGCCGGTCATTCTGTTCACTCCACCCCTTGTGCCGGTGTCAGGCGGTGTGCCCGCCCAGCGTCTCGGCAAACCAGTCGGCGATATAGTCGATCGCGAAGGCGTGGTTGTCCGCGCCGACGTGTTCGACCCCGCCTTCGCGTTCGGTGAACCACTTCAGTTCGCGGCGCGGGGAATTGACCAGCTGGTCATAGGCCTGCTGGGCATAGTCCTTCGAGATCTGGCGGTCATGGATCCCGTGGGTGACCAGGAACGGCACCTTGATCCGGTCCATGTGACCGTTGAGGTTCATGTCCTTGGTCTTGGCCAGGAAGTCGTCCATGTCCTTGGCCCCGAACACCCAGAACACGTGGCCCCAGTAATGCGGCACGGGGTTTTCGCCCTCGCGCTTCATGCGGCCGTACTGCACCTCGTGCCAGTTGTGGTTGGCGCCCCAGGCCGCGCCGCTCTTGAAGCGGGGTTCATAGGCGACCGCACGCGGGGCATAGTGCCCGCCCAGCGAAATCCCGGTCATGCCGATCGCGTCCTTGTCTACATCGGACCGGGTTTCGAGGTAGTCGACATAGGCCGAGGCCCACTGTTCCGAATAGGGCGTGGCGGGCAGATCGTGCAGGCGCAGCGCCTCGCCGGTGCCGGGCTGGTCGACGCACAGGGTGTGGATGCCGCGCTTGGCCAGCGCATAGGGGATGCCACCCATCCACAGCATCTCCTTCATGGAATCGAGCCCGTTGCAGTAGACTACCACCGGGGCGGGGCCTTCGACCGGGGCCTTGTGGAACAGGCCGGTGATTTCCTTGCCTTCATAAGGGATCGCGATGCGTTCAACCGGATCGCCCGCGAGCTGCGCGCCCTTGAGGAAGTTCTTGATCGCCTTGTCATAGGTTTCGGCGCGGCCGGGCGAGCCGTGGGCCTGCATCCGCTCGCCGGTCTGGTAGTAGATCGCGCTGCGCTTGAGCTTGTTGCCCGCCGAGAACATCCGGCCCTTGGCGATGTCTTCCTCGGCAAGGCCGGTCAGCTTGTCGGCCATCTTGACCCATTCGGTCATGAATTCCTGGGTTCCGGCATCCTCGCCAGCTTCGGCAGCCTTCATCAGGGGTTGGATGATATCGACGATCTCGCCGATCTTCCCTCCGTTTTCGAGCGCGATCGAAACCGACAGGTTCCAGACGTAATTGGGAAAGGGTTCGAACAGAGCCATGGATTAGTCCTCGAAAATCGCGACAGCGCGGGTCCAGCCGGCGCTGGCGCCCTTGATCTTGTGGGGGAAGCAGGAAATCATGAAGCCGGTCGCGGGGATCGCTTCCAGGTTGTGCATCTTTTCGATGTGGCAGTAGCCAATGTCGACCCCGGCGCGGTGGCCTTCCCAGATCAGCTTGGGATTGCCGGTTTCCTTGACCTTTTCGGCGGTGTGGCTGAACGGCGCGTCCCATGACCAGGCGTCGGTGCCGGTCACGCGCACGCCGCGTTCGAGCAGGTACATCGTCGCTTCATAGCCCACGCCCGCGCCGATCCCGACATAACCCGGATCGCGGTTGGCCAGCGCCATGCCCGCGGCGGTGTTGACGACCACGATATCGAGCGGCTGGAGCACGTGGCCGATCCGCTTGAGTTCGTCCTCGACGTCCTTGGCGGTCACGACATAGCCATTAGGCTTGTCGCGGAAGTCCAGCTTTACGCCCGGGTTGAAGAACCATTCGAGCGGCATCTGGTCGATCGTCTGCGCGGGGCGCGAGCCGCCGGGCAGCTTGGCGTCCTGAGTGGGGTGGTAATGCCATGGCGCATCGACATGGGTTCCGCTGTGAGTGGTCAGCTTGACCCATTCGGCGGCGGCGAACGGCTCTCCGCCATACATGCCCTCTGCAATTTCCGGGTCGAACCAGTGGCCAAGCTCGTGCTTGGTATCCGCATGGACTTCGTAGGTGATGGTTGGTTTCAGGAACGGCGGATCGCTGACGATATCGTTTTCCAGCGTCATCGACAGGTCGACATAGCGGCGGGCCATTTTCACTTCTCCCTAGTAATCAGTCTGCGGTCCAGCCGCCGTCGATGACGAGGCTGGTGCCGGTTATCAATGCAGAGGCATCGGATGCGAGCAGCAGCACCGCGCCCATCAGGTCTTCCGGCTTGCCGATCCGCCCCAGCTTGATCTTGGTCAGCACGCTAGCCTTGAATGCGGCATCTGCAAAAAAGGGGGCTGTCATCGGGGTTTCGATAAAGGTCGGCGCGATGGTGTTGGAGCGGATGCCGTGCGGCGCAAGGTCCAGCGCGAAGGCCTTGTTCATGCCTTCCAGCGCCCACTTGCTCGCACAATAAAGACTGCGATCGGGGCCGCCGACATGGCCCATTTGCGAGCCCATGTGGATCAGGCTGCCCTGCGTCCCGCTCTCGATCATGCGCTTGGCACAGGCCTGTGCCACGAAGAACGCGGATTTCAGATTGAGGTCGAGCACGGCGTCGTAATCAGCCTCGCTCACCTCCCACATCGGCTTGGGTCGGTTGGTGCCGGCATTGTTGACCAGCACGTGGAACGGCTCGCGCTTGGCAAAGAGGGTAGCGACCGCGTCCAGGTCTGCCACGTCGAGCACGGCGGCCTTCGCGCGCTGTCCGATTTCGGCGGCAACCGCCTCGATTTCGGATGCGGTGCGGGCAACCAGTGTCACCTCGGCCCCGGCATCGGCCAGGGCCTTGGCGCAGGCCACCCCGATGCCGCGCCCTGCACCGGTGACGACGGCGCGCTTGCCGTCGAGCCGGAAGGAGGGAGTGACGGGAAGGTCAGCCATTCCGTTCGTCCTGAGCCTTTCGAAGGATCACGCCCGCGTCAGTTCGCTGGGTTCGGCTTGCCCGGCATAGGGCACATTGCGCCCGCCAAAGCGGCGCACGCGGATGTTGGCCTGTTCGCCGTGGCCGGCAAAGCCTTCGAGCGCGCACAGGCGGCTGCAATATTCGCCCACCAGCGTCGAAGCCTCGTCGGTCAGCACCTTCTGGTAGGTGCAGGTCTTGAGGAACTTGCCGACCCACAGCCCGCCGGTATAGCGCGCCGCCTTCTTGGTCGGCAGGGTGTGGTTGGTGCCGATCACCTTGTCGCCATAGGAAACGTTGGTGCGCTGGCCGAGGAACAGCGCGCCGTAATTGGTCATGTTCTGCAGGAAGTAATCCGGATCGGCGGTCATCACCTGCACGTGTTCGCTCGCGATCTCGTCGGCGATGGCGACCATCTCGTCATAGCTCTCGGCCACGATCACTTCGCCATAGGCTTCCCACGCCTTACGGGCATGATCGGCGGTGGGCAGGATCTGCAGCAGGCGCTCGATTTCGGCCATGGTTTCGCGGGCGAATTTCTCGCTGTTGGTCAGCAGCACGCCCGGGCTGTCCGGACCGTGTTCGACCTGGCCAAGGATGTCGGTCGCCGCCATTTCGGGGTCGCAGCCGATCTCGTCGGCGATGATCAGCGTTTCGGTGGGGCCTGCGAACAGGTCGATCCCGACGCGGCCGAACAGCTGGCGCTTGGCTTCGGCGACGAAGGCATTGCCCGGGCCAACTAGGATATCGACCGGGTCGATCGTCTGGGTGCCGATCGCCATCGCGCCGATCGCCTGGATCCCGCCCAGCGCATAGATCGCATCGGCCCCGGCCATCGCCTGCGCCGCCACGATCGCGCGCGCGGGCTGGCCCTGGAACGGCGGGGCGCAGGTGATGACGCGCGAAACGCCCGCGACCTTGGCGGTGATCACGCTCATGTGCGCGGAGGCGAGCAGCGGATACTTGCCGCCCGGAACATAGCAGCCTGCCGCGTTGATCGGCACGTTCTTGTGGCCCAGCACGACGCCCGGCATCGTCTCGACCTCAACGTCCTTCATGGAATCGCGCTGGATCTGCGCGAAATTGCGGACCTGGGCCTGGGCGAACTCGATGTCCTTGCGCTCTTGCGGGGAAAGGCTGTCGACCGCCGCGTCGATTTCGGCCTGCGAAAGGCGATAGTCTTCGCGGTCCCAGCCATCGAACTTGATCGACATTTCGCGGATCGCCGCATCGCCGCGCGCCTCGATATCGGCCAGCGCCGCTTCCACGATATCACGAACCTTGCGGTCCGCGTCTGCCTTTGCCTGCGCCGCCATGCCGCGCTTGAGCCACTGGGCCATAAGTCTCCCCGAGGAATGCTTGAAGTTGAGCGCCACTTGCATGAGCGCGGCGGGCCAGACCATCGCATAGTATCGATAGCGGCCTATCGACCGAATGCCTTTGTTCGCGCGGGCAGGGCTGACTAACCGGGCCATAATGGATTCTATTTTTGGGGAGTGATTTGCACATGCGCCTGGCAACTTTGCGCGATGGGACGAAGGATGGCCGCCTGGTGGTGGTATCGGCAGACGGCACGGCCTGTGCGCCCGCTCCGGTCAAGACCCTGCAGGAAGCGCTCGAACGCTGGGACGAAGTGGCGCCGCAACTGGCCGCTGCAACCAATTTCCCCGAACCGCTCGACGCCAGTCAGCTGATGGCCCCGCTGCCGCGTGCGTGGCAGTGGCTCGACGGTTCGGTCTATTCCAGCCACGGCGCGCTGATGGACAAGGTGCTGGGCGTGGACAAGCCGCCGGTATCCTGGCCGCTGATGTACCAGGGCGTGTCCGACAAGTTCTATGGCCCGACTGACGACGTGCGGATGCCCGACGAGGCGCTGCAGATCGACTTCGAGGGCGAATTCGGCGTGATCGTCGATGCTGTGCCGATGGGCACCAGTGCGGAGGACTGCAAGCAGCACATCCGCCTGGTGGTGCAGATCAACGACTGGTCGCTGCGCGCGCTCGCCGGCCCTGAAATGAAGAGCGGGTTCGGCTGGGTCCAGGCCAAGCCGCCGTGCACCATGGCGCCGTTCGCGATCACGCCCGACGAGCTGGGCGATGAATGGCGCGACGGGCGCTGCTGCGCCGACTTGCTGGTGGACTGGAACGGCAAACGCTTTGGCGCGGCCAATGGCGAACCGATGGGCTATGGCTTCCACGAACTTGTCGCCCACGCGGCGCGCACCCGCGATCTGGTGGCAGGCACGGTGATCGGCTCGGGCACCGTCTCGAACGAGAATTTCCGCGAGTGCGGTTCGTCCTGCATCGCCGAGCGCCGCGGGATCGAAATCGTCGACGAAGGCGCGCCCAAGACCGACTTCATGAAGTTCGGCGATACCGTGCGGATGCAGGGCACCCTGCGCGATGGCCGCGCGCCGTTCGGCGCGATCGAGGCAAGGGTCGTGAAGGCATGAGCGAACTTAGCGACAGCGGCCTGCCGCCGATCCAGCGCGTGGTCACCGGGCACGATGTCAACGGGCGCGCGGTGTTCAAGTCGGAAGACGAGACGCCGACGAAGATGATCCCCTCGGGCGATGCCTCGTTCCTGCTGATCTGGACGACGGAAACCGTCCCGGCCGACAATAACGACGAAACCGACGGGCGCCACCGCGAGGCCGGGCTGACGCTGGAAGGGGGCTCGGTGATCCGGGTGGTCGATATGCTGCCGGGCAAGCAGAGCCCGATGCACCGCACCAACAGCATCGACTATGGCATCGTGCTGGAAGGCGAAATCGAGCTGGAACTTGATGACGGCGCGAAGAAGACCGTGCGTCAGGGCGGGATTATCGTCCAGCGCGGCACCAACCACCTGTGGCGCAACACCACCGACAAGGTTTGCCGCATTGCCTTCGTGCTGATCGAGGCTCCGGCCTATCTCCACAATGGCGTGCCGCTGCCCGAGGACAAGCCGCACTGATGTTCGATCTTGCCTGCAAGTGTGCGATCGTCACCGGATCGACCCGGGGGATCGGCCGCGCGATTGCCGAGGCGCTGATCCAGCAGGGCGCGCGGGTAGTGATCTCGAGCGAGGACGCCGCCGATACGGCGCGTGTTGCCGCCGAACTGGGCCAGCCGGGGCTTGCCTGCGACGTGGCGGACGATGCGCAGCTTGCGGCACTGGTGGATTTCGCACTGGCCGAACTTGGCGGGATCGACATCCTCGTTTGCAACGCCGGGATCACCGGCAAGGCAGGGCCGTTCGCCGGCATCGACATGGACGATTTTGCTCAGGTTATGGCAATCAACCTGCGCAGCCAGGTAGTGCTCTGCAATCAGGCACTCCCTCACATTGCCGCTCGTGCCAAGGTGAACGGCACGAGCGGAGCGGCGGTGCTGATTTCCAGCCTTGCAGGGCTGCGCGGCAATGGCCGCATCAATGCCTATGCACTGGCAAAGGCCGGGGTCGCGCAACTGGCTCGCAACCTCGCGGTTGAGTGGGGGCCGCGCGCCGTGCGGGTCAACGCCGTATCGCCGGGCTTCATCGCCACGGAACTGTCCGGGCCGCTGCTGGCGGACGAGGTGTTCATGGCAAGGCGCATGGCGATGACCCCGCTGCGCCGCCCCGGCACACCTGCCGAGGTGGCAGGTGCGGCGGTGTTCCTCGCTTCGGATGCCGGGGCCTTCGTTACGGGCCACAACCTGGTGGTCGATGGCGGGACGGTGATTACCGACGGGAGTTGAGGCTCACCAGGCGGTTGCGCCCGCGTCCACTGGAATGTTGGCGCCGGTCACATAGCGTGCCTCATCGCTGGCAAGCCAGACCGCGCACCAGGCGATGTCTTCCGGTTCGCCCAAGCGCTTGAGCATGTTCTTGGACAGAACCTGCCCTTCGAAAGCGGGATCGGCGGCAAGGTGCGCGCGGGTGGCGGCGGTTTTGATGAAGCCGGGGGCGATGGTGTTGGCGCGGATACCGTGAGGCGCCCCCTCCATCGCCAGCTGACGGGTCATGGCGAGCACGCCGCCCTTGCCCGCACAGTGGGCCAACGCCGGCGAGCCTTCCAGCGCATGGGCCGCATTGGCGCTGGCGAAATTGATCACCGACGCCTTGCCGCTGGCCTTGAGCCACGGCCAGGCCGCACGGGTGGCCAGAAACACGATATCGAGTTCGCCGGTCAGCGTGGTCTTCCAGTCGGCGTAGGACAGGTTTTCGATCCAGTCGAACACGGCAAAGGCGGCGGCGTTGACCAGCACGTCGATGCGGCCATGCTGGGCGCCGATGGCGGCAAAGTGCGCGTTTACGGCCGCCTCATTGGTGAGGTCGCAGTCGGCGCGGTCGATGCCGATCACGGTCGCGCCTTCGCGGGCGAACATGTCAGCGCAGCCCTGGCCGATGCCGTTAGCGGCGCCGGTGACGACCGCGATCTTGCCAGCGAGCCGCTCAGCCACGGGCCGGAACCGGTGCCTTGCGCAGGTTCCCGAGCAGCGCGGCCATGACGCCCAGCAGCGCCGCGACAGAGAGCACGCCGAAGGCCGCCAGCAGCCCGCCGAACTGCTTGGACGCGAAGGTCACGACCACCGGGCACAGGAACTGGCCGACCGAGAATGCCCCCGTCCACAGCCCCGCGCCGCGTCCGCGCACTTCGAAGGGCAGGCCGTTCATCGCCCAGACCAGCAGCGTTGGCAGCAACATCCCTGCGCCCAGCTGGTTGATGAAACAGCCGATCAGGAAAGTCAGCGGCACGGCGGCCGATGACATCAGGGCAAAGCCAACCGTCAGCAGCCCGAATTCAAGCAGCAGCAGCCGCGCCACTGGCAGGCGGCCGATGCGCGAGAAGACGAAGGTGCCCAGCGGCACGCCGATCGAGGCGATCGAGGTGAGGAACCCGGTCTTGCCCGGATCGGTGATGCCCAGCCCGGTCAGGCCGATCGGGGCCTGGATCTGCACGGTGTAGAACAGGACCGAGCCATAGATCGTGATCGCGATGATCCCCAGCATACGGGCCCAGGGGAAGCCCGCCCAGCTGGCATGGTGCGGCGCGGCCTCGGCCTCGTCGCGCGCGTCTTTCTCCGCCGGTTCCCAGGTAAAGCGCAGCGCCAGTGCCAGCATGACCAGCGCGCTGAGGTACACCCAGAACGGCGCGCGCCAGCCGAAACTGCCGAGCTGGCCGCCAAGATTGAAAAACACCAGCGCCGACATCGAGGCAAATGCGGTCTGCCCGGCCAGCCACTTGTCGCGGCTTTCGCCCTCGAAATAGTCGCCGATCATCGTGGTGGTCAGCACCATGATCAGGGCCTCGGTGATCCCCACCAGCACCCGGCTGGCGATAATCGCCTTGAGGTCGGTCAGGAACACCGGCGCGATCCCGACCGCGGCATAGCCGACGAACGACCAGAGCAGCAGCCGCCGCCGTCCGAACCAGTCCCCCAGCATCCCCGCCACGGGCGAGAACAGCGCGACGCACAGCGCCGGGACCGTCAGGATCATCGGCACCCAGTATTCGTAGTTCGGCACCCGGCTGAATTCGCCCAGCAGTGCGGGCAGGATCGGGGCGAGCAGGACAATTGCCATGGTCGAAAGCGTGATCGGCAGCAGCAGGGCTATGCCGGTCATGAATCCGGGTTCGTGGTGCTTG
>NZ_JAYSBK010000025.1:0-34734 GCF_041915465.1 Novosphingobium sp. | reverse complement strand
GGGTGTAGAGCGACTTCGAGGCGTGGACGTCGATGTAATAGTTGCCCTTGACCCGGCAGGTGTGGATGTGGCGCTGCACCTTGCTGCCATCGGGCGCAAGGTTGACGGTATATTCCTGAAGCGCCGCTTCGCCGCGCTTGCCTGCCTTGATCTCCACCTTGGTGATGAACGGCGCCTTGGCGCGCTGTTCGAACACACGCTTGCAGCTCGCCATCGTGGCGGGGGCTTGGGCGTTTACGACGATCACCGAGACGATCACCGAGCGATCCTCGCTCATGAAATAGAACGACTGGCGATCGGGATTGGCCTTGTCCGCCTGCGCGGGCTTGAGGCCGGGGAGGCTCAGCGAGAGGTGCCACTTTTCCCTGCCAAAGTGCAGGTCGGGCAAGGCGGCGCTTTCGGCCACCAACGGGGCGGCAAATGTGGCGGCAGCCATGCCGAAGATTGCCAGAATGCGCATCTGCCTCAACTATTTGCTCGGCTTCTTCGATTTCTTACTCTTGCTGGCATAGTAATCGGAAACATCCACCTTCACCTTGTCCATATATTCGGTGAAATAGGTTTGAACTTCCGAAAAATATGCCTGGTTTGCGGCTGCTACCGAAGGATCTGCAATGGCCTTCGGGCCAATTTGCAGAAATTTCGCGCCGGATGCCGTCTGCGCAAAGGTGCGAACGTTCCGTAAGTCTGAGATCTCGAAATTTCGCGCATAAGCACAGGCCATCGCGTTCATTATATTTGGAATATGCTTGTTCACGACCGGCATGATCCGGTCCGCGAATTGATCGAGGTCCTTGCTCAGGATCGCTCTGAGGCCTTCGTCCTCGATGGCGCTGCCCCAAGTAACCTGCATCTGGTGGCTCAGGGCGTCCATCATCTGACGCATGGTTGCTTCGCGCTGTTCAGGCGGGAACTGTATTGCGACAATATCGTTTGCCACGGCAAGCGCATCAGGATCGACCTGGCCACCCGCGCAATTCGGCGCTGAGGTAACCGCGCCCTGCGCCGCAGCGGGCGCGGCCACAGACAAGGTAACCGCTATCGCTGCTGCGCGCAGTGCTGTCCGCATGAAAATCCCTTACTGATCCAGGAACGAGCGCATCTTGCGTGACCGGCTCGGGTGCTTGAGCTTGCGCAGCGCCTTGGCTTCGATCTGGCGGATGCGTTCGCGGGTCACCGAGAACTGCTGGCCGACTTCTTCCAGCGTGTGATCGGTGTTCATGCCGATGCCGAAGCGCATGCGCAGCACGCGTTCCTCGCGCGGGGTGAGGCTGGCAAGGACGCGGGTGACTGTTTCCTTGAGGTTCGCTTGGATCGCCGCGTCGACCGGGATGATCGCGTTCTTGTCCTCGATGAAATCGCCGAGGTGCGAATCTTCCTCGTCGCCGATCGGCGTTTCGAGTGAGATCGGTTCCTTGGCGATCTTCATCACCTTGCGGACCTTTTCGAGCGGCATCGACAGGCGCTCGGCCATTTCTTCCGGCGTCGGCTCGCGGCCCTGCTCGTGCAGGAACTGGCGGCTGGTGCGCACCAGCTTGTTGATCGTCTCGATCATGTGGACCGGGATGCGGATCGTGCGGGCCTGGTCGGCGATCGAACGAGTGATCGCCTGCCGGATCCACCAGGTGGCATAGGTGCTGAACTTGTAGCCGCGGCGGTACTCGAACTTGTCGACCGCCTTCATCAGGCCGATGTTCCCTTCCTGGATCAGGTCGAGGAACTGCAAGCCGCGGTTGGTGTACTTCTTGGCGATCGAGATCACCAGGCGAAGGTTGGCTTCCACCATTTCCTTCTTGGCAATGCGTGCTTCGCGTTCGGCCTTTTGCACCATGTTGACGATGCGGCGGAATTCGCTGAGCGCCATGCCGGTGGCCGAGGCAATGTCCGCCACTTCGCTGCGAATGCGTTCGACCGCGTCGGCCTCGTTCGCGGCGAAAGCGGCCCACTTCTTGTCCTTGCCAGCCTGCGCGGCCAGCCAGCCATCGTCGAGCTCGTGCCCGACATAGCTGTCGAGGAAGTCCTTGCGATTGACCTTGTGGCGTTCGGCGAGGCGCAGCATCTGACCGCCAAGCGCGGTCAGGCGGCGATTGAAGGCATAGAGGTTGTCGACCAGGTATTCGATCTTGGTCGCGTGGAACTGCACGCTTTCAACCTGCGCGGTGAGGTCTTCGCGCAGCTGCTGATAGGTCTTTTCCTTGGCGGAAGGAAATTCGGCGCCAAGGCTCATCGCCTCGAGCCGCTCGCCCTGGAGCTTCTCGAACTTGCGGAACAGCGAGGTGATCTCGGCGAACTTTTCGAGCGCGCCGGGCTTCAGTGTGGCTTCCATCTGCGCGAGGCTGAGGGTGTTGTCCTCCTCCTCTTCCTCGACCGGACGGCGGGCGCGGCGTTCGATGCCGTCCTCGTCCTCGTCGTCGGCAGATTCTTCCTCCTCGATGTCTTCCTCTTCCTTGTAGGAAGGGCCGGCGGTGGCTTCGCTGATCTCGCCGTCGCCTTCGACTTCACCGTCTTCGGTAAGGTTTTCGGGCGCAGGCTCCTTCGACAGCATGGCATCAAGATCGAGGATCTCGCGCAGCTGCATTTCACCGGCGTTGAGTGCTTCGGACCACTGGATGATCGCGTGGAAGGTAATCGGGCTTTCGCACAGCCCCAGGATCATGGTGTCGCGGCCGGCCTCGATGCGCTTGGCGATGGCGATTTCGCCCTCGCGGCTGAGCAGTTCCACCGCGCCCATTTCGCGCAGGTACATCCGTACCGGATCGTCGGTGCGCTCGACCGTTTCCTTCTTCTTGACGATGTCCGGGCGTTCGCCAATCGGATCCGGTTCGTCGACTTCGTCGACTTCCTTCTCGTCCGGATCAATCGCGTCCTCGTCGCTTTCGACGATGTTGACGCCCATTTCGCTGATCGCGGACATGATGTCCTCGATCTGGTCGGTCGACATCTGGTCCTGCGGCAGGGCCTCGTTCAGCTCGTCCATGGTGATGACGCCGCGCCGCTTGGCACGCGCAATCAGCTTCTTGATCGAGGCTTCGTTGAGGTCGATCAGCGGCGCGTCGCCGCCTTCGTTACCGCCGCCGTTCAGTTCTTCGTCGTCCATTCTTCCGCCATCGGTTTGGGGGGCAGCCCGATCATGAACCACCCGCTCGCGCGCTCGCCATTTGCCGCAGGCGCGCATCGAATTCCAGCTTTCTCTTCAACAGCCGTTGCTGCTCGGCATAAGCGCCGTCCGAAAGGTCCTGCTCAAAGCGCGCCGTGGCATCGGCCAAAGCGGCTTCCAGCGCCGGTCTTTCGACCAGCAAGCCGACCGCCTGGGCCAGGTCCGCACGGGCCTGATTGGTCGGCGTGTCATCGGCCAGGAAGCCGAAGCGCAGCAGGGCATATTCATCGGGGCTCGGGGCTGCCAAACCCCGCGATGACAATATGGTGGCAAGTGCCGGGGTTTCAAGCGCTTCGCCCGAATCGAGCGCGTCGACCAGCGCGGCAAAGCGCGGATCGGCGAGGTCGGCGCGGGCGAGGGCATCGGCGTGACGCTCGATTTCAGCGGGAAACCGCAGCAATCCGGCCAGGACTGCCGCCGCGAGGGCATCGCGGTTGCCGGTGTGCTGACGCAGACGCGCGGCATTCGCCGGGTCTGCCATTGGGGGCGGCGCGCCGCGCCCGCCTTTATAGCCCGGTCTGAAGCTGCCAGCCGGTTGCCATTCGCGCTGCGCACGCGGCGGGAACGCAAAGGCGGAAAACCGCTCCATCAGCTCGCGCCGATAGAGCGCCTTGATGTCGCCATCGGCGATGGTTTCGACATGGCTATTGAGCCGCGCCTTGAGGCCGGCCTTGTCCTCCGGTGTGGAGAGCGGCACGACGTCACGCTCATGCTCCCACAACACGTCGAGCAGCGACGCGGGCTGGCCCAGCTGGGCTTCCATCGCCCGCGCGCCATCGCGCTTGATCAAATCGTCGGGGTCCATGCCCGCAGGCAGACGGACGATTCGCAAGCTATGCGCCGGACGCAGCAGGGGCAGGGCGCGGGTCACGGCGCGCATTGCCGCGCGCTGTCCGGCGGCGTCGCCATCGAAGCACAGCACCGGGTTTTCAACCAGCCGCCACAGCATCTCGATCTGCCGCTCGGTCAGCGCCGTGCCAAGCGGGGCAACCGCATCGGGAATTCCCGCCGCCGCCAGCGCGATCACATCCATATAGCCTTCGACCACCACGATCCGGCCTGATTGGCGGCTGGCAGGCCCGGCGCGGTGCAGGTTGTAGAGCGTGCGGCCCTTGTCGAAGAGCGGCGTATCGGGCGAGTTCAGGTACTTGGGCGCGTCCGTCTTGGCGGCATCGAGGATCCGCCCGCCAAACGCGATGACACGTCCGCGCGCGTCCTCGATCGGCAGCATCAGGCGGCCCCTGAACCGGTCGTAGGGTTCCTTGTCCTCCACCGCGATGCGCAGGCCGGCCTCGATCAGGAGAGCCTCGGGAAACTGCTTCAGCGCCTCTTTCAGCGCCTGCCGCCCTTCCGGCGCGTAGCCGAAGCCGAAGCGCTGCACCGTATGCGCATCGAACCCGCGCGTGGCGAGATAGGCGCGCGCCTTCGCGCCTTCGTCCGACGCGAGCCGCTCGACAAAGAACGCCTGAGCCGCCGCCATCACATCGTGGAGCGTGCTCTGCTGCTCGGCCCGCTGGGCGGCGCGCGGATCGGGGGCGGGGACTTCCATTCCCGCCTCGGCCGCCAGTTCCTTCACCGCGTCCATGAACGCGAGGCCCCGCTGGTCGGTCATCCAGCGGATCACGTCGCCATGCGCGCCGCAGCCGAAGCAGTGGTAGAAGCCCTTCTGGTCGTTGACCGTGAAGCTGGGCGACTTTTCGTTGTGGAACGGGCAACACGCCTTGAACTCGTGCCCCGCCTTGGTCAGCCGCGTGGTTCGTCCGATCACGCTGGAAAGCGTGACCCGCGCGCGCAGTTCATCAAGCCATTGGGGGGTGAGCATCAGCGCATCTTGTCAGGCAAGCGCGGCTTTGACGAGTCCCGAGGCCTTGCCCATGTCGAGCTGGCTGCCATGCTTCGCCTTCAGCGCGGCGACGACCTTGCCCATGTCCTTCATGCCTTCCGCGCCGACTTCGCCGATGATGGTGGCGATGGCGGCCTTCACCTCGTCCTCGCCCATCTGCTGGGGGAGGAATTCCTCGATCACGGCAAGCTCGGCCTTTTCCACCTCGGCAAGTTCCTGGCGGCCGCCCTGTTCGTAAAGCGTGATTGATTCGCGGCGCTGCTTGGCCATCTTCTGCAGCACGTCGACCACCAGCACATCGTCGTCGGGCACATTAGCGGCGGTGCGCAGTTCGATGTCCTTGTCCTTGAGCTTGGCGAGGATCAGGCGGACGGCGGCAAGGCGCTGCTTGTCGCCCGCCTTCATCGCGGCAACCTGGGCGGACTTGATCGAATCGCGGAGCATGGCGGGTTCTTCCTGTGTGAATTCGTACGTGATTGGGGAAAGCTGCCCTCTAGCGGTCATTTTCCCGGATTCATAGGTTGACGGTGAGGGGTGAGGGGTCTAGCGGGCGAGCCTTAGCAACATCGCCAGAACACCTGCCAACGGAGCGCCTCCCCATGGCCGACGCCGCCTCTTCGCACGCACCTCAACCACAGGGTGCGACGGGAGTCCTTGTGCTTGCCGACGGTCACGTCGCCTGGGGCCGAGGGTTCGGCGCCACCGGCGAGGCCGTGGGCGAAGTGTGCTTCAACACCGCCATGACCGGCTATGAAGAGGTGATGACCGATCCCTCCTATGCCGCCCAGATCGTGACTTTCACGTTCCCTCACATCGGCAATGTCGGCGTGAACGAGGAAGACCTTGAAAGCCACGTCGACGGCGCGGTTGGCTGCGTGGTGCGCGAGGATGTGACAGAGCCTTCAAACTTCCGCTCGGAAGGCGATCTTGGCGCATGGCTCGCGAAGCTGGGCAAGATCGGCCTGGCCGGGATCGATACCCGCGCGCTGACCCGCCGCATCCGCTTGTCGGGTGCGCCCAATGCGGTGATTGCCCACAATCCGCAGGGCAAGTTTGACATTCCCGCGCTGATCAAGCGCGCCGCCGAATGGCCCGGCCTTGAAGGCATGGACCTCGCACGCGTCGTCACCCGGCACGAGGTGGAAAGCTGGGAAGGTGGCGTGTGGTCGCTCGGCAAAGGCTATGCCCGCTCGCCCCACACCCCGCTGCCGCACGTGGTGGCGATGGATTTCGGCGCGAAGGACAACATCTTCCGCAACCTGGTGAAGGCCGGTGCGAAGGTTACTGTCGTGCCCGGCACCACGCCGATCGAAGGCGTGCTGGCGCTGGAGCCGGACGGCGTGTTTCTCTCCAACGGCCCGGGCGATCCGGCCGCGACCGGTTCATATGCCGTGCCGGTGATCCAAGGTCTGCTGGAGCGCGACATTCCGATCTTCGGTATCTGCCTTGGTCACCAGATGCTGGCGCTCGCCGCCGGCGCCAAGACCACCAAGATGCACCAGGGCCACCGCGGCGCGAACCACCCGGTCAAGCGCCTTGCGGACGGCGTGGTCGAAATCACCTCGATGAACCACGGCTTCGCGGTCGATAACTCCGCGCTGCCCGACAATGTCGAGGAAACGCACGTTTCCCTGTTCGACGGTTCGAACTGCGGCATCGCGATCAAGGGCAAGAAGGCCTTTGGCGTACAATATCACCCCGAAGCCAGTCCCGGCCCGATGGATAGCTTCTACCTGTTCCAGAAATTCATCGAGAGCCTCGCGTAATGCCCAAACGCACTGACATCTCCTCGATCCTCGTCATCGGCGCCGGCCCGATCATCATCGGCCAGGCTTGCGAGTTCGACTATTCCGGCACCCAGGCGATCAAGGCGCTGAAGGAGGAGGGCTACCGCGTGGTCCTCGTCAACTCCAATCCTGCCACGATCATGACCGACCCGGACATGGCCGACGCGACCTATGTCGAGCCGATCACGCCTGAAGTCGTCGCCCGGATCATCGAGAAGGAACGCCCCGACGCGGTCCTGCCGACCATGGGCGGGCAGACCGCGCTCAACACCGCGCTGGCGCTGTTCAACGACGGCACGCTGGAAAAGTTCGGCGTTAAGATGATCGGCGCCGATGCCGACGCGATCGACAAGGCGGAAGACCGCCAGCGCTTCCGTGAGGCGATGGACAAGATCGGCCTTGAATCCGCGCGCTCGGGCGTCGCCCACACCGTCGAAGAAGCCTTTGCCGTGCTTGAACGCACGGGCCTGCCCTCGATCATCCGTCCCAGCTTCACGCTGGGCGGCACCGGCGGCGGCGTGGCCTATAACAAGGCCGAGTTCGAGGCGATCGTGAAGAGCGGTCTCGATGCCAGCCCGACCACCGAAGTGCTGATCGAGGAATCGCTGCTCGGCTGGAAGGAATACGAAATGGAGGTCGTGCGCGACCGCCATGACAATTCGATCATCATCTGCTCGATCGAGAACGTCGATCCGATGGGCGTCCACACGGGGGACTCGATCACCGTCGCCCCGGCGCTGACGCTGACCGACAAGGAATACCAGATCATGCGCTCGGCCTCGCTGGCCGTGCTGCGGGAAATTGGTGTCGAAACAGGCGGTTCGAACGTGCAGTTCGCAGTCAACCCGAAGGACGGGCGGCTGATCGTGATCGAGATGAACCCGCGTGTGTCGCGTTCCTCTGCGCTGGCATCCAAGGCCACCGGCTTCCCGATTGCGCGCGTCGCGGCGAAGCTGGCGGTAGGCTATACGCTGGACGAGTTGACCAACGAGATCACCGGGGCCACCCCGGCGAGCTTCGAACCCAGCATCGACTACGTTGTTACCAAGATCCCGCGCTTCGCCTTCGAAAAGTTCAAGGGGTCCGAGCCGCTACTCTCCACCGCGATGAAGTCGGTCGGCGAGGTCATGGCGATTGGCCGCAACTTCAAGGAATCGATGCAGAAGGCCCTGCGCGGCCTTGAAACCGGGCTCGATGGGTTCAACCGCGTGCTCCACCTTGAAGGCGCGGGCCGCGACGAAATTACGGCCGCGCTGTCGCGCCAGACGCCGGACCGGCTGCTGATCGTCGGCCAGGCCTTCCGCGAAGGCTTCACCGTCGATGAAGTCCACGCGATCACCCATTACGACAAGTGGTTCCTGCGCCACATCGCCGAGATCATCGCCGAAGAGGCGGCGATCATGGAGAACGGCCTGCCGACCGATGCGGCCGGGCTGCGCCGCCTCAAGGCGATGGGCTTTTCGGACAAGCGCCTCGCGGTGCTGGCGGTGCGCGGCGTCCACGTGGCGGGCGGGCTGGGCGAAACCCAGGCGCGGAGCTCGGGCCTGCTCCACGATGCGCTCAAGATGATGGCCGGCGCCACCAGCGAGGAAGAAGTGCGCGCGCTGCGCCACAAGCTGGGCGTCCATCCGGTGTTCAAGCGGATCGACAGCTGCGCCGCCGAGTTCGAGGCAATCACGCCCTATATGTACTCGACCTATGAAGGCCCGCTGTTCGGCGCGCCGGAGTGCGAGGCTGCCCCTTCTAACGCCAAGAAGATCGTGATCCTTGGCGGCGGTCCGAACCGGATCGGGCAGGGGATCGAGTTCGACTATTGCTGCTGCCACGCCTGCTTCGCGCTGGAAGAGGCGGGCTATGAAACGATCATGGTCAACTGCAACCCGGAAACGGTTTCGACCGACTATGACACCTCCGACCGCCTCTATTTCGAGCCGCTGACGGCCGAGGACGTGCTGGAGATCCTGCGGGTCGAACAGCAGAACGGCCAGCTGGTCGGCGTGATTGTGCAGTTCGGCGGGCAGACCCCGCTGAAGCTTGCACAGGCGCTGGAAGATGCCGGGATTCCGATCCTCGGCACCTCGCCCGACGCGATCGACCTGGCCGAAGACCGCGAGCGGTTCTCGGCCCTTGTCGAAAAGCTGGACCTCAAGCAGCCCGCCAACGGCATTGCCCGCAGCCGCGACGAAGCCGTGGCCGTGGCGAACCGCATCGGCTTCCCCGTGCTGATCCGCCCGAGCTATGTGCTCGGTGGCCGCGCGATGGAAATCGTCGACAGCGTCGCCCAGCTTGACGACTACATCGCCACCGCGGTGCAGGTTTCGGGCGATAGCCCGGTGCTGATCGACCAGTACCTGCGCGATGCGATCGAGTGCGACGTCGATGCGCTGTGCGACGGCGATCAGGTGGTTGTCGCGGGCGTGATGCAGCACATTGAGGAAGCCGGGATTCACTCGGGCGATAGCGCCTGCACCCTGCCGCCCTACAGCCTGCCGGCCGAAATCATCGCCGAGATGGAGCGTCAGGCCCACGCCCTCGCGCTCGCGCTGGGCGTGAAGGGGCTGATGAACATCCAGTTCGCGGTCAAGGACGGTGACGTTTACCTGATCGAGGTGAACCCGCGCGCCAGCCGCACGGTGCCGTTCGTCGCCAAGGCGATCGGCCAGCCGGTCGCAAAGATCGCGGCGCGGGTTATGGCGGGCGAAAAGCTCTCCACCTTCCCGCCGTTCAAGCGCGAGCTGGACTACATGGCCGTCAAGGAAGCCGTGTTCCCCTTCGCCCGCTTCCCCGGCGTCGATCCGGTGCTGTCGCCCGAAATGAAGTCGACCGGCGAAGTCATGGGCATCGACGGCAACTTCGCCGTGGCCTTCGCCAAGAGCCAGCTGGGCGCGGGCACCCGCCTGCCCGATGGCGGCGTGGTGTTCGTCTCGGTCAAGGAAACCGACAAGCCGGTGATCCTGCCTGCGGCCAAGCAGCTGGTGGAGCTGGGCTTCACCCTGATCGCCACCGGCGGCACGGCGCGCTTCCTGAGCGAGGCCGGGGTGCCGGTAGAACGCGTCAACAAGGTGGCCGAAGGGCGTCCGCATATCGTCGATAAGATCATCGACGGCGAAGTGGCGCTGATCATCAACACCACCGAGGGGTGGCAAAGCCTCAAGGACTCGCAATCGATCCGCGCTTCGGCGCTGACCGGCAAGGTGCCGTATTACACCACGGCAGCGGCTTCGGTTGCCGCGGCCCAGGCTATCGCGGCGCTGCGCGGCGCGAAGCTTGAAGTGCGGTCATTGCAGGATTATTATAGCAACTGAACAATCGCGCCTCCCCCCAAATCGCGACTGGCCTGGCCCGCCTCCCGTCAGGGGGCGGGGCAGGGAACTAGTCCCGCCGGTCAGGGGGAGCGTCAGGAGGGTAATTCAAGTATGGCAAGTGTCGAAAAGCTGCCGATGCTGGCGGAAGGCTATGAAAAGCTGATCGCCGAGCTGAAGGCGCTGCGCGAAGAGCGCCCGAAGATCGTCGACGCGATCGAAGAGGCTCGCGCGCATGGCGACCTGTCGGAAAACGCGGAATATCACGCGGCCAAAGAACGCCAGGGCCAGGTCGAAGCGTCGATCGCCGATCTCGAAGACAAGGTCAGCCGCGCTACGATCATCGATCCCGCCACCCTTTCGGGTGACCGGATCATCTTCGGCGCGACCGTGACCCTGCTCGACGATGATGACAAGCCGGTGCGTTACCAGATCGTCGGGCCGTACGAGGCTGACGCGCGGATCGGGCGGATCAGCTATAACTCGCCGCTTGGCCGGGCGCTGATCGGCCGCCACGTGGGTGACGAGATCGAAGTGTCGGTGCCTGCGGGCGACCGGTTCTACGCCATCGAGAAGATCGAGTTCATCTGATACGAAAAGGCCCCGCTTCCGCGGGGCCTTTCATTTCCTGCCTTGGCGCCGAGGCTCAACGCTTGAGCATATCCGGCTGGAGCAGGCGGTGCAGGTGCACCACGACATACTTCATCGCGGCATCATCAACCGTGCGCTGCGCGGCCGAGCGCCAGGCGTCCTCGGCCGAGGCATAGTCCGGAAAGACGCCAACGAAATCGATCTTGCTCAGATCTTCGAATTCGAGGTGCTGCGGGTCCTTGACCCGGCCACCCATAACGAGGTGGAGTTTCTGGTCGCTCATGATTGCTCCTGGGGAGGGAAGACGAGCCGCCAATAGCAATTCGTGCGTTTTTCGCAAGTTCGACAAAAGTCGAGCTGCCCGGCAAGGGGCTATTTTCGAAGCTTTGCGGCCAGCTTGATTGCTTCGCGTGCCAACACGATCCCGGTGCTTCCGGCAGAATGGGCAGTGCGGGCGGTGCGCTCGCGCAAATCGGCGGTGCTTTCGCCAACACGGCTTAGCCCTTCGCGACCCGCTTCGGCGGCCTTGTCACGGGCCCTTGCGGCAAGGGTCAGGCCGATTTCGCCGGCCACAGCGGCTGCGCCGAGCGCGCGCTGGCCAAGCTTCCCGCCCACCTTCCTTGGCAACATGGCGCCGACCAGCAAGCCGAACCCGGCCCCTGCGGCCAGCGTCAACCAGGGATATTCAGCGGCAAGCGAGCGATAGTTTTCCGGCGGATAGGCATCGGGAAGAGGCGCGCGCCGGGGCACTGCGGTCAGGCTTTCGCTCTCCCGCTCCAGCATTTCCCGCGAGGCTGCGATCTTCTGCTCGATGCGGTCGCGTCCGGCTTCACTCACCTTCACTGCTCCTTGACTGCCACTTTGGCCTGGCGGTCCCTAGTTCAGTCTTCCTGAACCTCGGCTTGCGGGGAAAAGTGCTGTGCGAAGAAGGCGATAAGCGGGTTGCGGAAGAACCACAGCGCCAGTGCAGCGACCATTGCGGCGATGATGCCCTTGCTTTCCTTCGCCACGGCCAGGGCTTCGTTTGCGGCGTTCATGGCTTCTTCGCCGGCCTTGTCGGCGATCCGGCCACCGATTGGGCGAGCCTCGAGATCGGCCTTCACCTGGCTGATCCGCGCATCGAACAACGAACGGGCCGCCTTGCGGTTGGCACGGTCGCGGGCCAGCTTGCTTGCGGCCTCGTTCATGCCGCGTCGTCCGTGTCGGCCAGCATTTCGGACATCTTTTTCCACCGCTGCGCCGCGGCCCATCCTGAAAGGCCCGCTGCCGCCAGCAAGCCCAGCACAACCAGCGCCATTGCCCCCCAACCGCCAAGCAGCGGGGTCAAGGCCAGCAGCAGCCCCATGACCAGTGCCATCAGCGTGAAGAACAGCAACGCCAGTGCGAGCGCGGCCCAGCCGGCGACTCCCTTGGCCCCCGCACCGGCAACCGCCGCGCGTGTTTTCTGATAGGCGAGTTCAGCCTCGAGCAGGGTCTTGCCGTCACTTACCAGCTGACGAACGTCATCGACCAGCGAGCGATCGCGTGCTTCGTCACCCGCCTGCGCGGCGATCAGCGGAGGTTGTTCGTCATGCATCGCCTGTCAGACAAGCCGTGTTGGCGCGTCGATGTCAATCGTCCGACGAACCGCCCTTGAACAGGCGCGAGATCAGGAAACCGGCGACGGCGGCAATGCCGATCGCCAGGCCGGGGCTCTTGCGGACGAATTCCTTGGCGTCGTCGCCCAGTTCGGCAAGATCCTTGGATTCGATCTTGGCGGCGGTTTCCTGCATCGAACGCGCGGCGGTGCGGGCATAATCGCCATACCGCACGCCCAGCTTTTCATCGATCGTACCGGCATTGTCGGCCACGATCTTGCCGAGGCTGGCGAGGGCATCGCTGGTCTTGGCCTTGCCGTCCTTGGCAAGTTCGGTGGCACGGCCCTTGGCCTGGTCGGCCAGGTCCTTGGCTTCGCCAACCCAGTCACCGCTCTTGGCGGCGAGTTGTTCGCGGTAAACGCCGACCTTGGCCTGGGCTTCGCTGCCCAGCGCGACGGCGCCGGCGCGGGCTTCCTCGATCGCCTTTGAGAACTTGGCCTTGGCCGCGCCGGTTTCGGCGGCGGCAGGGGTCTTGGCAGCGGCCGGCTTCTTCGCAGCCGGCTTCTTGGCAGCGGTGGTCTTGGTGGTCGTCGTCGGGGTCTTTGCCATTGGTCTGGCCCTTTCCTGATCCGGCACGGGAATTACTTGAAACATGTGGGAACGATACGGCTAACGCACAAGTGCCATTGTTGTTGCATGACTTTACGGATTGCAACTTGCCTGACAGCCCATGCGCTGCCAAGGAGCGCGCAAATTCCCCGTCTGGAGACGTATGCGCCATGACCGCGATCATTGACATTCACGCCCGCGAAATTCTTGACAGCCGAGGCAACCCCACAGTTGAAGTCGACGTCCTGCTCGAAGACGGCAGCTTTGGCCGCGCCGCCGTGCCTTCGGGTGCATCGACCGGCGCGCACGAAGCCGTCGAACTGCGCGATGGCGACAAGAGCCGCTATCTTGGCAAGGGCGTGCTCAAGGCGGTCGAGGCTGTGAACTCGGAAATCCGCGAGGAGCTGCTCGGCCTCGACGGCGAAGACCAGCGCGACATCGACCTCACCATGATCGCCCTCGACGGGACCGAGAACAAGAGCCGCCTGGGCGCCAACGCGATTCTCGGCACCTCGCTCGCCATTGCCAAGGCTGCCGCCAATGCGCGCGGCCTGCCGCTCTATGCCTACATCGGCGGCGTGTCGGCCCATGTCCTGCCGGTGCCGATGATGAACATCATCAACGGCGGTGAACACGCCGACAACCCGATCGACTTCCAGGAATTCATGATCATGCCGGTCGGCGCGTCGAGCCTGGCCGAAGCCGTACGCTGGGGCGCAGAAGTGTTCCACACCCTCAAGAAGGGCCTCCACGAGAAGGGCCTGGCGACTGCGGTGGGCGATGAAGGGGGCTTTGCGCCCAACCTGTCGAGTACCCGCGCCGCGCTCGATTTCGTCATGGCCTCGATCGAAAAGGCCGGGTTCAAGCCGGGCAGCGACATCAAGCTTGCGCTCGACTGTGCCGCGACCGAGTTCTTCAAGAACGGCAAGTACGAAATCAGCGGTGAAGGGCTCTCGCTCTCGCCGGTGCAGATGGCCGATTACCTGGCCGACCTCGCCGCCGCCTACCCGATCATCTCGATCGAGGACGGCATGGGCGAAGACGATTTCGAAGGCTGGAAGGCCCTGACCGACAAGATCGGCGGCAAGGTCCAGCTGGTGGGTGACGACCTGTTCGTGACCAACCCCAAGCGCCTCGAAATGGGCATCGGCAAGGGCCTGGCCAATTCGCTGCTGGTCAAGGTCAACCAGATCGGCTCGCTGTCGGAAACGCTCGACGCGGTCAGCATCGCCAACCGCAACGGTTATACCGCCGTGATGTCGCACCGTTCGGGCGAAACCGAGGACGCGACCATCGCCGATCTCGCCGTTGCGACCAACTGTGGTCAGATCAAGACCGGCTCGCTCGCCCGTTCGGACCGGCTTGCCAAGTACAACCAGCTGATCCGCATCGAGGAAGAGCTGGGCGATGCCGCGCATTATGCCGGCGCTGGGGCGTTTGGCCGCCTGTCGGCCTGAGCACCCTTAACCATCAGGTTAACGGACGCTGTGACCGCCGTGCTCGAAAGGGAGCGCGGCGGTTACTTTTGGGCTGCCCGGGTTAACCGCCGATGCCGCTGCGGTTGAAGCCAGGTGACAGCAGGCCGTCGTTGCGAAGGTGAATGAAATAGGCGACCATCTTGGCATAGCCTTCGCCGGTCAGATGCAGGAATACGCGGCGGGCATCGGCCTTGTCATTTTCGCGCCAGAGCAGGCCGCGCTCCTCCAGGATGGCGAGCCAGCGCAGTGCGGTGCTGGTCGGGACCGACGCACCGATGCAGGCGGAAGTGACCGACAGGGGTTTCTTCTCAGAGTCCGCGATGAAGAGGTCCAGCAGGATATCCCAGGCCGGCTCGCCGAAAAGCGCATCATCGTCGAACACGCGCGGCCGCGTACGGCGGCTGCGGTAGAGCGAGCGCGCCAATTCCACCGCCAGCACAACATCTTGCTGCGACATCTGGGTATAGCCATCAAGTTGGTCGGGCGCGGAGTCTTGCGTTGGCAGCTCCGATTCCGGACGCTGATTCACGTTGAGCAGAGACGACGCGATATTCGCCAGCTCTTCAGCAATGGAGCGCAACCTCAGCGCTTCTTCTTCGCGCTCCACACGATTCCCCTTGGCCCGTTCTACCAGCAATCGCGTTCCTTCACTCTGAACGATCAACCCGCGCTGGCGCGTTATTGGATGGCACAGCGATAATCAACCTCGCTTCCCTGCCCGTTGAAACGGGGTCGGAAGGTTGCCCGTGCACCACCTGCTGATACTTAAGTTAGGTGTTACGTGTCCTTGCAGATAAGGTTCATATTGAACCTTAATGGATCAGATCAGTCCGTTTTCGACGAATTGCCCGATGCAAGCGATGAAAGCAGGGAATGGATTGCCGCATCCACATGTACTGCGGCCAGGTTCGCCCCGATCTGGTCAAGACGGTGCATACAATCGCGAAGATCCCCGATGAGTGCGGCGCTATCACCGATCTCGGCGGCCAGGTTCGACTCGCAAGGCAGTGTCATTTCTTCGTCCGAAGTGCTGTTCATGCGTTTCGCCTAGTTCGCGTGTACTTGCTGATAAAGCGCGGTAACCTTTCGAAACCGGCCCGCTTTGGGACATTGTTTCAGTACGAGACACTGTTTGGAATACCCAAAATATACCTGGTCAGCAAAACTTTTCGGAGGCCTGGCGCTTCGCGGTTGTGCAGAGGCAATCCGTGGTTTAATCGTGCGCTTAAATAACGATAACGATCTCATAGAGAGGTATGGATGGCTGACTTTCCTACTCATCCAGACGCGATCACGCCTGGCTGGCTGACCGACCGGTTGCGCGCTGCGAGCGTAATCGACGATGCCAGAGTGGAGGAGATCAGCTGGGTGCCGATTGGCACCGGGCAGGTGGGCGACAGCGCGCGCTTGACGCTGACGTTCGACAAACCCGGTGCGGGGCCCGCTACGATTGCGGGCAAGTTTCCGGCCGCAGACGAAACCAGTCGTCAGACGGCCGGGGCGTTCGGGCTCTATGCCAAGGAAGTCGGTTTCTACCGCGAGATCTGCCCCAAGCTGGGCGTGCGCGCCCCGCAGGCGCTGGTCGCCGAGGTTGCGGACAACGGGGTCGATTTCATTCTGCTGTTCGAAGATCTCGGGCCAGCGCGCGGCGGTAACCAGCTGGCCAGCTGTTCGGCCGCAGACGCCCGCGCCGGTGTGAAACAGGCCGCCGCGATCCACGCACCGAGCTGGGATAATGCCGCCCTGCTTGAAACGCCATGGCTGCAACCCAGCCCGATCCAGTCCGAGCAGGTAAAGGCGCTCTATCCGAACGCCCAGGCAATCTTCCGCGAACGCTATGCCGATACGCTTGAGCCGGAGTATATGGCGATCTGCGAGGAACTGGCCGAGGCGGGCGAACACTGGTTTGGCCGTCAGGCGCCGGTTCGCTCGATCGTGCACGGCGACTTCCGGCTCGACAACATGCTGTTCGACATCAAGGGCGGGGCCGAGGAAATTGCGGTGCTTGACTGGCAGACCATCGCACTCGGCAATGGTTTGACCGATATCGGCTATTTCCTTGGCACCGGCATTGGCGAGGCGCTGCGGCGTGAGCACGAGGGCGAACTGCTGGACCTCTATTGCGCAGAGATGACCGCGCGCGGGGTGCCGATGACCCGGGATTCGATCTGGGACGATTACGTGATCGGCGCGATCCACGGCATTTCGACCGCCGTGTTCAGCGCCGCCTACGTCGAGCGGACCCCGCGCGGCGATGAAAACTTCCTCTCCATGGCGCGTGGCGGCTGCGGGCTTGCGCTCCAGCACGGCAGCCTCGCCAAGCTCAAAGGATAATTGCAATGGTTTTGACCAAAGGTGACGACTTTCCGCTGCACCAGACCCCCGAGCCTGTGGCCTATGCCGGGACTGACCGGAACTTCTACGACCGCTATTTCTTCAACGGCTATGCGCCCGATGGCTCGGGCTTCTTCGCGGTGGCCTTCGGAATCTATCCGCACCTCAATGTCGCCGATGCCCACTTTTCCGCGATCCGCGACGGGGTGCAGTATAACCTCCACGCCTCGCGCGAGCTGGGCATGGAGCGCTTTGACCTGACCGTCGGGCCGATCACCATCGAAGTGATCGAACCGCTGCAGAAGCTGCGCGTGATCGTGGATGGGGAAGGGTTCAAGGCCGACCTGACCTTCACCGGCCGCGCCTTTCCGATCGAGGAGCCGCGCTTCATCCACCGCATCGGGCCGCGCACCTTCATGGATTACACGCGGCTTACCCAGAACGGCCACTATACCGGCTGGATCGAAATCGACGGCGTGCGCGAGGAATGCGCCCCCGGCACGGCGGGCACGCGCGACCGCAGCTGGGGCGTACGCCCGGTTGGCGCAAGCGACCAGCAGCCGCACTCCAGCGGCGTGGTACCGGGCTTCTTCTGGCAGTGGACGCCGATGAACTTCGAGGATAGCAGCCTGTTCTTCCACGACACCGCCGATGCCAAGGGCAACAAGTGGAACACCCGCGCGGTTATTGCTCCCGATGGCGGCACGGCGGACGACCTGTTCGACACCGAAGGCGAAATGGATTCGCCGCTCGCCAAGGGCACGCGCTGGCCTGAGAAGGGCACGCTGACCATCGCAGGTCCGGACGGCCCTGAAACGCTGACCTTCGAAGTGCTCGGCCGCTTCCAGATGCGCGGGATCGGCTATACCTCGCCCAAGTGGGGCCACGGCCTCTACCACGGACCGCTTGAGGTCGAGCGCGAGGTTTTTGGCCTGGCCCAGTGCAATCCGGGGCAGATGGACAACTACCACGTCCAGCTGCCCTGCCGTATCGTCAGCGACAAGCGCGGCGTGGGCACGGGCGTGTTCGAACAACTGATCATCGGGCCGTACCAGCCCTATGGCCTCAAGGAGTTCCTCGATCTGGGCTAACGCAGCGCCAACAGCAGGCCGGTGCCCGCCGCGATCAGCGCGGCGCCGGCCAATCGGGCCTTGCCGACCTGCTCCTTGAGCACGAACACCGCGATGCCAACCCCGAACAGGATCGAACTTTCGCGCAAGGCCGCAAGGCGCGGCACATCGCCAAGGCGATAGGCGAACAGCGCAAGGCCATAGGTGACCAGCGAGAGCGCCCCGGCGATCAGCCCCGGCTTCCATTGCGAACGCGCAGTGAGCAGGAACACCGGGCCGCGCCACACCGCGAAAACCAGCGCAATACAGAGGCCAAGCGCGAGGAAAAACCACACGAAATAGCTTTCCGCCGAAGGTGCGGCGCGTACGCCCTTGGCGTCGATCACGGTATAGAGCGCCGTCATGGCCCCGGTGGCGAGCGCCCAGCCGATTGCCTTGAGGCCCGGCGCGTTCCACCATGCGACCGCCAGCGTGCCAAGGCTGACAAGTGCGATGCCGCCTGCCACGGCCCAGCTGATCGGCTCGCCAAAAAGTATGACCGCGACAGCCGATGCGATCACCGGGGCAGAGCCGCGCATCACGGGATAGACCGCGCTCATGTCCGCCGCCTCGAAGGCTTTGACCAGGCACAGCAGGTAGAACAGATGGGTCAGCATCGAACCCGCGAGCCACACGGCAGCATCCTGCGGGAAAGGCACCACGCAGGCGAACGGCAAGACCAGCAGAGCGCTGAACCCGTCGATCAGCGCGCGGCTCGACATCTTGTCGCCGCCGGATTTCAGGATCGCGTTGACGCTGGCGTGGATCGCGCCCGACGCCAGCATCAACAGCGCGGCAAGCTGGTTCAAAGCGCGCCTGAAAGCCGAGCCAGCTGTTCCTCGGTGAGTTCCAGCGTGGCCGCACCGCAAAGCTCGCGCACCTGTTCGGCCGAGGTCGCACTGGCGATCGGTGCGCCAATCCCCGGCTGCACCCGCAGCCAGGCCAGCGCCACCTGCGCATGGGTTGCGCCGGTTTTGCGCACCACGTCGTCCATCACCGTCAGCATCGGCGCACCGCTTACCAAGAGGTCGCCCATGCGCTGGCCGCGCACCGATTTGCCGAGATCCGCCTCGGTCCGGTACTTGCCGGTGAGGAAGCCCGAGGCAAGGCCGAAGAACGGCAGCATCGGAATGCCGCGCGTGGTGCAAAGCTGTTGCAGGTCAGGCCCATAGGCCTTGCGCGCAACCAGGTTGTATTCGTTCTGCAGCACCGAAAACGGCATTGCGCCCTGACTGTCGGCCGCATCCAGCGCCGCGCCCAGACGCTCGGCAGTGAAGTTTGACGCTCCCAGCGAGCGCACCCTGCCGGTCTTTGCCGCGCCGTCGAAGGCTGCGACGATATCGCCAATCGGCAGTTCCTCGTAATCGCGGTGGGCGTAGTAGAGGTCGACATAGTCGGTTTGCAGCCGTTCGAGCGAGGCATCGAGCGATTGCAGCACGCGGGCGGGCTCGTAGAGTTCCTTGCCGCCCAACATCCCGGTCTTGGTGTGGAGCTTCACTTCGGCGCGCTTGCCGCTGGCGGCGAACCACTTGCCGAGCATGGTTTCGCTCTCGCCGCCCTTGTGGCCCGGTACCCAGGCCGAATAGACGTCTGCCGTGTCGATCATCCGCCCGCCGGCCGCATAGAAGGCATCGAGCACCGCGAAGCTGGCGTCCTCGTCTGCGGTCATGCCGAAGACGTTGCCGCCCAGGACCAGTGGCAGGCCGGCGATGGCCGGGTGCGCGCTCATGCGAACTTCTCGCGCAGCTTGAGGAGCGAGATGGCCGCCTTGGCCGCTTCGCCGCCCTTGTCCTTCTGCTTGGGGTCGGCGCGGACCAGCGCCTGCGCTTCGTTCTCGACCGTCAGGATGCCGTTGCCGATGGCGACGCCGTCCATGGTCAGCGCCATGATCCCGCGCGCGCTCTCGCCCGCGACGATTTCGAAGTGATAGGTTTCGCCCCGGATCACCACGCCGATCGCGACATAGCCGTCATAAAGCTGGGCCTGATCGGCCAGCGCGATTGCCCCGGGGATTTCCAGCGCACCCGGAACGGTGATGACGTCGACTTCATGCCCGGCGGCCTTGAGCGCGGCCTCGGCACCTGCGACGAGCATATCGTTGAGGTGTTCGTAAAAGCGGGCTTCGACAATCAGAAAACGGGACATGGGTTTACTCCGCAGGAATTGCGCGCTCGCCGACGATGTTTAGGCCGTAACCCTCGATCGCGACGACGTTACGATGTGAATTGCTGAGCAGGATCATTTCGTGGACCCCCAGGTCAGCAAGGATTTGCGCGCCAATACCATACGAGCGAAGGTCCATGTCTGCGGCGGGCGTATCATCGCCGAGATGGCCTTCGCGCGGCTGGATCAACAGTACGATCAGACCGCTGCCATGGCGACCAATTTCCGCCATCGCGCGCTGGAGGGTGCGCTTCTTCGGGCCCGGCTGGCCAAGCATGTCGTCCAGGATCGAGATCGTATGCACGCGGGCAAGCGTTGGCTGCGCAGGATCGACCAGCCCCTTTTGCAGCACGAAGCTTTCGCTGCGGTCGATCTTGTTGCGGAACGTGATCAGCTTCCAGTCGCCGCCGTAGTCGGAAACAAACGGCACTTCGGCCACGCGCTCGACCAGATGGTCGTGCTTGCGGCGGTATTCGATGAGGTCGCGGATCGTACCGACCTTGAGCCCGTGGCGGCGCGCGAAGGGCACGAGATCGTCCATCCGCGCCATGGTGCCGTCTTCGTTCATGATTTCGCAGATCACGCCCGACGGGTTCAGTCCGGCAAGACGGGCGATGTCGACCGAGGCTTCGGTATGCCCGGCGCGGACCAGCACCCCGCCGTCGCGCGCGATCAATGGGAAGACGTGGCCGGGAGTCACGATGTCCTGCCGGCCTTTGGTAGCGTCGATGGCCACGGCCACGGTCCGGGCGCGATCGCCGGCGGAAATGCCAGTGGTGACGCCTTCGCGTGCTTCGATCGAGACCGTAAAGGCGGTTTCGTGCCGGGTGCCGTTATTGCGGCTCATCAGTTCGAGCCCGAGGTATTCGGTCCGCTCGCGCGTCAGGGTCAGGCAGATCAGGCCGCGCCCGTGGGTAGCCATGAAGTTGATCGCATCGGGGGTGGCCATCTGCGCCGGAATGACAAGATCGCCCTCGTTCTCGCGGTCCTCGTCATCGACGAGGATGAACATCCGCCCATTGCGGGCTTCCTCGATGATCTCCTCGATCGGGACGAGCACCGGGGCATCGTCGCTATCCCACAGGAAGGCTTCGAGCTTGCGCAGCGTTTCGGCGGTGGGGTTCCAGTCGCTTTCGGTGCAGTCACGCAGGGTGTTGGCATGGAGCCCCGCCGCACGGGCAAGGCCGGCGCGCGACATGCCGCCATCGGTAACGAGGCGGCGGACGCGATCGATCAGGTTCGTAGACATGATTCGCGCGCTATCACATTAAAATGTGATTGGCAAAACTCGCGATCACATCGATGTGAATTAATCACCCTTGAATTGCGGGCTGCGCTTTTCGAGGAAGGCGTTGACGGCCTCTTCGTGGTCGCCGGTGGCGTGGGCCACCGCCTGCATCGCTGCAGACATCTCCAGCACGGTGGCCAGGTCCGCGCGGCGGCCTTCCCACAGCAGGCGCTTGGCCATGCGCACCGCGAACGAGGGGTTGGCGGCGATCTTTGCGGCCAGCGCGCGCGCGGCGTCCATCAGGTCTGCATCGGGCACGACCTTGGAAACGAGGCCGCAGCTGAGCGCTTCGGCGGCATCGATGGTGTCGCCCGTCAGCGACATTTCTGCCGCCTTGGTGAATCCGACCACGCGCTGAAGCAGCCAGGCGCCACCATCGCCGGGGATGATGCCCAGCTTGACGAAGCTTTCGGCAAACTTCGCGCTTTCGCCAGCAATGCGCAGGTCGCACATGCAGGTGAGGTCAAGCCCGGCACCGATCGCGGGACCGTTCACGGCGGCGATCACCGGCACTTCAAGCGCGGCGAAGGCAAGCGGCAGGCGCTGGATCCCGCGCTTGTAATTGCCGCGCGTTCGCGCCGGAAGACCGGCATTGAGGCCCGCGCCGGGCTTCATCGTGTTGATGTTTCCGCCAGAGGAAAACGCCTTGCCTGCCCCCGTCAGGATCGCGACGCGGACGTTGGGATCGGCTTCCATCGCCTCGAGTACGTCGAGAAGCCCCTCGACCACTTCGGCTTCGGAGATGGGGTTGCGAAGTTCCGGGCGATTGAGCGTGATCGTCGCGATACCCTGGGCATCGACTTCATACAGAACGGCAGCGTCCATCTGGATTTTCCTCTCGTGCATATGGGATCGCCATGCGTCGGCTGTGGCCATTTGTCCACCGTCAGCCGGCCAGCCGGTCGATGAACCAGAAGCTCGCGACCGTGCCGATCGCATAGGTTGCGGTCAAGGTGGCGGGGCGCAGCGCGGCGGGGGCGAAACGGCGCAGCAGGCCGATCACACCGAGGCAGGCCGCAATGATCATCAACTGGCCGACTTCGACGCCTAGGTTGAAGGTCAGCAGCGCCATCGGCACGTCGGTTTCGGGCAGGCCGATCTCGCGCAGCGCGCCAGCAAAACCAAAGCCGTGGAGTAGCCCGAACAGGAACGCGATCGTCCAGGGCACGCGTTCGGACAGGCGCTGCACACCCTCCTTCTGTTTCACGATCTCTACCGCGAGGAACACGATCGACAGCGCGATCAAGGCCTCAACCGGAGCCTGCGCGAGTCCGAACAAGCCGAGCGTGGTGCCGATCAGGGTCAACGAGTGGGCGATGGTAAAGGCCGTCGCGGCGCGCACGACCACCCAGGGGCTGCCCAGCAGCAGGACCAGCGAGATCACGAACAGCAAGTGATCGTATCCGGTCAGGATGTGTTCGATCCCGATGACGAGATAGGTCCGCGCCACTTCCCACCGATCGGGCACAGCCGCCACGGTGACCATCGCGGCGGTCGGTGTCAGGCGTGCGGTCTGGACCGGGCGGCCGAGCGGGGCAACGCGCAGCAGGGCGTCGGTGAAGGTGGCTTCCATTCCCGAAATGCCAACCTGATGCCCTTCGATCGGCTGCGTGCAGGTCGCCTCCGCCGCACTGATCAGTGAGCCGCTGTCGAGCCGGATATCGCCTTGCTTGAGTGTGCAGAACGCCGGCAGGGCAGGGCGCGACCGTGTGGCAAGACCGCCCAGCACGGGGGCCTTCCACAGCACCTTCCAGTGCGTGGCATCGCGCTGGGTAAGTTCCAGGTAGCCAGGGCGCAATTCATCCGCATGAGCGGGACTCATCGCGCAGAGAAGGGCCACGAAGGCCGCAAGAAGTGCACGCAGGATCATTTCGGTTGCTCGATCACCACGTCATAGCCAGCGAGGATCTTGGCATAGGCGTCGTTTTCGGCCTTGCGCACTGCGGCTTCGTGCCAGTCGTTGGTCAGTTGCTGGCGGACCTGGTCAAGTGTTGGCGGGGCGGGCGCGATCAGCGCCTCGACCTTGACGAGGTGGAGTCCGAGGCCCGAGGTCATCACGTGCCACTGGCCGCGCTGCTGCTTGGGCAGGGCGGCGGCGAACTGATCGCCAAACTGTTCGGCGATATCGCTCGACGGTGCCGCCTCGAAATGCGCGGTGATCGGCGCGGGCTTGGTGAACGCGGTCGCATCGCCGCCTTTGGCGAGCACGGCGAGTGCCTGCTTCGCCGCTTCGCGCGCAGCCGGGCTGTCGGCACCAAGATAGAGCTGCGAGAAGGTGATCTGTGGCTCGCGCGCATAGCGCCCCGGATCCTTTTCGAGCAGTTTTTGCAGGTCGGCATCGCTGGGCGTCGCGGCGTCTGCATCGCTGGTCGCGAGCGCAACCATCTTGTTGCGCATTCGGCGCACCACGACCTCGTCGTCGCGGTCCAGCCCCAGGCGCAGCGCCTCGCGGTAATAGACCTGGTCCCGGACATAGTCGTTGATCAGACCGTCGAGTTCCTCATTCGAGGGTTGGCGATGGAAAGTTTCGACAAAGCGGTTGGCGATGCCGCCCACCACCGCCTCGTTGACCACGATCCGGCGCTCGCCAAGATCGGGCGCGCGGCCAGACAGGAAAGCAAATACCAGTGCTCCTGCGATCAGGAAGTGGACGAGGGGTTCGCGCAGCATCGCTGCTGCGCGGCTGCGCATGGTCATGTCATTCTCCGCGCGGAATCGGCTCAGGAGGGCGTGTACCAGATTGCCGAGGTATAGGCGCGCTCCTGCTGTTTGAGCGGGATATCGCCGGGCAGGGTGAGCTTGTAGCGCACCGCGTCATAGGCGACCCAGTTCGGCGTCGGGATTTCAAGGACGCGCACGTAATAGAACGCGCGCTGGCTGGCGTCGAACTCGGGATCGGTCCAGACGGTCGCCAGGGTCGGCGCGCCGATGGTGTTCTGGTAGCTCGCCGTCGCGACGTCGACCGTATCGCCGACCGGGGCCAGCTTGCCGCCCGAGATCTTGCGGGTTTCGGGGTTTGACCAGACGACGTCGAAGACCTTTTCGTGGGCCTTGCCGTCCTTGTCGGTCCAGCCCTTGACCACTTGCACGCGGTCGAGATTGGCGCCGATCGGGTCCTTCAGCGCCGAAACGATGAAGCTGGGCGCGCCCTTGCGGGCCTTGAGTTCGCCGCCCATCGGCACGCCGCGGGTATAGCCGGCCTTGACCCAATCGCCCTTGAGGTCATCGGCCTTGAAGTCCCAACCGCCGAAGAAGCGCACGGTCATGCGCGGGCCGGTGGTGGCATAGACCTCGCGCCGCATCATCGCATCGAAGATCGCCTCGCGCGTGTTCGACGTCGCCCAGACAGCCGCATAGCCGCTGGCGAGGTAGTTCCAGCCGACCCGGCCCTTGTGCTCGCCCAGGTTCTGTTCTTCGAGCGCGCGGTTGTGATTGCTGGGCTCCACGATCGGGAACTTGCCGAAGTAGTTGTTGTCATCCGCCGTGGAGAGGGCGGTGTGGCTGTCGGTCGAGCCGATCACCCCGAACTTGTAGGGGTTCACGCCGGTATTCTGCTCGATCATCAGCCCGCGTTTGAGCGCTTCACGCACGTAGTTGCCGGGCTGCATGTCCGGGGTCGTGGGCTCGGTCATCATCAGGTTGCCGATGTCCCACCCGGCGGTGCCGTAACCCGCAAATTCGTCGTTCGGCGACATGAACGGGTGAGCTTCGCTGTCGCCCTTGATCTGGGTGATTTCGACCACGGGTTCGTGCGCCGCGCGGCGCCGGGCATAGGCCGCGGTCATCGGGCCGCCCGACGGGTCGGTCATCATGAACATCAGGCCGTTGGACATGTTCGAATTGTGCGGGATCGCCAGCACCTTGCCGCCGGTATTCTTTTCATAGGCGTCCATATAATCCCACAGCTGGTCGGGGATTGTGGTGCCATAGGAGGTGATCGGCAGAGTCTGGCGCGCCTTGTCCGGCCCATCGCGGAAGATCACGTTGCGGTGCAGGTTGTTGCCGCCTTCCATCAGGGTGTATTCGAACCCGAAGAAGGCGGTGAACTTGCCCGGTTCGTTATAGCGTTCGACCGCGTCGATGTTCTTTTCCCAGGTCGAGCGCATGCGCTTTTCGGTGCCGGCGGGATTGATCAGTTCAGGCGGCAAGCTGTTGTTCGCCTTGGCGTCGATAATCTCGGTCGCCGCCTTGCTGGCCCCGTCCTGGCCGGAATGCATCATGTCGTACCAGCGCAGCAGGTGAGGATCGGAGATCAGCATTCGCGGCGCGTTGTACAGGTCCATCATCGAGCCGAGACCGTCCGAGTGGTCGCTGACCACGAGGAAATCGAGCGGGCGTTCGAGCTTGGCCTTGACCCCGGTGCTTGAGGTGACTTCCTCACCCCGGGCAAAGCGCAGCGCGTCTTCGGGCAGCAGGCGGTTGCCAAAGGCGAAGGCGTCGGGTGAGTTGGCGGTGTGGAGGTGGGTATCGCCCCAGAACACCCGCTCGGGATAGGCCGTGTTCTTGACCGCTACCGAAGATTTCCTGCCAACGGCCTGCTTGATCCTGTCGCAGCCCGACACCATCGCGGTCGATGCCAGCAGAACCGCGGCGACCAGAACGCTTTTACGCATTGTCTCTCTCCTCTTGCGCCGGCTTTTGTCCGTACGCACTTTCGGTCTTTATCAGGCTCCCGGGGTGTACCAGATTGCCGAGGTATAGGCGCGCTCCTGCTGTTTGAGCGGGATATCGCCGGGCAGGGTGAGCTTGTAGCGCACCGCGTCATAGGCGACCCAGTTCGGCGTCGGGATTTCAAGGACGCGCACGTAATAGAACGCGCGCTGGCTGGCGTCGAACTCGGGATCGGTCCAGACGGTCGCCAGGGTCGGCGCGCCGATGGTGTTCTGGTAGCTCGCCGTCGCGACGTCGACCGTATCGCCGACCGGGGCCAGCTTGCCGCCCGAGATCTTGCGGGTTTCGGGGTTTGACCAGACGACGTCGAAGACCTTTTCGTGGGCCTTGCCGTCCTTGTCGGTCCAGCCCTTGACCACTTGCACGCGGTCGAGATTGGCGCCGATCGGGTCCTTCAGCGCCGAAACGATGAAGCTGGGCGCGCCCTTGCGGGCCTTAAGTTCGCCGCCCATCGGCACGCCGCGGGTATAGCCGGCCTTGACCCAATCGCCCTTGAGGTCATCGGCCTTGAAGTCCCAGCCGCCGAAGAAGCGCACGGTCATGCGCGGGCCGGTGGTGGCATAGACCTCGCGCCGCATCATCGCATCGAAGATCGCCTCGCGCGTGTTCGACGTCGCCCAGACAGCCGCGTAGCCGCTGGCCAGCGATTGCCAGTCCATCTTGCCGGTGTGCATCCCCGGCACGAAGTCTGCCGTGGCGCGTTCGGGACCGGGCTCCACGCCGGGATGCTTGCCCCAGAAATTGTTGTCGTCCGCGGTCGAAAGCGAGGTGTGCGAGTCCGTCGAGCCGATCACCCCGAACTTATAGGGGTTGACGCCAATCGTCTGTTCAAGCTGCAATCCGCGCTTCAGGGCTTCGCGAACATAGCTGCCGGCATAGTCGCCCGGTTTGGTCGGCTGATTGCCAAGCAGGTTGTTGAGATCCCATCCGGCGGTGCCGTAACCCGCAAATTCATCGTTCGGCGAAAGGAACGGGTGGGCCTCGCTGTCGCCCTTGATCTGGGTGATTTCGACCACCGGTTCATGCGCGGCGCGGCGCCGGGCCTGTTCGGCCGTCATCGGGCCACCCGACGGATCGGTCATCATGAACATCAGGCCGTTCGAGAGATTCGCGTTGTGCGGGATCGCCAGCACCTTGCCGCCGGTGTTCTTTTCATAGGCGTCCATGTAGTCCCACAGCTTGTCAGGCCACAGTTCGTTCGAAGGATCGAGCGGAACGACCTTGGAAACCTTGTCCTTGCCGTCGCGGAAGATGACGTTGCGGTGCAGGTTGTTGCCGCCCTGCATCAGCGTGTATTCGAACCCGAAGAAGGCGGTGAACTTGCCCGGTTCGTTATAGCTGTCGACGGTGTCGATTTCCTTGTCCCAGATCTTGCGCGTGCGCTCGGCCGCCTTGGCCGGATCGTTGAGCCCGGCCGGCAGCTTGTTCGCACCGCGCGCCTGCAGCATCTCGGCAGTGGCCTGCAGCGATCCTTTCGGACCTTCGTGCATCAGGTCGTACCAACGCAGCAGGGTAGGATCGCTGATCATCATCCGGGGCGCGTCGTAAAGCGCCTTGGTCGAACCCAGGCCCTCGGCATGGTCCGAGATCACAAGGAAGTCGAGCGGGCGTTCCAGCTTGGCCTTCTGGCCGGTGCTGGAGGTCACTTCCTCGCCGCGGGCAAAGCGCAAGGCCGCTTCGGGGTCGAGGCGATTACCGAACCCGAAGGCATCGACCGAGTTGGCGGTGTGAAGATGGGTGTCGCCCCAGAACACCCGCTCGGGATAGGCGGTGTCCTTGACCGCAGTGACCGAACCACCCCCGACCGTCTGCCTGATTTTGTCGCATCCTGCGGTGAGCGACGTACCAGCAAGCAAGATAGCTGCAAAAATCGCGCGTTTACGCATATGTTGTCCCCATCCCGACAATTCGATTTTCTTCAGCAATGGAACTTGCTGTAGCAATTAGCCTTCGTCAACAGTCGGGTTGTATCAGACTGTGACTAGAATGCCGCGTGCAGGCCAAGGCTCCATCGCCGGGGCGAGCCGGGCCCATAGGCGCGCGGGTCGGTAGCGCCGGACACTTCGGCCAGATAGACTTCGGAGACGTCGCTGAACGTTCCGAAGGTTGCGTACCTCCTGTCAAAGACGTTGCGCAGTTCCCCCATCAGGCTGACGCCGGGGACAAGCTCGAAACTCGCATGCAGGTTGACCAGCATGTACCCGGGGACGGGTGGAGCGAGGCCGCTCTCGTCGCCGAGCAGCCCTTGCCCGCTGCGGGCGACCAGGTCTGCGCCGAAAGCGAGCTTGCGCTGGCCGATCTTGCCTGAATAATCCGCACCGAAGGTCACGCTGTGGCGCGGGATTCCGGGTATTCGGTCGCCAGCGGAAACACCGATCGTGCCATCCGCAGCGGCACCGGGATTGGCCGGGCTCGACAATCGGAAGCTCGACTGGAATGTCGCATCGATGAAGGCATAGCTCAGCGTTACGCGCAGCGGGCCGCGCCGGGCATCGACCTGCAGTTCGGCGCCAGTCCTCCGCGTCGCGCCGACGTTGCGGAAATAGGCCCGCCCGCGCACTTGCGATGCGACGTGCTGGATGTCGTCGGAATTGGTGCTGCGATAGGCCGAGGCGAGCCAGTGGATCGTCCAGCCGCCGGAAGTGGCCTCACCGGAAGCGCCCATCTCCCAGTTGCGCGATACCACCTGCCTGAGCGGCGGATCGGCGATGAAGAAGTTCGCCAGGCTGCACGGCGCCGCTGCGTCCGCGCAGGACAGTTCGGCTGGGGTGGGCACGCGGTTGGCCTCGCTATAACCTGCGCGCAGGCTGAGCGCAGGCGTGACCGACCAATCGAACTCGATCCCGGGATTGAGCCGTTCGAAATGGTGCTGCCCGTTCAGCGCGGTGCCGATCCCGTCGGTCAGGCGAATATCCGCCCAATTGTAACGCAGCCCGATTTCAGCGCTGAGCTTGCCGCCAAGGGGCAAGCGGTCGGCTGCAAACAGCCCCCAATAACGCGTCGCGGCCGCAAGCGAGACGGGGGCAATGGCGCCGCTATCCAGCGCGAGCACGGGGCCAAGGCCAACGACACTGCGCTGCGCGGTGAGTTCGCCAAGTTCGGTCTCGGCGGAAAAGTCGGTCTGGCTCGAGTCATGGCTGAAGCCCACGGCCAGGCGGTTATTGCCGGCGCCAAGCGCGCGCTCGTCGATCAGCTGGGCGAGCACGCCCCACGAACGGGTGTGGTAGTGCCCGCGGTTAAGCACGCCATAAGCGCCGCCGCCGAGCAGGTCGGGAATCGAATCGCCGGCGCGGTCGGTCAGCGGCTCCTCGCCATCGCGGCCTTCGAGGCACAGCTGGTCTGCGCCATCCTCGCAGGCTGCGATATCGGCAAAGTCGCCATTGAGGCTGTCGACCTTCAGCCGCTGGCGATAGATGCTCGCCTCGATCCGGGTCGAGTGACCCAGATCGACCCAGGGGTGCAGGCTGACGCGGCCATAGTGACTGCGCGCCGTATCGGGCCAACTGAACACGGCTTGCCGCCGCGCCTGGAGAAGTTCGACCGGGGCGACGCCATTGCCGGTCAGGTCGGTGTCTGCCCCGATGATCTTGACGTGGAGCCCGGCGCTTTCGCCGGTGTAGCCGAAGTCGGCATAGCCATTTAACAGTTCGGACGGGCTGTTATCGCGCCAGCCATCCTCGCGCCGCCATTGGGCCGCGCCGAAATAGCTGAACGCACCAGCCGTGCCGCCTCCGGCCAGACTGGCTTCGCGCTTGCCATAACTGCCAAGCGTGACGCTGGCGTCCAGACCTGGATCGCTTTGCCCGGTGGCTGTTTCCAGCACCAGCGCGCCGCCCAGGGCATTGAGGCCATAGGCCGGCGCGGTGTCGAGCAGGGTTATCGAACGTAGCGCTGCATCGGGGATCAGGTCGAAGCCGACCGTATCGCCAAACGGCTGATTGAACCGGCCGCCGTCGAGATAGACCGCCAATCCCTGCGCCTGTCCTTGCAACGGCGAAGCGCTGAAGCCGCGATAGATCAGGTTGGGTTGCCAGGGATTGCCCTGGGCGTCCTGCAGCGAGATCGCCGCGACATCGCGGGTCAGTGCCTGCAACAGGTCGGGTCTGCCGCTGCGGTTCAGATCCTCGCGCTGCAGCACGATCGCGTCGTCATCGTCGATCTTGCCGCCAGGTGCGGTGACGATGATCGGAAGATTGTTCGCGCCGCCGTCAGACTGCGCGGCAGCGCCCGCCGACCACGTGGTGGCGACGGCGGCAGTCAATACCGCGGATATGACTGACGGTTTGGGCAATGAACCTCCGCTGCGCTGCCGGGATCGCTGCGTTATCGAACTGGGCCGGATCGATCAATCGCTGGTCCCGCATTGGCAGGCACGGCCAGCACGGGTGTGGCATACCCAGTTTTTGATTCTTCGCAATGACTGGTGCCCGCCGCCGGTTGATGCGCCGCTTGGGAGTCCGTCACGCATGCGCGCAAGGCGGTGCATGGACTCCATTCTCGCGAAGTTGGGAGTGCGGCGTGGATTTCGAATACTCAGACCGGGTCAACGAACTGCGCCGCCAGGTCGAGGATTTTCTCGACCGCTACATGCTGCCCTACAATGCCGAATGGCAGCGCGAGACCATGGCCGGGCGTTTCCCGATGCACATCATGGACCCGCTCAAGCAGATCGCGCGTTCGGAAGGGCTGTGGAACCTGTTCCTGCCGGGGCTGCGCGCGGACGAACCCGGTACGCGCCTGACCAACCTGGAATATGCCCCCCAGGCGGAAATCATGGGGCGGCTGCCCTGGGCGTCCGAGGCTTTCAACTGCAACGCGCCCGACAGCGGCAATATCGAACTGCTCCACCTCTTCGCCACGCCCGAACAGCGCGCCCGCTGGCTTAACCCGCTGCTCGAAGGCGAAATCCGTTCATGCTTCGCGATGAGCGAGCCCGATGTCGCTTCGTCCGATGCGACCAACCTGCAAACATCGATCCGCCGCGTGGGCGACGAATATGTGATCAATGGGCGCAAGTGGATGATTACGGGCGCGGCCCATCCGCTTTGCAAGTTCATGATCCTGATGGGCCGGAGCAGCGACGACGATGCCCTGCCGCGTCATGGCCAGCATTCGATGATCATCGTGCCGATGGACGCGCCGGGCGTGAAGGTGGTGCGCAACATCCCGGTGTTGCATCACCTGTCGATCGACGGTCAGTGCGAAATCGTGCTGCGCGATTGCCGCGTGCCGGTGGGCAACATGCTGGGCGGCGAGGGGCAGGGCTTCGCGCTCGCCCAGGCGCGGCTTGGGCCGGGGCGCATCCACCACTGCATGCGCACCATCGGCCAGTGCGAACTCGCACTGGAACTGATGAGCGAACGCGCGCTTGAGCGGCGCGCCTTTGGCAAGGCAATCTCCACCTATGGCAACGTGCAGGACTGGATCGCCCAGTCGCGTATCGACATCGACATGGCGCGCCTGCTGGTGCTGCGCGCTGCGGCCAAGATCGACGCGCATGGCAACAAGGCGGCCAAGGTTGACGTGGCGGCGATCAAGGTGGTTGCGGCCCAGCTCCAAACGCGCGTGCTCGACCGTGCGATCCAGATCTTCGGCGCGATGGGCCTGTCAGCGGACACCCCGCTGGCCTTTTTCTACACCTGGGGCCGCGCGCTGCGCATTTTCGACGGCCCGGACGAAGTGCACCTGCGCACCATCGCCCAGTCGGAACTCGCCAAGGCAAAAGACCGCGGCGGCAGCAATTCGCGCTACTTCACGTTGCCGGAGGATTTGGGCTGAGCGCACGAAAACCGGCCTGACTGGCCTGGTGTTTCAGAATGTTCTGGAGAGATGGTGGACGCACTAGGGCTCGAACCTAGGACCCGCTGATTAAGAGTCAGCTGCTCTACCAACTGAGCTATGCGTCCACACTCTGGCGAAAGACCGAAGTCACCGCGACCCCGATTCGTCGGGGAGCGCTCCCTCTAGCGGAAAATTCCGGAGAGGGAAGAGGGTATCTCGGCTTTTTTCAAATTAGTCCCGCTCCGCCCCGCTTGTTCCACCGATCGACCGCCATGATCGTGCCCACGCAGATCATGTTGGTCATCATCGAGGAGCCGCCGTGGCTGATCCAGGGCAGCGGAATTCCCACCACCGGGGCCAGGCCCATGACCATCATCGTGTTGATCGCCATGTAGAAGAAGATCGTGAAGGTCATGCCTGCCGCCAGCAGCATCGAGAAGCGGTCATTGGATGCGCGCGCCACCTGCAGGCCCCAGCGGAACAGCCACAGGAACACCGCCAGGATGAACAGCCCGCCCAATATGCCCCATTCCTCGGCCATGGTGGCAAAGGCGAAGTCGGTGTGCGCTTCGGGCAGGTATTCGAGGTGGCTCTGGCTGCCGTTGCCAAAGCCCTTGCCCCAGAAACCGCCCGATCCGATCGCGATTTTCGACTGGGTGATGTGATAGCCGGTACCCAGCGGGTCGCTCTCGGGATCGAGGAAGGTCAGCACGCGATTGCGCTGGTAATCGTGAAGTAGCGTGAAGAACGCGATCGGCGCAATGGCGGCGAGCGCTGCCCCAGCCCCGACGAACCAGGCCATCGGCAGCCCGGCCAGGAAAATCACCACTGCCGCACCCGCGCAAATCGCCAGGCCGGTACCAAGGTCGGGTTGCAGCATGACCAGCAATGCCGGCACTCCCAGCAGCGCGGCGGCGGGCAGCAGCGCCCGCCAGTTGCGCGTCATCGCCGGGGGCAGCGTATCGAAGAACTTGGCCATGACCAGCACGATGCCGGGCTTCATCAATTCCGATGGCTGCAAGGTCATGAAGCCGAGGTTGAGCCAGCGCTGGCTGCCGCCGCCGATCCCGCCGATCAGTTCGACCAGCACGAGCAGGACGACAAGCACCACGTAGGTGGGATAGGCGGCGAGCTTGAACAGGTCCCGCGGCAAGTACGAGATGACCAGCGCCATGACCAGGAAGACGGCAAAGTGGATTTCGTGCAGCAAGGCCCAGGGCTGCATTTTCCCACCCGCCGCCGAATAGAGCACCAATGAGCCAAAGGTGTTGAGCGCGAACAGCGGCAGGATCACGTGCCAGGGCTGGCGGGCAATGGCATCGGGGACGAGATTGCGGGCCATCAGGGCGTTGCCTTTGCGGCAGGGATTGCTTCGGGCGAAGGCTCTGGAGCCGGCGTGGCGGGGGCGCCTTGCGGCGTGCTCTGTGGTGCGGGCGCCTTGACCGCGCTGGCTTCGCCGCGTTCGGCATCGTCGGCGACCGCGTTGGGGTCGGTCGCGGCCTGACTGCTATCGGCCTGGATGATCGCCTTTTCGACCGCCTGGTCACCGCCGACCTTGGGTGCGGTAGCGCCGTACTGCGCGGCAAAGGCGTTGTACTTGGCCTGCATGCGCTCGGTCGGGGTGCCGCCCCACTGCTGTTCAAGCGCGTGCAGCGTATCGAGCGCCTGGCCCGGATCGAACAGGAAGGTCATGACGTCGCGGGCAATCGGTGCGGCTGCGCGGGCGCCGAAGGTGCCGTGTTCAACCACCACCGCCATCGCATAGCGCGGCGCATCGGCCGGGGCGTAACAGACGAACAGCGAGTGGTCGCGCGATTTCCAGTCACCCACGGTGCCGCGGCTCACCAGGCGCCGGACCTGGGCGGTGCCGGTCTTGCCGGCCATGGTGATCCCGGGCACGGCAAGCTTGCTGGCCGCCGCTGTGCCCGAGCCGTTAACCACGCGGAACATGCCGTCATGGGTTACGGCCAGCTGTTCCGGCGTGAAGGGCAGTTCGGGACCAAGTGCCCGCTTTTCGCCGAAGATCAGACCGGGGACGAGGTTTTTGCCGCTCGCGATCCGCGAGGTCATCACGGCCAGCTGGAGCGGCGAGACCGAGACATAGCCCTGGCCGATCGAGGCGTTGAGCGAATCCGCCGCCGACCATTCCTGCTTGTAGCGGCGCATCTTCCAGGCGGCATCGGGAATCGTGCCATACCGCTGCGCGGTGCCGGGCAGATCGAACTCCTGACCGAGGCCCAGCATCTTGGCCACCGGCGCGATCGTATCGTAGCCGACACGGTGCGACATCGACCAGAAATAGGTGTTGCAGCTGCGTTCGATCGCAGTGCGCATGTCCACCGAGCCATGGACCGCATCGCAGCGGAAGAAGCGGTTGCCAAGGCGGTAGCCACCCGGGCAGTTCACGCGCTCGTCCGGATCGACGCCGTGCAGCTGCAGGGCAAGCGTCGCCATCGGCTTCATCGTCGATCCCGGCGGATAGAGGCCGCGCACCGCCTTGTTGAGCAAGGGGATGTGATCGTCCTCGTTCAGCATCTTCCATTCGATGCGGCCGATCCCGTCGGAGAAGGTGTTGGGATCATAACTGGGCATCGAGCACAGCGCGAGAATGTCGCCATTGTGGCAATCGATCACCACCACGGCGGCGGATTCAAGCCCGATGCGCCGCGCCGCATAGTCCTGCAACGGGCCGTCGATCGTCAGCTTGAGCGACTTGCCCTGGATGTCCTCGCGCATGTCGAGATCGCGCACGACTTTGCCGCTGGCGGTCACTTCCGCGCGCCGCGCGCCGGGCACGCCGCGCAGGTAGGTCTCGAAATTCTTCTCGAGGCCGTCTTTGCCGATCTTGAACCCGGGCGTGACGAGCAGTGGGTTCTTTTCCTTTTCGTAGTCTTCGGCCGAAGCGGTGCCGACGTAACCGATCAGATGGCCAACCGAAGGCCCGGTCGGATACCAGCGTGAATAGCCGCGCTGGGCCAGCACGCCGGGCAGGTCGGGCAAGCGCACGCTGACCGCGGCAAAATTGTCCCAATCGAGCCCCGAGG
>NZ_JAYSBK010000024.1:0-34785 GCF_041915465.1 Novosphingobium sp. | reverse complement strand
GCGCGCCAACCCGCTTGGGCGCGAGCAGCTGGTCGAGCCCGGTGGGTGCCGTCCCGGGGGCGGCGCGCTCGATCCATGGCCAGCGCAGCCCGCCGGTATAGGCGATGCTGACCGTTTCGAACCGGTCACCGCGCTGGACCAGCAGCTGCAGCGGCCCGCCCGACTTGGCCAGTGAGATCGCCGATTTCAGCCCTTCGTGGCTGTAGGCGATACCATTGACCGCGACGACCTTGGCGCCGGTCACAATCCCGGCATTGAAGGCCGGGCTATCCCACTGGGTGGCCGTGACGCGCCCTTCTCGGTCCAGCGTCAGGCCCAGCGAATAGGACAGGTTGAGCGTGCGGCTGCCCGCCATCTTGGCCCCGTCGTAAGGGTTGGGGTCCTCCTTCCAGACCAGCTTGTAGCCGCCCAGCTCGATCCCGCGGATCGGCGCTGGCTGACCCGGCGTCATCATGCGCGCGCGCAGAAAGGCGTTCCAGTCGTAGGGATAGACTTCGTTCAGCGTGGCAACGATGTCGCTCATCTCGAAGGTCAGCTCGCCCCAATCGCCGTCGCGCACGCCCAGGAAGGCACGGGCGAAGTCCTCGATGTTCTTGGTGCCGCCCGTGCCTGCGCGGATGATCTGGTCGATCTCCAGCCAGACGAGCGCGCCTTCGCTGTAATAGTCCGTCCCGCGCGCGATCGAGGGATAGGGTTTGGGCTTGTGATAGGCGAAGGCCGGATCGAAGCCCGTATCCTCGACCGAGCGCCAGCGCCGCCCCGGCCATTCGGAATACTTGCCCGCCACGCTCGCCAGTTGGCCCAGCACCATGTCCTTCGACTGCATGCCCGAGCGCGCCGAAAGCACCAGCCCCCAGAACTCGTCCTGCCCTTCATAGGCCCAGAGCAGATCGTCCTGCATCGGCTGACGGTAATCGGGGGTCCACAGCCGCGCCGGGCGGCGGAACTTGCCGGCCCACGAGTGGCTGAATTCGTGCGGCAGCAGGTCGCGGTCCGCCTCGTTCGCGGCCCAGTTGAGGAACAGGCTGGGGTCCATCTGGTTTTCGCTCGAGCGGTGATGCTCAAGCCCGATCCCGCCGAGATTGCTGGAGAGCGCCAGCAGGAATTCGTAATGGTCGAAATGCTTCGCCCCAAAGGCCAGCAGCGCCTCATCCACCAGCGCGCGGTGAGCGGCGATCTGCTGCGGCCCGGCGGCGAGCTGATCGGGCTTGTCGGCCACAACGTTGAGCGTCACGCCGTTGCCCAAGTCCCACTTGCGAAAATACTTGCCGGCAAAGATCGGTGAATCGACCAGCGTGTCATAGGCGACATCGCCCCACGTCCAGCGGTTTCCGGCCACCTTTACCCCGTCAAGCGCGGTTGCCGCGGTCCAGCCCTGCGGGAAGGTCACAGTCGGGCGATAACGGATCTGGCGCACGTAATAGCCGGCGGGATAAAGGCTCATCTTCTCCCATTGCAGGTTGATGATTTCGGGCGTGATCGTGACGCGCCCTTCGCTGTCCTGCAGCGGCGCGGTGTGGATGAAACGCGCCGTGACGGCACGGGTCCCGGCAGGCAGCTCGAGATGGAAGGCATAGAGCTCCACCGGATCGCGTCGCCAGGCAATCGGCTTGCCGTCGGCCTCGAACTTCAGGTCGACCAGCTCGGCCAGCGGCCCGCGCGGCGAATGGTTGCCGGGCAGCCACTTGGGATAGAGCAGCGTCAGGTGCCGGGTGCCCGCCGCAACCGGGATAGTCTGCGTCACGCGGAACACCGACCGCGCGGTGTCACTCGCGTCGATATCGAGCAGGATCGTTCCGCCGGGATAGGGCCGGTCGACCGCATCGGGAATCGTCTGGACAATCGGTACCGCTTGCGGAGCCGAATTGGCGGCAAGGGCGGCCGCGCTGGCGCTGAGTGCAATTGCGGCAAGGAAGAGATTGGCAGGCTTGGCAAGCTTGATCATCGCGCCGTCATGGCAAGGCGAGGCGCGCGCCGCAACATTGCGCGATGTCTTTTCGACCGACGACAAACCGGCGCCCTTGCTAGCGCATCGCCGATTGCGAAAAACCGGTTCCCACTTTTTCGCGCGATGCTAAGGGGCGCTACCATGAGCACACCACAGGCTATCCGCGGAACCCAGGACATTTTCGGCCCCGACGCCGAGGCGTTTGCCCATGTCGTCGAGACCTTCGAGCGCGTGCGCCGCCTCTATCGCTTCCGCCGGGTCGAAATGCCGGTGTTCGAAAAGACCGAGGTGTTCAGCCGCTCCATCGGCGAGACGACCGACGTCGTTTCCAAGGAAATGTACTCGTTCGAGGACCGCGGCGGCGAATCGCTGACCCTGCGGCCCGAATTCACCGCCGGAATCGCCCGCGCGTTCCTGACCAACGGCTGGCAGCAGCACGCGCCGCTGAAGGTTGCGACCCACGGCCCGCTGTTCCGCTATGAACGCCCGCAAAAGGGCCGCTACCGCCAGTTCCACCAGCTCGACGCCGAAATCCTTGGCGCGGGCGAACCGCAGGCCGACGTCGAACTGCTGGCCATGGCCGACCAGCTGCTCAAGGAACTGGGCATTGCCGACGGCGTCACCCTGATGCTCAACACGCTGGGCGACGGGGCCAGCCGCGAGGCCTGGCGCCTGGCGCTGATCGACTATTTCCGTGCCGTGAGGGGCGAATTGTCCGAAGATTCGCAGGACCGGCTGGAACGCAACCCGCTGCGCATTCTCGACAGCAAGGACCCGCGCGACAAGGTGTTCGTGGCCGATGCCCCGAAGATCGACGATTTCCTCTCGGACGAAGCCCAGGCCTTCTTCGCCAAGGTCACCGAAGGGCTGGATGCCGCCGGAGTCGCCTGGACCCGCGCCCCGGCGCTGGTGCGCGGGCTCGACTATTACCGTCACACCGCCTTCGAATTCGTCACCGACCGGCTGGGCGCGCAGGGCACCGTGCTCGGCGGCGGGCGCTATGACGGGCTGATGGAAAGCCTTGGCGGCCCCTTCACGCCCGCAGTCGGCTGGGCGGCGGGGATCGAGCGGCTGGCGATGCTGGTGCAGGATGCGGGCGCGGTGGGCGCCGACGTGCTCGACGTGATCCTCGCGATCGAGGACGACAGCGCGGTTGCGTTCGGGGTCAAGGCGCTCAAAGCGCTGCGCTCGGGCGGCCTGTCGGCCGACATGATCGCGACCGGCAGTCCGCGCAAGCGCTTCGACAAGGCATCCAAGATTAACGCCAAGGTGCTGGTCGGTGTTTCGATCCGCGATGGCAAGCTGGTCTGCAATGCGCGCTCGTCGGGCTATTCGCAGGATCAGGTGCGCGTCTCGGCCATTCTGGAAAAGCTTCAGGCGTGAGCGTTTCCGACGCCCGCCTTGCCCAGATCGCCGCCCGCTTCGCCCAGCTTGAAGCGCGGCTCGCCTCGGGCACGCTCGAGGGCAAGGACTTCGTCGCCGCGAGCCGCGATTTCGCGGAGCTGGAACCCGTTGCCCGCGTGGCCGAAGAGGTAACCGCGATGCGCGGGGAACTCGCGGCGCTGGCCGCGCTTGACGATCCGGAGATGCGCGAGCTGGCCGAGGAAGAAATCGCCCGGCTCAAGTCCGAGCTTCCAGAGGCCGAACACCGGCTGTCGATCGCCATGCTGCCGCGCGACAGCGCCGACAGCCGCCCCGCGATGCTCGAAATCCGCGCCGGGACCGGAGGCGACGAGGCCGCGCTGTTCGCCGCCGATCTGCTCAGGATGTACGAACGCTATGCCGCCGAACAGGGCTGGCGGGTCGAGGTGGTCAGCGCCAATGCCAGCGATATTGGCGGTTTCAAGGAAGTGGTCGCCAACGTCGCCGGCTCAGGGGTCTTTGCCAAGCTGAAGTTCGAAAGCGGCGTCCACCGCGTGCAGCGCGTGCCCGTGACAGAAAGCGGCGGGCGCATCCACACCTCTGCCGCCACCGTCGCAGTCCTGCCGGAACCGGACGAGGTCGATGTCGCGATCGAGGACAAGGACCTCAAGATCGACATCTACCGCGCATCGGGCGCGGGCGGGCAGCACGTCAACACCACCGATTCGGCGGTGCGCATCACCCACCTGCCGACCGGCCTTGTCGTGATCTGCCAGGACGAGCGCAGCCAGCACAAGAACAAGGCCAAGGCGATGCAGGTGCTGCGCACCCGCCTGTTCGACCTCAAGCGCGCCGAAGCGCAGGGGGCCGAGGCCGAGGCGCGGCGCGCGATGGTCGGCAGCGGCGACCGCTCCGAACGGATCCGCACCTACAACTTTCCGCAGGGGCGCGTGACCGATCACCGCATCAACCTGACGCTGCACCGCCTGCCCGAAATCCTTGAAGGGCCGGGGCTTGGCGAACTGATCGACGCGCTGATCGCCGAGGATCAGGCCAAGCGTCTTGCGGCGATGGATGGCTGACGTCTCCGCCGCCCTACGCGCGGCGGCGGAGCGCCTTGCCGCCAGCAGCGACACCGCCCGGCTCGACGCCGAAGTGCTGATGGCCCACGCGCTGGGCGTGACGCGCTCGGACCTGCTGCTGCGGCATATGCGCGATGAGGCCCCGGAAGGCTTCGCCGCACTGGTCGAGCGCCGCCTTGGCCATGAACCGGTCGCCTACATCACCGGCGCGCAGGACTTCTTCGGCCTCACCTTCCGGGTCTCGCCCGATGTGCTGATCCCGCGCGGAGACAGCGAAGTGCTGGTCGAGGCCGCACTGGCCGCCCGCTCCGATGCCCGCCGCGTGCTCGATTGCGGCACCGGTTCGGGCGCGCTGCTGCTGGCGGTGCTGGCGAACCTGCCATCCGCACAAGGGATCGGGATCGAGCGCTCTTCCGGTGCGCTGGCTGTCGCGCAGGGCAATGCGCGGGCGCTTGGGCTGACCGGGCGGGCCGAAATGCGGCCCGGCGACTGGACCAGTGCAGACTGGGCGCAAGGCCTTGGCCAATTCGACCTGATCCTCGCCAACCCGCCCTATGTCGAGGACGAAGCCGCGCTCGATCCCTCGGTGCGCGCGCACGAGCCATCCAGCGCCCTCTTCTCCGGCCCTGAAGGACTGGACGATTACCGCGTGCTGGTGCCGCAGCTGCCCGGCCTGCTCGCCCCCGGCGGCGTGGCGCTGGTCGAGATCGGGCATACCCAGGCCGATGCTGTCAGCGCGATCGGCGTGGCCGCAGGCTTCAGCGTAGTGCTCCACCGCGATCTGGGCGGGCGGCCTCGTGTGCTCGAATTCAAAATTCCGCTTGGCAAGGGCAGTGCCAACGCGTAAGCGCCAAGTCAGGCCAGCGCCGGACCTTGGCAATCATTGTGTCCCGCGGGTCAATTCCAACATTTGCTCTTTCGGGCCGGACTCCGGCCTCGATCCTTGCAGATGTAGGGTCCCGAACCGCAAGTCGCGGTCCGGGCACGGGTCATGCGGCAAAGCGCGGGAGTTTTACCGGGGCGGCCGCTGAAGCAGGGAACTTGCACCCTTGAACAACAATAATCGCGGTAACAATCGTCGGCGCGGCCGGAACAATCGGCAGGGCGGTGGCAATGGCGGTCAGCAGCTCAACCGGATCGACAGCCGGGCGCGCGGCAATGCGCCGCAGCTGCTGGAAAAGTATCGCAAGCTTGCCCAGGACGCTCACCTCAATGGTGACCGCGTGCAGGCCGAATACTACCTGCAGTTCGCCGATCACTATTTCCGCGTGATCGCCGATGCGCGCAGCCGCCAGGAAGAACAGCGCAAGCCGCGCGACGAACGCTGGCAGGAAGGCGCGGACGAGGGCGATGATTCGGCCGATTTCTCGGTCGACGGCGATTTCCCGAGCTTCGACCAGCCCAGTTTTGCACGCCAGAGCCGCGATGAACGCCGCGAAGAACGCCGTCCGCAGCGCAACCCCGAAAGCGAACGCGAAGATGAAGGCCTGGCTGGCGAAGCCAGTGAGGCCGGCGAAGCTGGTGAAGTGTCGGCAGAACCCAATCCATTCGAGCCGCCGGAGAACCCCTTCGTCCGCGAAAATCGCGCCCGAGGCGGACTGCGTCCGCGCCGCGAAGATCGCCGACCGCGCCGCGAGGACCGCACCCCGCGCGGCGAGGATGCGGACAATGCGCCTGCAGGGCTCGACCCGTCTTCGCTGCCGCCCTCGATTTCGGCCAAGCGCGAAGATAGCGATTCCGGCAACAGCACGAGCGAGGATGCTGCCGCCGAAGCCAAGCCGCGCCGCACGCGCGCCAAGCGCAAGCCGTCGGCCGACGATGCCGGCGAATCGCTCGAATCGGTGAACTGACACGGCCGGTGCCCCGGGCGTTGCAATTCCCCGGGGGCCACCCCCGCAGTTGCGCCCTGATCCTGGGCGCGCTGGCCGCGCTGGGTTTTGAACCACTGGCGCTATGGCCGCTGGCGCTGCTTGCCCTTGCCGGCCTGATCGCGCTGATCGCCGCCGCGCCAAGTCGCAAGCAGGCGACCTTGCTGGGCTGGCTGTTCGGCGTTTCCCATTTCACGATCGGGCTCAACTGGATCGCGACTGCGTTCAGCTTCCAATCGGCTCTGCCGGTCTGGCTCGGCTGGATCGCGGTGCTCGGATTGTCGCTCTACCTCGCGGTTTGGCCTGCGCTTGCCGCGCTCACCGCATGGCACTTGCGCCGCAGCCCCACGGCGCTGATCACGGCCTTTTCCGGGGCCTGGCTGGTCAGCGAATGGCTGCGCGGCTGGGTGTTTACCGGCTTTCCCTGGAACCCGATGGCCGCCGTGCTGCTGGGCCCCTTCGAACATCCCGGCGCGGCCCGCCTCGCGCCCTGGCTTGGCACCTATGCGCTATCGGGTCTCGCCGTGCTGTTCGCGGGCCTTTGGTGGCAGGGCTTGGCCGGCTTCCGGCAGGATCGGCGCAAGCTGGCGCTGCTCGCAATCCCGCTCGCCGCGCAGTTCTGGCCCAGCTTTGGCAGCTCGGCGGCAGCCGTGCCGGCAGGTGCGCCCTTCCTGCTGGTCCAGCCGAACATCTCGCAGGACGTGCTCAACGATCCCGCAATGTACGAGGCCAATTTCCAGCGCGCGGCGCGGCTATCCGGGCAGGTCCAGCCGGGACGCGGCGACCTGGTGCTGTGGCCCGAATCGGGCGTGCCCTGGTACCTCGCCGATGGCTATCCCGAGCGCTATTACTTCGACACCTACGCCGCCGATCCCAAGCTTGCGCGTGAGCGCATCGGGCGGATCATCGGCAAGGAAAGCCTGCTGCTGACGGGCGCGGTCGACCTTGAATTCCAGAATGGCCGCCCGGTGGGCGCGCGCAATGCAATCACCGCTATCGACGGAACCGGGCAGCTGCGGGGCAGCTACGACAAGGCGCACCTCGTGCCCTACGGCGAATATGTGCCGCTGCGCTGGCTGCTCGAACCGCTGGGCATTGCGCGCTTCGTTCCCGGCGACATCGAATTCTGGCCGGGTCCCGGGCCGCGCACCCTGGATCTCGGCAAGTTCGGCAAGGCCGGGATGCTGGTTTGCTATGAAGTGATCTTTTCTGGCCAGGTGACCGACCGCGCGCACCGCCCGGACTATCTGTTCAACCCGTCCAACGACGGCTGGTACGGCGCCTGGGGCCCGCCCCAGCACCTGGCCCAGGCGCGCCTGCGCGCGATCGAAGAAGGGCTGCCCCTGCTGCGCTCCACCACCACCGGGATCAGCGCGGTGGTCGATGCCGACGGCAAGGTGATCCAGTCGATTCCGCTGAACCGCGCCGGCGTGATCGCGGGCCGGCTGCCACCAGCCCATGCGCCCACGCTGTTCGCGCGCTGGGGCAATATGCTTGTGCTACTATGGGGCACAGTTCTTTTTGCCGTTTCAGCAGTTGCCAGCCGCCGCCGTCGCAGGTAAACCGAAGGGGACATAAAGCTTTTGTTATATGGAACCCCCTCAGATGCGCAGCGACTATCTCTTTACTTCCGAAAGCGTTTCCGAAGGCCATCCCGACAAGGTCGCGGACCAGATTTCGGATTCGATCGTTGACCTGTTCCTGTCGAAGGATCCCGAAGCGCGCATCGCCTGCGAAACGCTGACCACCACCCAGCTGGTCGTCCTGGCGGGTGAAATTCGCTGCAAGGGCGTTTACGAAAACGGTGCGTGGGCCCCCGGCGCCAAGGAAGAGATCGAGGCGACGGTGCGCCGCACGGTCAAGGAAATCGGTTACGAGCAGGACGGTTTCCACTGGGAAAAGTTCGAATTCATCAACCGCCTGCACGGCCAGTCGGCCCATATCGCGCAGGGCGTCGATGCCGGTGACAACAAGGACGAAGGCGCGGGCGACCAGGGCATCATGTTCGGTTACGCTACCGACGAAACGCCCGACCTGATGCCGGCGACGCTCTATTACAGCCACAAGATCCTCGAAAAGATGGCGGCTGACCGTCACTCGGGCGCGGCGCCGTTCCTCGAACCCGATGCCAAGAGCCAGGTCACGCTGCGCTATGAAGGCAGCCTGCCGGTTGCCGCCACCGCGGTCGTTGTCTCGACCCAGCACGCGCCGGGCTATGACGAAGGCGAAAAGGAAGCCGAACTGCACGCCTATGTGAAGAAGGTTGTGGCCGAGGTGATCCCGCCGGTGTTGCTGCGCGAAACCGAATATCACATCAACCCGACCGGCAGCTTCGAAATCGGCGGCCCGGACGGCGACGCTGGCCTGACCGGGCGCAAGATCATCGTCGACACCTATGGCGGCGCGGCCCCGCACGGCGGCGGCGCGTTTTCGGGCAAGGACCCGACCAAGGTTGACCGTTCGGCGGCCTACATCACCCGCTATCTTGCCAAGAACATCGTCGCCGCTGGCCTCGCCACGCGCTGCACGATCCAGCTGGCCTATGCGATCGGCGTGTCGAAGCCGCTCTCGCTCTATGTCGACACGCATGAAACCGGCACCGTGGGCGACGACAAGATCGAACAGGCGATCATGGGCATCGAAAAGCTCGGCGGTCTGACCCCGCGTGCGATCCGCACCCACCTTGGCCTAAACAAGCCGATCTATCGCAAGACTGCCGCCTATGGCCACTTCGGCCGCAAGGCGGAAGGCGACCTGTTCCCGTGGGAGCGCACCGATCTGGTCGACGATCTCAAGCTGGCGCTGAGCTGAAGCCTGCGCCGCTGACGAACAACGAAAGGGCGGCCAGTGGCCGCCCTTTTTGTTTGCCGACTAGCGCCGAAAGTCCGCCGTGATTGACCCGGCGGCGGCGAGTTCCGCCTCGTGGCTTGCCTCGCGCCAGTCCTCAGCAAGGGCCGCGGCTTCCCATTCGAGCATCGCGGGATGGGCCAAGACATGGTCGACCCAAGCCTGCCCCTTGCCAACGTCCAGCCCATAGGTGCGCACGCGGTAGGCCACCGGTGCATAGAACGCATCGACAGCGGTAAATTCCGCTCCCGCCAGCCATGGCCCGCCAAAGCGTTCAAGGCCGCTCTCGAAAATCTCGCGCACACGGATAACGTTGCGCTTCAGGCCCTCGCTCATCGGCTTGGGGTTGACCCGCACGCCGACGTTCATCGTGCAATCGTTCCTGAGATGGCCAAACCCGCCATGCATCTCCGCAACCGCGCCCTGCGCAAAGATCCGCGCCTCCTCATCGGCAGGCCAGATGCCCGCGTGGCGTTCGGCCAGATAGAGCGTGATCCCCAGCGAATCCGGGATCGTGCGCGCACCGTCGATCAGCACGGGCACCTGCCCCGTGGGCGAGAACTTGCGAAAGTCCTCGTAATTGTCGGGTTTGGTGAAGGGCTCAAGCCGGTCCTCGAAAGGAATGCCCAGCGCCTTCATCAAGAGCCACGGGCGCAGGCTCCAGCTCGAATAGTTCCGGTTGGCGGTGATCAGGGAGTAGGTCATGGCGCAATTCTAATCACTACGCCACAACCCACAAGCATTGCCCCTCAATCACCCAGCATGGCGTTGAGGCCCATCGCCGCTTCGGCGAATTCCTCGCGGAAGTCCTGCACGACCTGGCGGCACGAGCGTTCGGCCTCCACCAGCCCGACGCCCTGGCCGACGAAGTAGCTGACCAGATCCTGCGCCTGGGCATTGCCGTTGACCACCGCCTTTTCGATGTGGGCGAAGCTCGGCTCCGACACCATGCCCATCAGCGGCATCGGCAGGGTGCCGGGGCTGTCCGGTCCGTCCCACGCCTCATGCCAGGCGGTCTTGAGCTGGCGTGCCGGCTTGCCGGTGCGGGCCTTGGACCGGACGGTATCGCGGCTGCGCGCATGTATCATCTTCTGCCGGAACGTCGGGCTGGTTTCGGCCTCGGGCGTGGACAACCATACCGAGCCGCACCAGGCGCCCTGCGCCCCCGCGGCCATCATTGCCGCCATTTGCCCGCCGGTCATGATCCCGCCCGCAGCCAGCACTGGAATATCCTGCCCGGCCGCCTTCAGCGCGCGCACCACTTCGGGCACCAGCACCAGGGTCGAAACCTCGCCGCAATGGCCGCCAGCCTCCCCGCCCTGGGCGACGATGATGTCCACGCCCGCTGCGGCCTGGCGCAGCGCGTGTTCCTTCGCGCCGACCAGCGCCGCCACGGGGATGCCGCGCTTCTTGCCTTCGGCAATCATCGCCGCCGGCGCGATGCCCAGCGCATTGGCGATCAGCTTGATCGGATGGCGAAAGGCGACTTCCATCAGCGCCGCACCGTTTTCCGGGGTAATGCCGGCGCCTTCGCGCACGCGCAGTGCCTCGGCTTCTGGCACAGTCACGCCATATTGCCCGAGGATCCCGGCGGTGAAGGCCTTGTGCTCTGCGGAAATTGCGGCGGCGCGTTCGGCATTGCTGGTGAAGCCGGTGACGCGCGCATCGACCGTTTCGGGCACCAGCACGTCAACGCCATAGGGCTTGCCATCGATATGCGCGTCGATCCAGGCCAGTTCCTGTTCGAACTGTTCAGGGGTGTAGGCCGCCGCGCCGAACACGCCAAAGCCGCCCGCCTTGCTGACCGCCACAACCACGTCGCGGCAGTGGCTGAAGGCAAACAGCGGAAATTCGCAGCCCACCATTTCGCACAGAAAGTTTTGCATGATCCTCTCCCTTTATCGGGAGCGATCATTGCCCTTGCCGCGCCATGCCGCAAGGGCATTTTAATCGAACAATTAAGCCAGATAGTGCGCCGTGGTCTTGGCCGCTACGTCTTCCGCCGAAACGCCCGGAGCAAGTTCGATCAGGCGGAAGGGCGATGCATGATCGTCACGCTTGAACACAGCCAGGTCGGTAATCAGCATGTCGACCACATTCTTGCCAGTGAGCGGCAGGCCGCAGGCAGGAATGAATTTGGGACTGCCATCCTTGGCACAGTGCTCCATCACGACGATGATCTTCTTGACCCCGGCGACGAGGTCCATCGCCCCGCCCATGCCCTTGATCAGCTTGCCCGGCACCATCCAGTTGGCAATGTCGCCGGTTTCGGAGACTTCCATCCCGCCCAGCACGGTCAGGTCGATCTTGCCGCCGCGGATCATGGCAAAGCTGGTCGCACTGTCGAAATAGGCGGAGTGCGGCAACTCGCTGATCGTCTGCTTGCCGGCGTTGATCAGGTCGGCGTCAACCTCGTCCTCGGTCGGGAAGGGACCGATGCCCAGCATCCCGTTTTCCGATTGCAGGGTTACGGTCATGCCTTCGGGGACATGGTTCGCCACCAGCGTCGGGATGCCGATGCCGAGGTTCACATAGAACCCGTCCTGCAGTTCCTGCGCGGCGCGGGCGGCCATCTGGTCGCGGCTCCAGCCCTTGGTCAGTCCATCATGCTTGGTCATCAGCCGACATCCGTGCTTCGAGTGGTGCGGAATTCGATCTTCTTGTCATAGGGCGCGCCGCAGATCAGGCGCTGCACATAGACCCCCGGCAGGTGGATGCAGTCGGGATCGAGCGCGCCAGCCTCGACGATCTCTTCCACCTCGACCACGCAGATCTTGCCGCAGGTGGCGGCCGGCACGTTGAAGTTGCGGGCGGTCTTGCGGAACACGACGTTGCCGGTGGTGTCGGCCTTCCACGCCTTGACCAGGCTGAGGTCGGCAAAGATGCCCTCCTCGAGGATATATTCCTCGCCATTGAAGACCTTCGATTCCTTGCCCTCGGCCACCAGGGTGCCGACGCCGGTCTTGGTGTAGAAGCCAGGGATCCCGGCGCCCGCCGCGCGCATGCGTTCGGCCAGCGTGCCTTGCGGGCAGAATTCGACCTCAAGCTCGCCCGACAGGTACTGGCGCTCGAACTCCTTGTTCTCGCCCACGTAGCTGGCGATCATCTTCTTGACCTGGCGCGTACGCAGCAGCTTGCCGATGCCTTCGCCATCGATCCCGGCATTGTTGCTGGCAAAGGTCAGCCCGGTCACGCCCGCATCGCGCACCGCGTCGAGCAGGCGTTCGGGAATGCCGCAAAGGCCAAAGCCGCCACAGGCGATCAGCATGTCGTTGCGCAAGATGCCGTCCAGTGCGGACTTGGCGTCGGGGTAAATCTTCTTGGCCATCGTACCTCCCGCTTTCCAGCCCTTACTAGCGGCTCCGAATGATGAGGACTAACGATTGTTTTTTTGGTATTTCGATAAAGACTGCTTATGCGAAAACTCGCCATCTATCACCTTGAAACGCTGCTGTGGATCGCGCGGCTGGGCACGTTCCGCGCCGCTGCGGAGCGGCTGGGGACCACCCAACCCGCGATTTCCGCCCGCGTGCGCGAGATTGAAAGCCAGCTCGGAATCGAGGTGTTCCGTCGCGAAGGGCGCGGTGTTTCGCTGACCGCGCGAGGCCGCCAGCTGGTGCGCGACTGCGAACCGCTGCTCGCCGGGTTCGAGCGCGCCCTGATGCAGGCAGGCGACTTTGCCGGGGCGACCGGTGTCGTGCGCATTGGCGCGGGCGAAATCGCGGCGGCAAGCTGCCTGCCCGCCCTCGTCGGTCGGATCACCGCCGACCTGCCGGGCATCACACTGGAACTGGACCTCGACCTGACGGCACGAATGCTCCAGCAGGTGCTGGCGGGTACGCGCGACATGGTGTTTCTGGCCGGCCCGGTCGCCAGTCCGGGCCTGCGAACCGTGCCGATCGGCGAAGTTCGGCTGGTCTGGCTGGCCAGCCCGGAAACGGCGGCATCAGGCGGATTTGCGCGGCCCTTGCCGGTCTGGTCGATCGGCGCGCATTCGCCAATCCATCAGGTGCTGGAGCAAGAGCTTGCAGGGGGACGCGCGCCGCACCGCTCGCTCAACATCTGCAACAACGTGCAGACGATGATCGGGATCGTCGCGGCAGGCGGCGGCGCTGCGCTGTTCCCGGAAATCATGGTGCGCGGCGCGCTGGCCGACGGGCGGCTGGTGGAAGTGTTGCCACCCCCACCCGCGCGCATCCGCTTCGAAGCCGCGATCCGCAGCAACGAGCAGGACCCGGTAATCCTTGAACTGTTCCGCCGCGCGGGCGGCCTCAGGATCGATTAGAGGCTAAGCCCGAGCACGCCCGACAGGTCCGCCAGCGCTTGCTGCCCGCTGGTCACCTTGATCGCGTGCATCCCCAGTTGCGCCGCCGGCTTGCAGTTGATGCCCAGGTCATCGAGGTAGACGCAAGAAGCCGGTTCCAGCCCCAGCTTTTCGCACATCATCAGGTAAATCCGCGGGTCGGGCTTGCGCACTCCGGCCTTGCTGCTTTCGATCACGTGTTCGAAGCGGGCGAAAACCTGCTCATAGGCGTCGGCCTTGTCGCCGCTGCGCGCCATGCCCGCGCCGTGCCCGGCCGGCACGTTGTTGGTGATGCAGGCCAGGCGGTATCCCTCGCCCTTCAGCACATCGAGCGCTGAAACCATTGCCGGACGGATCGAGCCCGAGAGCACGGCCAGCACGGCCGAACCTTCCAGCGCATGGCCCAGCGCCTCGGCTTCTGCGGCGAACAGCGAATCGAACTCGGCCGCGCTGATCTCCGCACGCTCGAACAGCGCCCAAGCATTGGCATCGGGATTGGTGGCATTGACCTGCCGGACGAAGTCCTGCGGCAGGCCGCGTTCGGCCTCAAGCCGGTTGAACGCTTCGAACGGAGACGCCGTAATTACCCCGCCGAAATCGAAAATCACAGCCTCAAAGCGGCGCTCGCTCACACCCATCCTCCCAACTTGTCTGCTTTTGCCAGTGGCGCATTGCGTGCGGCCATGCAACCTTGCGAGTTGACGCAGGTCATGGTCTGGGCTGCAATTGCGGTCCAGGGTAGCAACGGTGATTTTAAGGAGAAGGACAATGCGCTCCATCCTCGTACAGGCCGGCCGCGATCCCGGCATGGCCGCGCGGCTCGATTCGGCAATGGCGATTGCGCGCGCGCATCGCGGTCATGTTTCGCTGCTGATTGACACCCCGGTCGACCGGTTCGTTACAACCGATCCCTATGGCGGAACCTATGTTGCGCGCGAGGCACTGGAGGCTGCGCTCAAGGATGACGATGCGCTGGCCGAAGCCTTCGCCGGCAGGCTCCAGAACGACGACGTCCCGTTCGACATTGCGCAGTTCGAGACCCAACCGCTCGATGCCATGGCCGGTGCGGCGCGGCTGGCCGATCTCAGCGTGGTTTCGCGCGATTGCGGCTATGCTGGCGATCTGGCGCTGGCATCGCGCAGCCCGGTACTGGTGATCGGCACCAAGGCTGTGCTCAGCCTGCCGGTCTCGGTCGCCTGTATTGCCTGGGACGGCGGCGACGAGGCGGCCCACGCCCTGCGCGCGTCGGTTCCGCTGCTGGCCGGGTGCGGACAGGTGCACGTCCTCACCGTGCTGAACGAAAAGGCCGAAGGTTTTCCGCCCACCGATGCACTGCGCTATCTTTCGCGCCACGGCATCAAGGCCGAATTGCAGGAATTGCAGCGCGGCGATTCGATCGAGGAAACGCTGGCAGGCGAGGTCGCCCGGCTGGGCGCGGACCTGCTGGTCATGGGCGCCTATGGTCACAGCCGGGTGCGCGAGTTCCTGTTTGGCGGCGTGACCCGCTATTTCCTCGAGGACGACGAGGCCCCCGCGCTATTGTTCGCACACTGAGGACATTGCCGTTTAGCGGGATCTGTCTGGCGCTTCGTCGAATTTCGGGCGACATTCCCCTTGGCCTCGGGCCTACCGGCCCGATCAAGCCAAGGGGAGAAACTGGAAATGTCGCCACGTAGCCGCAAGTTCGCCGCCGTCACCGCAATCAGCGCCCTCATGCTGGCAGCGCCATTGCTCGCCAAGCCCGCCGATTTCGCCCGCGCCATCGCCGCGAGCACCCGCAGCGCCGAGAACCGCGCACTCGATGAAGGCCGGATGCCGGCCGAAGTGCTCGACTTCACGGGTATCAAGAGCGGCGATGTCGTGGCCGATTACCAGGCCGGCGGCGGTTACTATACCGAGCTTCTCGCCGCCGTGGTCGGTCCCAAGGGCCGGGTCTACGCAATGACCCAGCCCAACTTCTACAAGGCCGAGGACTGGGACAAGCTGCGCGCGGCCCATCCCAACATCTACCCCATCGTCGCCCCCGCTCAGGCGCTGGTCCTGGCCCCCGCCAGCGTCGATGTGATCTTCACCCACCTGGTCTATCACGACCTCTACTGGACCAACGAAAAGTACCAGCATCCCCACCAGGATGTGCCCACGGTGCTGAAGGGCTGGTTCGCCGCGGTGCGTCCGGGCGGACACGTGATCGTGATCGATCACACCGGCCCCGCAGGCGACCCGCGCGAGGTGGCCGACAAGTATCACCGCATCGATCCGGAGCAGGTGAAGCGCGATATGGCCGCAGCCGGATTTGTGCTCGAATCGGAAAGCACTTTGCTGCAACGCAGCGAAGACGATCACAGCAAGCTGGTTTTTGACCCTTCCGTAAGGGGAAAGACGGACCGTTTTGTGCTGAAATTCCGCCGCCCTTGAGCCGAAATGAACAGTAGTTGCAAATTATGCAACCAGCAATGAGCTTTTCGCACTTGCACAAAAACGGCCCGTGCCCCACTTAGAGCCTGCCTTTCAGGCATCCTCTCCCAAAACTTCCATGGCCCGGTCGGCAACGACCGGGCCTTTTTTTATGTGCGAACCGGGCAGCGCGAAAGCCGGTTTTCCGGTCGATCCGGCCCCCGCATCGCTCCGTTCGCCCCGGCCCGCATTTGCAATGACGCCAACCAGTTCCTAGCTTTCATCCAACGGGCCCATGCCGGGCCGCAACAGGATGAACGCAATGGCCGATACCATCGCCAAGGCCGACAATTCGGTGAAGCTCCAGGTCGCGGCCGCGCGGCAGGAAGAAAGCGGGCAGGGCATCGCCCGCCTGCCCAAGACCGCCATGGCCGCGCTTGGCGTGACCGAAGGCGATGTCGTGGAGATCGAAGGCAAGCGCGCCACCGCCGCGCGGGTTCTGGCCCCCTATGCCGAGGACGAAGGGCTGGACGTGATCCGGCTCGACGGGTTGCAGCGCGCCAATGCGGAAGTTGGCTCGGGCGACCACGTTCAGGTGCGCCGCGCCGAATCGCGCGCCGCCCAGCGCGTGGTCTTTGCCCCGGCCCAGCGCGAAATGCGCCTGCAGGGGCCGGGCCAGGCCTTGAAGCGCAATTTCGCCGGGCGACCGCTGGTGGCGGGCGATCTGGTCGCCACCACCGGGCAGCAGCAGGTGCGCGACATGCCGCCGCAGGTTGCCCGGATGCTCAACGCCCCGGCCTTCGCCCTGACGCAAATCCGCCTGACCGTCGTTTCCACCGTACCCAAGGGCATCGTCCACATCGACGAGACGACCGAGGTGGAACTGCGCGAGGAATACGAGGAAGCGCGCAGCACCCGCGGCGACGTCAATTACGACGATGTCGGCGGCATGGGCGATACGATCCGCCAGCTGCGCGAAATGGTGGAACTGCCGCTGCGGTATCCCGAACTGTTTACCCGGCTCGGCGTCGATCCGCCCAAGGGCGTGCTGCTGCATGGCCCGCCGGGCACCGGCAAGACGCGTCTGGCGCGTGCCGTGGCCAATGAAAGCGAAGCCAGCTTCTTCACGATCAACGGCCCCGAAATCATGGGCAGCGCCTATGGCGAAAGCGAACGGCGCCTGCGCGAGGTGTTTGAGGAAGCGGCCAAGGCCTCGCCCTCGATCGTCTTCATCGACGAGATCGATTCGATCGCGCCCAAGCGCACCGAAGTCCACGGCGAGGCGGAAAAGCGCCTGGTCGCTCAGCTGCTCACGCTGATGGACGGGCTCCACGCCAATTCGAACATCGTCGTCATCGCCGCCACCAACCGGCCCGATGCGCTGGACGAGGCGCTGCGCCGCCCCGGCCGGTTCGACCGCGAGATCGTGGTCGGCGTGCCGGACGAGAGCGGACGGCGCGAGATCCTGGGCATCCACACCCGCGGGATGCCGCTGGCCGAAGGGGTCGATCTCGACGAACTGGCCCGCACCACCCACGGCTTCGTCGGGGCAGACCTTGGCGCGCTGGCCCGCGAGGCCGCGATCGAGGCGGTGCGGCGGATCATGCCGCAGCTGGATCTTGAGGCGCAGACGATACCGCCAGAGGTGCTCGAAAACCTCAACGTCACCCGCGACGATTTCCTCGCCGCGCTGAAGCGTGTCCAGCCTTCGGCGATGCGCGAGGTGATGGTGCAGGTGCCCAACGTGAGCTGGGCCGACATCGGCGGAGCGGACGAGGCGCAGCTGAAGCTGAAGGAAGGGATCGAACTGCCGCTCAAGAACCCGCAGGCCTTCCGCCGGCTAGGGATCCGTCCGGCCAAGGGCTTCCTGCTCTATGGCCCGCCCGGCACCGGCAAGACCCTGCTGGCGAAAGCGGTCGCCAAGGAGAGCGAGGCGAACTTCATCTCGATCAAGTCGTCGGACCTGCTGTCCAAGTGGTACGGCGAAAGCGAGCAGCAGATCAGCCGGCTGTTCGCCCGCGCCCGCCAGGTTGCCCCCTGCGTGGTGTTCATCGACGAGATCGACAGTCTGGTCCCGGCGCGTGGAACAGATGGCAACGAGCCGCAGGTGACCGCCCGCGTGGTCAACACGATCCTGGCGGAAATGGACGGAATGGAGGAGCTGTCCAGCGTGGTGCTGGTCGGTGCGACCAACCGGCCGGGGCTGGTCGACCCGGCGCTGTTGCGCCCGGGCCGGCTCGACGAGCTGGTCTATGTCGGCACGCCCGATGCCAAGGGCCGCGAGCACATCCTCAAGATCCACACCGGCAAGATGCCGCTGGCCGGCGACGTCAATCTGGCGGCCATCGCTGCCGAAGCGGAACGCTTCACCGGCGCGGACCTTGAAGACCTGGTGCGGCGCGCAGGCCTCATCGCGATCCGCACGCGCGGGGCGCAGGCCGACGTCGTGACCGGAGCGGACTTCAAGGCCGCGCTCGCGGATTCGCGCGCCACGGTGAGCGAGGCGATGGAGGCCGAATACCTCAAGATGAAAGGCGAACTGAAGAAGCGCGCCGCCGAGGTTTCACCCTCGATCGGGTTTCTGGCCCCCGGCATGGTCAGCCCCACGCGCGAGAAGAAGCACGGGTAGCGCCGCGCCCGCCGATCCCGGTCAGTCCCACTCCCGCGCCCTGCGGGCGGGACAGTCCGGATCGGCGGCGTCGCACGGTGCGGCGCTGGCGGGATGGGCCTCCGATTTCAGCCAGCCCTCGACCGGGGGCTTTTGCGCGCGCTCGGCGGCGGTGAAATAGCGGACGCTGTCCGGGCAGGAAACCCGGGTCGCGATCCGAGGGTAGCGCAGTTTGACCCAGTCTTTTTCGCAGGCAAGGATCCGGATTTCACCCCCGCTTTCCCCGGCCCACGGGTAGAGATTGACGCCGGCATCCTCGTCGATGACGGTCCACGGCGCCGCTTGGTAATAGGGCCTGTCGAAGGCCTTGTCCCAATAGTCGCTGGCAACCCTGATCCGGCTCTGGTGCACCCAGCCCAGACCCTGAAAATTGCGCCGCTCGCCATATTTGCGGGTTTGCCTGTCGAATCCTCCGGTATGGGGCGCAATATCGGCGATCCTGACCCAGTCACCCTTGACCGCGATGATGGTGAATTCAGGGCCGACCATCGGATCGCTGGGCAGGGGCTCTTCGTCCGGTGGGGCTTCGACCAATCTGTAGAGTTTGCCGATAACCTTGCTGTCCGGTGACGGTTCGGCATGGACGTTGAGGCCCGCCGGGTCATCCTCGATCGATAGCGCGCTGATCGCACAGCCCGCGATCTGCGGCTTGCGCCATGCGCCGCTGGCCGGGATCGCGGCAATGCTGGCCGCTGCGCTGGCGGCTTCCGAGGCGTTCTGCTGTGACACGGGAGCAGGATGGCAGCCGGTGACAAGTGGCGCCAAGCACAGCAGTTGTCGGCTGTGCTTGAAACAGCTCAATGCGCCGCCCCCCAGCTTGGCCCGGTACCGACTTCGACACCCAGCGGCACGTCGAGCCTGACCGAGGGTTCCGCCGCGCCCGCCATGACGGTGCGGATCACTTCGTCGGCCGCTGCTACGTCGCTCTCGGGCAGTTCGAACACCAGTTCGTCGTGGACCTGCAGCAGCATTTTCACATGGCCCAGCCCCGCCGCGTCCAGCGCGGGCATCATCCGCACCATCGCGCGCTTGATGATGTCGGCGCTGGTGCCCTGGATAGGGGCGTTGATCGCGGCGCGCTCGCTGCCCTGCCGCTCGGCCCCGTTGGGCGATGAAATGCGCGGAAACCAGCACTTGCGGCCAAACAGGGTCTCGGAATAGCCGTTGGCCTTCACCCCTTCCAGCGTCGCGTGGATATAGGCGCGGATGCCGGGGAAACGTTCGAAATAGCGGTCGATCATGGCCTGCGCCTCGTCGGACGAGACGCCCAGCCGCCCGGCCAGACCCCAGCGGCTGATGCCATAGAGGATCGCGAAGTTGATCGTCTTGGCCCGCCCGCGCGTGTCGCGGTTGACCTCGCCGAACATTTCCATCGCGGTGCGGGCGTGGATGTCCTCACCTTGCGCAAAGGCTTCCTTGAGCGGCGGAACGTCCGCCATGTGCGCAGCCAGGCGCAGTTCGATCTGGCTGTAGTCGGCCGAGAGGATCACGTTGCCGGGCTCCGCCACGAAGGCATCGCGGATCTGGCGGCCGATTTCCGTGCGCACGGGGATGTTCTGGAGGTTCGGCTCGGTCGAAGAGAGGCGCCCGGTCTGCGCGCCGACCAGACTGTAGCTGGTGTGGACGCGGCCCGTGGCGGGATTGATCGCAGCCTGCAGCGCCTCGGTATAGGTCGAGCGCAGCTTGGAGAGCTGACGCCATTCGAGCACCTTGGTGGCAATCTCCGCGCCTTCGCCTGCCAGCCCTTCGAGCACCGACTGGTCGGTCGAATACTGGCCGGTCTTGCCCTTCTTGCCGCCCTTGAAGCCCAGCTTGTCGAACAGGATCTCGCCCAGCTGCTTGGGGCTGCCGATGGCGAATTCCTGCCCCGCCAGGCCGTGAATCTCGCCCTCCAGCCGGGCGATTTCGGCGGCGAAGGTGGTGGAAAGCGCGGCAAGCTTCTCCCGGTCGACCTTGATCCCGTGACGCTCCATCTGCGCCACAACCGGGATCAGCGGACGGTCGACCCGTTCGTAGACACGCGTCGCCGCCTCTTCAGCCAGACGCGGTTTGAGCAGGCGGTGCAGACGCCAGGTTACCTCGGCGTCCTCGGCGGCATATTCAGTCGCACGATCAAGCGGCACTTCTCCGAACGGGATCGCCTTCTTGCCGGTGCCGCAAACGTCCTTGAAGGCCAGCGTGGTGTGGCCAAGGTGACGCTCGGACAGGGTGTCCATCCCATGGCCGCCCAGCCCGTCCTCGGCGCGGCCAGCGTCGAGGTCGAAGCTCAGCACCATGGTATCGTCAACCGGGCCGACCATGATGCCGTGGCGCGCCAGCACGTTGATATCGTACTTGGCGTTCTGCCCGACCTTCAGCACCGCTTCGCTTTCCAGCAGCGGCTTCAGGATCGCAATTGCCTCCGCCAGCGGAATCTGCTGCGGCTTCTCGGCGAACATGTCGCTGCCGCCGTGGCCCAGCGGGATATAGCAGGCATCCCCGGCGCCCAGCGACAGGCTGATGCCCGTCAGGTCCGCCGCGATCGCATCAAGCGCGCTGGTTTCGGTATCGAAGGCCACCGTCCGCGCCGCAAAGGCACGCTCCACCCAGCGTTCCAGCGCCTCGCGGGTCTGGACCGTTTCGTATTTGCTGCGGTCGATCGGCGGCAGTTCGGGGAGCGGCTGGCGGTTGCCCTGCGCGGCAGGCGCGGCCCCGGCGGTTACCGGCTTGGCGGGATGCAGCTGGGTCTTGCGCTCGGGGCTGCCGCGTCCGTCGCCAAGGCGCTTCAAGAGGCTGGTAAAGCCGTGCTCTTCCAGGAAGGCCGCGAGCGGATCGGGCGGAATTTCGCCCAGCTTGAAATCGTCGAGCGCGATCGGCAGCGGGCAATCTTCCTTCAATGCTACAAGCACCCGGCTTAGCCGCGCCATGTCGGCCTGTTCGATCAGGCTATCGCGCAGCTTCCCGGGCTTCATCTCCGGCGCAGCAGCGAGCGCCGCCTCAAGCGTGCCGTGCTCCTGGATCAGCTTGGTCGCGGTCTTGGGGCCGATCCCGCGGATGCCGGGGACGTTGTCGGCCGTGTCGCCCATCAGCGCCAGGACATCGCCGACGAGTTCCGGCGCGACGCCGAACTTTTCCTCGACCTGGGGAATGTCGATGCGGACATTCTTCATCGTGTCGAGCATATCGATCCGGCCCTCACCGCAGGGACCGACGAGTTGCATCAGGTCCTTGTCGGAGGAAACGATCGTCACGTCCCAGCCGCGCTCGCAGGCGGCCCGCGCGTAGGAGGCGATCATGTCGTCGGCCTCGACGTCGGGCTCTTCGATCACCGGCAGGCTGAAGGCGCGCGTGGCATCGCGGATCAGCGGAAACTGGGGCTTCAGGTCTTCCGGTGCGGGCGGCCGGTTGGCCTTGTACTGATCGTAGATTTCGTTGCGAAAACTGGTCCCCGCCTTGTCGAGCACCACGGCAAGGTGGGTCGGCCCGTCCGCCTTGTTGAGATCGTCGGCCAGTTTCCACAGCATCGTGGTATAGCCATAGACCGCACCGACCGGCGTCCCCTGCGGGTTGGTCAGCGGCGGCAGGCGGTGATAGGCGCGGAAGATGTAGGCCGATCCATCGACCAGATAGAGATGCTGCTTGGGCTTCATGGGGCAATGTCTAGCACCCACTTGCCCCGGCGATAAGCATGACTTCGGACCAATCACCGGTTCAGGTGGCAGCAATGCGCCATACGTATGCCATAATCAGACGCTATCGCTTTTGTGGCTGAACTGCGTCCCGCCCGGCTCTCAACCGGTCGCAAATCTGTGCATTGATGCACGCTTAAGGCGACAATTGCTTGCATCGCCTTGCGAAGGCTATTATTTGGCCCTCCGAAGTCTACCAGCTTGGTAGGCTTTCCGCTCGACCCGCAAACTCCAGAGGAGATGCGCCGGGCGGGGTCCACTCGCTGTTCAAGGATTACCATTCATGCGCAAGATCGTTCTCGCTGCTGCCGCCGCTGGCGCTGCTCTCGCTCTCTCGGCTTGCGGTCAGAAGGCTGAAGAAGCCACCGCGACCGAAGCTGCCACCGACGCCGCCACCGACGCCGCGACCGACGCCGCCACCGACGCTGCTGCTGAAGCTGCTGCTCCGGCCGCGACCGACGCTGCTGCGACCTCGACCGACGCCGCTGCTGCTGACGCTGCTGCTGCCGACGCCGAAAAGAAGATGTAATCTTCGCCGCACGGCACAAAGATTGTGGGCGCGAAGGGCTTCCCTTCGCGCCCTTTTCTTTGCCCTGAACAATCGCGTTTGCCAGCAGCGACCACGCGCACCCTTGCGTCAATTTAATCGCTCGCTTAAACGAATCGCCGGAACCTGGAAAGACAACCAGGATGGAGAGTTCCGGCGTGATCAATCAGCTTGCCAATCCGACTTGCCTGCCTTGCTCGGGAAGCCGCCCTTGAGCGCCGCCGCCACCCTTGAGCAGGGCCTGAGCCATGCCCTGGCCCGGATTGGCCTGCCCGCACCCACCGATCTGGCGCGGCTTTCTGGCGGCGCGAACATGGAAAGCTGGCTGTTCAAGGCCGGTAGCGAAACCTGTGTCCTGCGGCGTTCGCCGGGCGGAAGCCAATTGGTCGGCGGCCGCTCGATCGACTATCGCGCCGAGGCCGACCTGATCCGCGCAGCCTGTGCCGCAGGCGTCATGGCCCCCGATGTGCTGGTGGAACTTGAGGAAGGCGACGGCATCGGCTCCGGCTTCGTGATGCGCGCGCTGCCGGGCGTCCCCGACCCCTCGATCATTCTGGGCTTCGAAAACGGCGCGGAACTGATCGCCGACATCGGCCGGGAAATGGCCGCGACGCACCGCGCCGACGTCTCGCAGCTGACCGCGCTGCCGGTGATGGAAACGCGCGATGCGCTGCGCGCAATGCGCGAACGCTACATGAACTATGGCGGCGATCGCCCGATCCTGAGCCTCGCGCTGCGCTGGCTCGAAGCCAACGTGCCGCCCGCCGTTCCGCCGCGCCTGGTCCACGGCGATTTCCGGATGGGCAACCTGCTCGTCGGCACCGAGGGCGACATGAAAGGCCGCCTGACCGGCGTGCTCGACTGGGAACTGGCCCACCTCGGCGATCCCCACGAGGACCTGGCCTATGGCTGCATGACCGTATGGCGCTTTTCGCGGCCCGATCGCGGCGCATTCGGTGTCGGTTCGATCGAAGACCTGGCCCGCGCCTATGAGGCGGCGGGCGGGGAGAAATTCGATCCCGTCCGCTTCCACTTCTGGCTGGTCTACCGCACCTTTTGGTGGGCGCTGGGCTGCCTGCAGATGGGCAACACCTGGCGCAGCGGGCTCGACCGTTCGCTCGAGCGTGTGGTCGTCGCGCATCGTACGTCCGAACAGGAACTCGATCTGTTGCGCCTGCTTGAGGAAGATGCCCCCGCAGCCGAGCGCAAGCGCCCGCTGCCGCCCTCACCCGAGCCCTTGATCGCGGGCATGGGTGAGCCGAACGGCGCCGAAGTGCTGACCGCGATCTCGGAATGGCTGAATTCCGACATCAAGCCGCTGGTTTCGGGCCGCGACAAGTTCGTGCTGGCGGTGGCTCGCAACGCTCTGGGGATCGTATCGCGCGAGATCGAGCAGCGCCCGGTCGCCACTGACGCCGCGCTCGCCGCCGATCTGCTCGAAGGCCGGGCCGACATCTCCACTCCGGGCATGCTCGCCCGGCTGCGCCGCATGGCCCTCGACAAGCTGTCTGCCGACATGCCGAAATATCCCGCGCTGAAATTGGCGCGGCAAGAATGGGAAGGGAACTGAAATGGATTTCTCGCTGCCCCAGGATCTCGTCGATTACCTCGCCGAGCTTGACGATTTCATCGCCAAGGAGATCAAGCCGCTCGAGGAGAAGGATGACAACATCCGCTTCTTCGACCACCGCCGCGAATGGGCGCGGACGGATTTCGACAACGGCGGCCTGCCCCGTCACGAATGGGAAGAACTGCTGCGCGAAGCCTCGATCCGCGCGGACAAGGCCGGGCACTGGCGCTTCTCGGCACCCAAGAAGTACGGCGGCAAGGACGGCTCGAACCTGGCAATGGCGGTGATCCGCGATCGCTTTGCGGCAATGGGCCTGGGCCTGCACAACGACCTGCAGAACGAACATTCGATCGTCGGTAACTTCCCGTTCGTGAACATGTTCGAACACTTCGGCACCGAAGAGCAGCAGAAGGAATTCATCCTTGGCGGGTTCGAGCGCAAGCGCCGGGTCGCTTTTGGTCTGACCGAGCCCGATCACGGCTCTGACGCAACCCACATGGAAACCGTCGCCGTGCGCGAAACCCGCGACGGCGTGCCCGGCTGGCGGATCGATGGCCGCAAGATGTGGATCACCGGGATGCACGTCGCCACCCACTGCGCGGCGTTCTGCCGTACCTCGGGCAAGGCCGGCGACGCCAAGGGCATCACCTGCCTGCTGGTGCCGATCGACACCCCCGGCATGGTGGTCGACGAATACATGTGGACCTTCAACATGCCGACCGACCACCCGCGGATGCATTTCGAGAACTGCTGGGTTCCCGAAACCGCCGTGCTGGGCCCGGTTGATGGCGGGCTGTCGATCGCGCAATCGTTCGTCCACCAGAACCGCATTCGCCAGGCTGCGAGCTCGCTTGGCGCTGCGACCTTCTGCGTTGAGGAATCGGTCAAGTATGCGCGCGAGCGCAAGCCGTTTGGCGCGGAACTGGCCCGCAACCAGGGCATCCAGTTCCCGCTGGTGGAACTCGCCACCCAGTGCGAAATGCTGCGCGCGCTGATCTACAAGACCGCCTGGGAAATGGACCAGATCGAGCACAAGGAAGTCGAACACAAGCTGTCCGACAAGATCTCGATGTGCAACTACTACGCCAACCGGCTGGTCTGCGAAGCCGCCGACCGGGCGATGCAGGTCCATGGCGGGATCGGCTATTCGCGGCACAAGCCGTTCGAGCACATCTATCGCCACCACCGCCGCTACCGGATCACCGAGGGCGCGGAAGAGATCCAGATGCGCAAGGTCGGCGCCTACCTGTTCGGCTACCTCGGTCCGCGAAAAGCCCTTTTCACGAAGTAGGGCGCTGTTCGCCAAGTAAGTCCTGCCGAAAGGTATGGGCCGAAAGGCTTCGGCTGCCAGGCCTGGAACGTTCTGCCCCGTGTCGCTCAGGCGATGCGGGGCAAGTTCTGTCCGGCCCGAGCGGCGGACAGATCGCCGGTTCGCTGCATTGCAATTCCCGTAAGCAGGCTGTCGGCGATCATCCGCGCGCGCCCGCCCACTTCGCCGCGCGCTTCGGCGGTTTTCCCCAGTTCGTGCAAGGTGGCGTAGAACAGCTCCAGCCAATGGACGAAGTGCGCCTCTTCCAGCCCCGGAATGCCGTGGTGCATCCGCATCGGGTTGCCCGAATATTCGCCGCTGTTGAGCAGCACCGAACGCCAGAACGCCTTCATCCGGGCAAGGTGCGGGCCCCAGTCGGCAATCCGCTCGGCAAAGATCGGACCGAGCAGCGCGTCGTCGCGAATCCGGGCGTAGAAGGCCTCGACGAAGCTGTCGATATAGTCCTCGTCCACCCCGATTGCCGCCGCATCGGCACGCTTGCGCTGGCGGGCGGCCAGCGCGTGGGGATGGCCCTGCTTGGTCATGCGGCGGGGTTGCTGAGGATCAGTCATATCGCGCGCCTTAGACCCGCGTCCGAATTATTGAAAGTTCAGCGCCCAAATGTTCAGCGAGAGGCGGTGCGGCGCACGCTTGAACTTTCGGTCTGGTAGCCATCGAAGATCACGCGGGTGATCGAGGCGATGCGCGCATCGCGGTTGGCTTTACCGCCCTGGCCGGTGACATAGATCGCCACCGCGATAACGTGGCCATCGGGCGTGTGGATGAAACCAACGTCGCTGGCGGTATTGTTGAGCGTGCCGGTCTTGTGGGCCACCACCGTGCCTTCCGGCACGCCGGCGCGGATGCGGTGTCGGCCGGTCACGCAGCGCTCCATCGCGCCGATCAGCACTTCGCGGCTCGACGGGCTGAGCCACAGGCCTTGGTAGAGCCCGGTCAGCAAGTCGATCATGGCCATCGGGGTCGCGCTGTCGCGCGGGTCGACGGTGCGGGCAGGATCGAATTCACCGTCATCGCGCACCAGGGTGGCAATATCACGGTCGAGCCGAATGCCCTTGATCCCGGTGGTCTTGAGCCAGCGATTGACCGCCGGAGGGCCACCGACCGCCGCGAGCAGCGCGTCGGTTGCATGATTGTTGCTGCGGGTAATCGCCAGCTCGATCAGGGTCGAGGCGGGCAGCAGCTGGCCGGGACGGACCGGGGCCTTGGCCCCGGCAAACTTGGGCGAGGCCACGGGCATCATCAGCGGAAACTTGTCGGTCAGCTTCCACTTGCCCTTGTCGACCCCATCGAGGAAGGTCGCGACGATTGCGATCTTGCTGGTCGAGGCCATCGGGAAAGGCTGATCGCCCAGCACCGCAACCGAACGACCGGTCGTCAGGTCCAGCGCGGCAACCCCGATCCGACCTTGCCCCGCATCGGCGAGCGAGAACAGTTGGGCCTCGAAGCCATCTTGCGGTGCCCGTGCAGCAGGCTTGGCGACAAAGGCGGAAGGTGTGGGGGGAAGCTGGCGCGGCGCGCGCAGTTCGGTGCCGAAAGTCTGGTCGAAATCAAGTTCAAGCGTATCCGCACGGGCCGCGGCGACCGGTGCAAGCACCGTTCCGGCGAGGGCTACCAGCCCCATCAGGCGTGTGAAGATACCAGCAGTCACGATCCAGGCTTTTACCCATTTATGGTTTTAAGTTTGTTAACGCGGCGGGATTCGAGCTCAAACCGCGACGCGACGAGCCGCCTTTTATGCGCGGGCAATCGAGCTAAGGGTATACCCCAGGCGGGCAAAGCGGCTCAGATTGCGTACTGCGCGCCCAGTTCGATCACCCGGCCAGGCGGAATATTGTAATAGTCGGTCGGGTCGGCGGCGTTGCGGTAGAGCGCGATGAACAGCACCACCTGCCATGTGGGCATGCCTTCGTCGGCAGAACGCGAGAAGCTGTTGCGCCCGATGAAGAAGCTCGCCTGCTTGGCCCCCGGGACCTGCGCCTGGTGACGCAGCAGCTCGGCATGGAGGTCGGGCTGCTCCATAAACCCATAGCGCAGCTCAAGCCGGGCAAAGTTGTCGTCGATCCGCACAATCTGCAGCCGCTCGTCCGGATCGCAGTATGGACGCTGCAGGATCTTAACGGTGGCGATGAAGTTGTGCTGGTGCAGCACGCGGTTGTGCTTGAGGTTGTGAAGCAGCGCGGTGGGCGTGAGGTCGTTGCGCGCGGTAAGGTAGATCGCAGTCCCGGCGACGCGGCGCGGCGGGCGGTGCGCAAGCGCACTGGCCATTTCGACGAGCGGAACAGCCCCGTCCCCTTCAAGCACGGCTACGACGCGCCGACCGCGCACCCACGTCCAGATTATCAACATCACCCCGCTGGCGATCACCAACGGCACCCAGCCGCCTTCCACCACGCGCAGGATGTTGGCGCCGAAGAAGATCAGGTCGATTGTGATGAAGGGCACGATCACGGCAAGGCTGGCCGGCAGGCTCCAGCCCCAGCGCCGCCGCGTGACGATAAAGGCCAGGCAGCAGGTGATCACCATCGTGCCGGTAACCGCAATGCCATAGGCCGCGGCCATCGCACTCGAATTGCGAAAGCCTAGGGTTAGCACCACCACGCCGAGCAGGACCAGCCAGTTGATAATCGGCATATAGATCTGCCCGGCATGCCCGGCCGAGGTCTGGCGGATCGCTAGCCGCGGCAGGAGGCCAAGCTGGATCGCCTGCTGGGTCAGCGAGAATGCGCCGGTGATGACCGCCTGGCTGGCGATGATCGTCGCCAGCGTGGCGAGCAGCACCATCGGCAGACGCGCGCCATCGGGGATCATCAAGAAGAACCAGTCGAGATTGACGAAGGGCTTGCCCTGAAGGTTGGCCATTTCCAGCACCTTCATCGCGAAGGCGCCCTGCCCGAGGTAATTGAGCATTAGCGCGGGGCAGACCAGCGCGAGCCAGGCCAGGCGGATCGGCTTTTTCCCGAAGTGCCCCATGTCGGCGGTCAGTGCTTCGGCCCCGGTCACGGTGAGGAACACCGCGCCCAGCACGAACAGCCCAAGTACCCCATGCGTGGCAACGAAGCCGACCGCGTGCCAGGGCAGGAAGGCAACCAGAATTTCCGGCTCATCGGAAATGTGAATCAGCCCCAGCCAGGCCAGCGCAAGGAACCAGACCACGCAGACCGGCCCGAACAGCTTCGAGACCAGCGCCGTCCCGCGTGACTGGATCGCGAACAGCGCCAGCAGGATCGCAAGGCTGATCACGACGATCCGTTGCTCGGTAAACAGCGCCCCGGCGCCGGGCAGGGACTTGAGCCCTTCCACCGCCGAGAGCACCGAAAGCGAGGGCGTGATTACCGCGTCGCCATAGAATAGCGCCGCCCCGATTGCGCCCAGCGCCAGCACCAATCCGCCGCGCCGGGTGGTTCCGCGCTGCGCCAGTGCCAATAAAGCCAGCACCCCGCCTTCGCCATCGTTGTCGGCGCGCATCAGAAACAGCACATACTTCAAGGTAACGACCACGATCAGCGCCCACAGCGCCAGGCTCATCACCCCGATGATCTCTTCCTGGAACAGGCCGTCGGATGCGGCCTGCGCCAGCGCCTCGCGAAAGGCATAGAGCGGGCTGGTGCCGATATCGCCAAAGACGACGCCGATCGCGCCGATCGTCAGGGGCAGCAAGGCGTGGTTGGAAGCATGGCCATCCTGGCCGGGAATACTTGCTTCGGCGTCAGCTCCGCCGGTTTCAGCAGCACTCATCGTGTCGCGCCTTTCCATGGCACGTGGGGGAAGGCGGCGCCATTAGGCCTTTGCGAACCGCAAGCAATTGCGTTCAGCGCAACAACAGTTGCGTTTTTCTCACTATGCGGCGCGAGTGATTCGATCGGGATTTGTCCCAAGAAAAAAGGAAAGGGCCGGAAGGATTGCTCCCTCCGGCCGCGCATTTCCTGTGGCTGAGCGCCCGGGCTTGGTTAGAAGCCCGTGTCGCTCGCCGAGCGACTTAGAAGCCCATGTCGCCCATGCCGCCCATGCCGCCACCCATCGGGGGCATCGCGGGCTTGTCGTCGGCGCGTTCCGAGATCGCGGCTTCGGTGGTGATCAGCAGACCAGCAACCGAGGCAGCGTCCTGCAGAGCGGTGCGCACGACCTTGGTCGGGTCGATCACGCCGGCAGCCTTGAGGTTTTCATAGGTGTCGGTCGCGGCGTTGAAGCCCTGGTTCTCGTCGTTTTCGCGCAGCAGGTTGCCCGAAACGACCGCGCCATCGTGGCCGGCATTTTCGGCAATCTGCTTGAGCGGGGCGGTGATCGCCTTGCGGACGATGTCGATGCCCTTGGTCTGGTCGTCGTTGGCGCCCTTGAGGCCAGCGAGCGACTTGGTCGCATAGAGCAGCGCCGTGCCGCCGCCGGGGACGATGCCTTCTTCAACCGCGGCGCGGGTCGCGTGGAGGGCGTCGTCGACGCGGTCCTTGCGTTCCTTCACTTCGACTTCGGTCGCACCGCCAACCTTGATCACGGCAACACCGCCAGCCAGCTTGGCCAGGCGTTCCTGCAGCTTTTCACGGTCGTAGTCGCTGGTGGTGACTTCGATCTGGGCGCGGATCTGTTCGACGCGGGCCTTGATTTCGTCAGCCGAACCGGCGCCGTCAACGATGGTGGTGTTGTCCTTGTCGATCGAGACCTTCTTGGCCTGGCCGAGCATGCCCAGCGTGACCGATTCCAGCTTGATGCCGAGGTCTTCGCTGATCATTTCACCCTTGGTGAGGATCGCGATGTCCTGCAGCATGGCCTTGCGGCGATCGCCGAAGCCCGGAGCCTTCACGGCTGCAACCTTGAGGCCGCCGCGCAGCTTGTTGACCACGAGGGTCGCCAGCGCTTCGCCTTCGATGTCTTCGGCGATGATCAGCAGCGGACGGCCCGACTGCACCACCGCTTCGAGCACCGGCAGCATCGACTGCAGGTTCGACAGCTTCTTTTCGTGGATCAGGATGTACGGGTTATCGAGTTCGACCGTCATCTTTTCCGGGTTGGTGATGAAGTAGGGCGACAGGTAGCCGCGGTCGAACTGCATGCCTTCGACGACATCGAGTTCGAATTCGAGGCCCTTGGCCTCTTCCACGGTGATCACGCCTTCCTTGCCGACCTTTTCCATGGCTTCGGCGATCTTTTCGCCGACTTCACGGTCGCCGTTGGCCGAAATGATGCCGACCTGGGCGATTTCCGAGGAACCGGCGACCGGGGTCGAACGGGCCTTGAGGTCTTCGACGACCATGGCAACCGCGATGTCGATACCGCGCTTGAGGTCCATCGGGTTCATCCCGGCGGCGACCGAGGTCATGCCTTCGCGCACGATGGCCTGGGCCAGCACGGTGGCGGTGGTGGTGCCGTCACCCGCAGCGTCGTTGGCCTTCGAGGCCACTTCGCGCAGCATCTGGGCGCCCATGTTCTCGAACTTGTCCTTGAGTTCGATTTCCTTGGCGACCGAAACACCGTCCTTGGTGATGCGGGGAGCGCCGAAGCTCTTGTCGATGACGACGTTGCGGCCCTTGGGGCCCAGCGTCACCTTCACGGCGTTGGCGAGAATGTCGACACCGGCGAGGATGCGTTCGCGGGCGTCGCGACCGAATTTCACGTCCTTGGCAGCCATTTCAGATTCCTTTGAATTGGGTTGTTGTCAGGATGGACTTCGCTCAGCCGATCACGCCGAGGATGTCGCTTTCCTTCATGATGAGCAGGTCTTCGCCGTTCACCTTCACTTCGGTGCCCGACCACTTGCCGAACAGGACGCGGTCGCCGACCTTGACGTCCATCGGGGTGATGGTGCCGTTTTCGGCGCGGGCGCCCGAACCGACGGCGACGATTTCGCCTTCAGCCGGCTTTTCCTTGGCGCTGTCGGGGATGATGATGCCGCCGGCGGTCTTTTCCTCGGCTTCGACGCGGCGTACGAGCACTCGGTCGTGCAACGGACGGAATGACATGGGTATGTTCCCTCTCTCTGTCAGTTCAAGCAATTAGGATGCGGATTGGCACTCCCCCATGGAGAGTGCCAGCGGGGCGCATATGGGTGCGTGACCTTGGGCCGTCAAGCGGACCCCGATGAAAAAAATATGCCGCTCAGTTCGGCAGCAGCCCCAGCCGCTCTCGGGCGGTCCAGCGCGAGGTGAGCAGCGCGGCGACCACGACCAGGCCGACCGCCAGCCCGATCCACACGCCAAGGCCGGCCAGCGGAGTCCGGAAACCCAGCCAGAGGCACACCCCAAAGCCCGCCACCCAGTACCCGAACAGCGCCATCGCCATCGGCATGCGGGTGTCCTGCAGGCCGCGCAGCGCCCCCGCCATCACCGCCTGGGCGCCGTCGAACAGCTGGAAGGCGGCGGCAACCATCATGTACTGCACCGCGAAGCCGACCAGCGCGGCGTTCTGCGGGGCGGCAGGATCGAGATAGAAGCTGAGCACCGTGCGCGGGGCAAACAGCATCAAGCCTGCGGTCAGGACCATGAAGCACAGCGCCAGGGTGAGCGCCGCCCAGCCCGCGTGACCGATCGCGGCGCGGTTGCCCGCACCGAAATGGTAGCCAACCCGGATCGTCGCCGCCTGGCCGATTCCGAACGGGATCTGGAAGGCCAGCGAGGCGACCTGCAATGCGACCGAGTGCCCGGCCAGTTCCGCCTCGCCGATCCGTCCCATCAGCAGCGCCGCGCCGCTGAACAGGCCCGCTTCGGCAAGAATGGTGAGCGCGATCGGAGTGCCAAGGCGCACGATTTCGCCAAGGCGCTGCCATTCGGGCCGCCACCAGCGGCCGAAAATGCGATAGCGTCGCAGTCTCCGGTCGGCCCGGATCGCCAGGACATAGGCCGCCAGCATGGCGAGCGAGGTCAGCACGCTCGAAACGGCGGAACCTTCAAGGCCCAGTGCGGGCGCACCAAGGTTGCCGAACACGAATACCCAGTTGCCCAACAAGTTGACCACGATCGCCAGCGCGGTGATCGCCGTCGCGAACACCGGGCGTCCCAGCGCCGACACGAAGTTGCGCAGCACGCTGGCCGCGATCATCGGGATCATCGCCCAGAGCAGCACGCGCATGAAACTGCCCGCGCGCGCGGCGACCGCCGGATCCTGTCCGGCAGCCAGCAGGATCGGCTCGCCCAGCGCGGAAATCATCATGCCGCCAAGGCCCGTGCCAATCGCCAGCCACAGCGCCATCCGCACCGAGCGGCGCACCTCGCGCACGGCGTGGGAGCGCCGCCCCAGTTCGGCGGCAATCAGCGCGCCAGAAGCTCCGGTCAGGCCGGACAGGCACCACATGGTAAGCCCAAAGACGGCCAGCGAAACGCTCGACGCGGCCAGTGCCTGTTCGCCCAGCCGCGCGACGAAGATCATGTCGACCGCGTGGACCAGCATCTGCAGCAGGTTGGCAGCCGCCAGCGGCCCCGCCAGCAGCAAGGTCTCGCGCAGCTCGATGCGCAGGGGCGAAAGGCGGTCGGTTTCGGCCATCGGCCGGCCCGGATAGGCGTTTGGTGGGGACAGCGAAAGCGTTTCGCCGCAGCGCACTTGAAATCGGCGGGCAACCGTGCGCTTCGTGCAACGGCTGCTGCAGCATTTTCACTTTCATCAACAACCGATTATGCATATCAGCAGTTGCTTATATTCGAATCGTGGCCGCGGGGCGGGCGTGATGGGTTTTGAAGGAGACTGAAATGCGAGTTTCGGCAAAGACGGCTGTAGCGCTTGCTCTGGCGCTTGGTCTGGCCGCCTGCGGCGCACCCAAGGACGATGCCGCCGCTGACAGCGGCTCTGCTGCGGCCGCGACGCCGGCCGAGACGCCTGCCGCCTCGGCGACGACTGCCGATGCGGGCGGCAAGCCTGCGGCGTTTGCGCAATGCGCTGCCTGCCATTCGACGGAAAAGGGCAAAATGGGCGTCGGGCCGAGCCTGGCAGGGGTCTATGGCACCAAGTCGGGTGAAATCGCCGGCTATGCGTTCAGCGACGCGATGAAGAACGCCAACCTGACCTGGGATGACGCCACGCTGGACAAGTACCTGACCGCACCGATGAAGGTCGTGCCCGGCACCAAGATGACCTTTGCCGGGCTGAGCGATCCGGCTGCGCGCAAGGCCGTGATCGAATACCTCAAGACGCTGAAGTAAGCGCCAACGCAATAACCAGAGCCCCTTCGGGGGTCGCACTGAGGGGCCGGAACGCGAGTTCCGGCCCCTTTTCATTGCCCTGCACCGCGCCGGCACGGAGCGCAGATACGAAAAGGGCGGCCCCGCAGGACCGCCCTTTCCTGAACAGCATGCAAACTTCGCTGAACGAAGCTTACTTGACTTCGACCTTGCCGCCAGCGGCTTCGACCTTGGTCTTGATGTCTTCGGCTTCGGCCTTCGACACGCCTTCCTTGATCGCCTTCGGAGCGGCTTCGACCAGCGCCTTGGCTTCGGTCAGGCCGAGCGAAGTGATCGCGCGGACTTCCTTGATGACGGCGATCTTGTTGCCGCCGTCCGAGGTCAGGATGACGTCGAATTCGGTCTTTTCTTCGACAGCTTCAGCGGCAGCGCCACCAGCGGCCGGGGCGGCCACGGCAACAGCGGCAGCAGCCGACACGCCCCAGGCTTCTTCAAGAGCCTTGGCGAGGTCAGCAGCTTCGAGGACGGTCAGCTTCGAAAGTTCTTCAACGAGCTTGGCGATATCAGCCATGATGTTTCACTCCACAAATTGATGGATGCCGGACGCTTCGGCTTGAAGGGTCTTGTCCGGCATAACGCTTGATCAGTCTTATGCGGCTTCCTTGGCGTAGGCACCAAAGACGCGGGCGAGCTTGCCAGCCGGGGCCACGACAACCTGGGCGATCTTGGTCGCCGGTGCCTGGACGAGGCCGATAAGCTTGGCGCGCAGTTCGTCGAGCGAAGGCATCGAGGCGAGCGCCTTGATCCCATCGGCATCGAGCACCTGCGAACCCATCGCGCCGCCAACGATTTCGAGCTTGTCGTTGGTCTTGGCGAATTCGACAGCGATCTTTGCCGCGGCGACCGGATCGACCGAAGTCGCCAGCGCCACCGGACCGGTGAGCATGTCACCGATCCCGGCATAGTCCGTGTCCGCGATGGCCAGCTTGGCAAGACTGTTCTTGGAAACCTTGAACGACGCACCTGCTTCACGCATCTTCACGCGCAGGGCCGTGGTCTGGGCCACGGTCATGCCGAGGTTGCGGGTGACTACCACCAC
>NZ_JAYSBK010000023.1:0-35382 GCF_041915465.1 Novosphingobium sp. | reverse complement strand
GCCCAGATGCCCTTCGGCGGCGTCGGAGCTTCGGGCTATGGCCGCTTCGGCGGCAAGCAGGGCATCGACAGCTTCACCGAAACCCGCTGGATCACCGTCGAAACCCAGCCCGGACATTTTCCGATCTAACTCCATTCAAAGCAGAGGATTACCATCATGGCTGCCGATCGCGCCGAAGAAGATACCGTTGCCTTCACTGTCGAGGACGACATCGCCTGGGTCTCGTTCAATCGCCCCGAAAAGCGCAACTGCATGAGCCCCAAGCTCAACCGCCGCATGAAGCAGGTGCTGGAAGAACTGGAATTCCGCGACGACGTGAAGGTGCTGGTGCTGACCGGCGAGGGCGATGCCTGGACCGCGGGCATGGACCTCAAGGAATACTTCCGCGAAACCGAGGAACAGGGCCTGTGGGCGATCCGCAAGTCGCAGCGCGAAAGCTATGGCTGGTTCGAACGCCTGCGCTGGTATGAAAAGCCGACCATCGCGATGATCAACGGCTGGTGCTTTGGCGGCGGCTATGGCCCGCTGTTCGGCTGCGACATCGCGATTGCTTCGGAAGACGCGCAGTTCGGCCTGTCGGAAATCAACTGGGGCATCCTGCCCGGCGGCGGCGCGTCCAAGGTCGCGCAGGAACTGATGCCGTTCCGCAAGGCGATGTACCACGCGATGATGGGTGAAAACCTGTCGGGCAAGCAGGCCGAGGAACAGGGTCTGGTGACCGAAGCCGTCCCGGCCGAGCGCCTGAAGGACCGCGTGCTCGAAATCGCCAACGCGCTCAAGAAGAAGGACACCCATGCCTTGCGCGCCACCAAGTGGACCATGCGCCGGATGGTCGACATGACCTATGACAATGGCCTCGAATACCAGATCCGCGCCCAGGAAGCCCTGCACAGCTTCGGCGGTGCTGCGGCCCGCAAGGAAGCGACCCGTCAGTTCCTTGACGAAAAGAGCTTCAAGCCCGGCCTTGGCACCTTCGACACCAGCAAGGTCAAGTAACCCCGGAAAGGCAAGATAGTGCGATGACCCAGCGGATTGCCCAGATCGCCTATGTTGCCAGCGACGGCACCCGGCCCTTCTACTATGCCAATGCGCATGAGAAGGACCGGGTTCCGGTCGAACTTCACCCCATGCCGGTGCACGATGCCCGCGCACTGGACGCGCATGTCGATCGCGAGGGCTTCCAGTTGGTCCGCCACAAGTCCGCGATCACCGACTGGACCGACCGCGAGGCGCTTGCCGCAATCCACCGCGCCGAAGTTGCGGACCTCATCAAGCAGATCACCGGCGCCGACGAAGTGCAGGTCAATGCCCCCGGTATCCTGCGGTTCTCGGAAAAGAGCGGCAAGGCGGGATCGAGCGACAATTCGCACCCCGCGCGCTTTGCCCATATCGACATCAACGATGAAACCGCCGCCGAGTTTGCGCGGCGCGGCGCGAATGGCCGCGCGTTCAAGCGCTGCGCCGCCTACAACCTGTGGCGCGCGCTCAGCCCGGCCCCGCAGGACGTGCCGCTGGCCTTCTGCGATGCGCGCAGTTTCGCGCCGCAAGACCTGATCGTGGCCGACGCGATCTTCGATCCTCCAAACGGCGCGCCGGAATGGAGCTTCGAAAGCTGGGTCGTGGCCCATGCCCCGCAGCACCAGTGGTATTTCTATCCGGACCTGTCAGCGGACGAGGCGGTGCTGTTCAAGACCAACGACAGCGATCCGGCGCGCGCGCACTGCGTGCCCCACGTCGCCTTCGACGATCCGCTGGCCCCGGTCGACGCACCGCCGCGCATCTCCATCGAAATGCGCGCGACCTGCTTCTGGTGGGCCTGACCTACAGCGCCTTGTAGAGCGCCAGCATCCGGCCCCAGGCGCGTTCCGCCTCGGCCTTGTCGTAAACCGGCGCGTCCAGCGTGCACCAGCCGTGGTCGGCGTTGTAAACCTCGATCTCGGCGGGCCGCCCCGCCGCCTTGGCGGCTTCGCGCAGCGCATCCTTGTCACCCGGCGCACGGGCATCGTCGTTGCGGGCAATCGCGAAGAGGAAGCTCGCCTTGGTGCTGGCCAGCAGGCGGTGCGGGCTGTCGGGCGCGTCGGTCACCAGCCCGCCGCCGTGGAACGAGGCCGCGGCGCGAACCCGATCCGGCATGGCAGCCGCCGTGCGCACGGTATAGGGCCCGCCCATGCAATAGCCCTGGGTGCCGATCCCGCGCTTGGTATCGACCGCCTTCTGCGCGTCAAGGAAAGCAATCGCCGCCTTGGCATCGCTGGTGGTCCCGGCAGGGCTGAGCGCCGCAATCATCGGCTTGAGCTTGGCCTGCCCCTCGGGCGTTCGCCATTCCGCCATGCTCGCCATGATCGGTGCCGGGCTGGAGCGATAATAGTGGTTGATCACCAGCACCGCATAGCCTTCGCCAGCCAGCCGCCGCGCCATTTCCTTATAAGCATCGCGCAGCCCCGCGATATCGGGCCACAGCAGCACGCCGGGGTGCTTGCCCTTGGCCGGATGAACGAAGAAGCCATCCGCCGTGCCGTCAGGCGTCGCGAATGTGACGGCCGCTTCCTTGAGCGCGGACTTGCCCTTGGCCTCGCTGGTGCCGCCGGTGCAGGCCGCCAGCACGCCCGCCGCGCCGATCGCTGCAAATTCGCGGCGGCTCACGCCCTTGGCCGCGAGCGCGGCTTCTTCTTCACTCGCGGTGAATTCATCGCACATGGCTGTTCTCCCGATTGAGGGAGGAGAATAGCCGCGTGCAGACAGGTGTCTAGGTCAGGTCGTTGATGCTGATGGTCTTGCCCGCCAGCGCGGCCTTGTTGGCCTCGCGCCGTATCCGCTCAACCTCGAGGCGTTCGGGCGGGGCAACCTCGTCCGGCAGGGCGGCCAGGCTTTCCTCGTAGATCGCCTTGAAGTCCTCGGCGAATTCGGGGTGGGTGAAGACCAGGCCCTGCCCGGCGCTCATCCCCGCGACGATCTTGGTCCCGGCTTCGTGCGGGTCCATCCCGGCCTGAAACGCCGTGCCGAACTGTTCGAGCTCGGCCCGGTTGACCTCGCCAAAGCCGCTGCCGGCAAATTCGGCCGGGCGGCGGAAGGCCGAATCCCAGGCATTGGTGCGGATCAGCGCCGGGCAGACCAGCGTGCAGCCGATCCCGTGCGGCACCAGGTTGTAGCGCAGCGATTCGGTCAGGCCGCGCACCGCGAACTTGCTGGCGGTATAGATCCCCGCCTGCGGGCCGGAGAGGTAGGCCGCCATGCTGGCGATGTTGGTGACGTGGCGGCGGCCTCTAGCCTTTTTGAGCTTGGGCAGGAAGGCGACGATCCCGTTCACCACTCCGCCGAAATTGACGCCCATGATCCAGTCGAAATCGGCATGGCTGGCCTCGGCGGTGTCACCGAACACGCTGACGCCGGCATTGTTGCACAGCACGTGGACCTCGCCGAAGTGCGCCTCCACCGCATCGGCGGCGGCGGCCCAGCCATCGCGGTCCATCACGTCGAGCTTCACCCACAGCGGTTCCTCGCGCCCGTTATCGGCGAACCACTTGGCGGCCTGCGCCCGGTACTCCTCGTTGCGATAGGACAGCGCCAGGCGCATCCCCGCGTCGCTGAACGCCTGGGCAATGCCCAGCCCCAGCCCCGAAACGCCGCCGGTGATGAAGGCCACGCGGCCATTCCATTCGCTCATCTCGATTTTCCCTCTCGCCAAAACGCGAACAATTGTTAGTGTTACATACAAAGTTTTTGGGAGAGTCGAAATGGCTGATTTGGACGCGCGGCTCGCTGCGCTGGAAAACCGCGTAAACGAGCTGGAAGACCAGGCCGCGATCCGCCGCCTGCAGATGGCCTATGGCTATTACATCGACTATAACCGCCCCGAAGAGGTTGCCGGGCTGTTTTCCGAAGATGGCGCGGTGGTGTTCCTTTCGGGTGAATACCGCGGCCATGCCGGGATCGTGCGGCTTTACGGCACCTGGTTCCAGAACCTGTTCACCGGCGGCAAGCGCGGCCCGGTCAAGGGCTTGCTGCTCGACCATTTCCAGCTTCAGGACGTGATCACCGTGGCACCCGATCGCAAGACCGCCAAGGGCCGCTTCCGCGGCATCCTTGCGGGCGGCTGGCACGATGCGATCAAGGACGCCATCCCCGAAGGCATGCCCCAGCAGTTCTGGGAGGCAGGCATCTATGAAAACGACTACGTGCGCGAAGACGGCGTCTGGAAGATCAAGCGCCTCAATTACATGATGCAGTGGCAGGCCGACTATGAAACCGGCTGGGCGCACACCGTGGCGCACCTTCAGCCTGCCGCCGAATGCTTCCCCGCCAACCCGATCGGGCCCGACGTGATCCTGGCCGAGGAAGACTGGCGCCCGACCTGGCCGAACCGCCAGGAAGTGGCGATGAGCTTTGCCCACCCTGTGCTGGGCGCGGCTTTCGTGGTGGAAAACTTCACCAAGCTGCAGAAGAAGTGGCCCTGAGCCAGGCCGGGTGAAAGGGGAGCGCCCCGGCGCCCCCGCCCGCCGGCAGCAGGCTCACGAATTTGCGTGGTGCGCGGCGGTCCATGCGATCATCGCGGCGATGACCTTGTCCGAAAGCGCCGCAAACTCGCGCTGCTGGCGTTCGGTCAACTTGCCGAGCAGATCGCTTGCCAGGGCATCGATCGACGGCACCATCCGGTTGTAGGCCTCCCACCCGGACGGAGACAGGCGGACCGGACGGCGGCGCCGATTTTCGGGATCGCTCGCCTCTTCGATCAGGCCGCGTTCGCGCAGGACCGCCAGCGCGCGGCTGACGTTCATGGCCGGCACGCCCATGATTTCGACCAGGTCGTGCCCGGCCAGATCGCCCTCACCGGCGAGCGCCATCATCACCTTGAGTTCGATCTGGCTGAAGCCCGAGGGATCGCAAACGCCCTCCTTCATCGGCACGTTGATGAAACTGCCCAGCTTGAGCAATCGAATCAGCAGATCGAAGGCCGCCTGATTGGCCGGTTTGTGCGAAGCGCTCATGGTCAGAGCCTATTGCCTTGCACCACTCCATGCGCAAGGCCGGATTGCGTATCTTCATAACAATCGTGATAAAAAAGCCGCACTTCAAGGGCGATGAACGTAGCGTCATTGATGGCTATTGCAGAAACAAATTTTGTATGTATCACTGACAATCGGTTTGGAGTGGCCCGCATTAGAGGCCAGAACAGGAGAGGGAAGATGGCCAAGCATTCTGGCATGATTAACCTTGCGCGCCTCGGCTTTGCCGTTGGCGCATCGGCGATTGCGATGGGCATCGCCGCCCCCGCCTTCGCGCAGGACAACGCCGACGATCAGGGCGAAGCCGGCCGCGAAATCGTCGTTACCGCACAGTTCCGCGAACAGAAGCTGCAGGACACCCCGCTGTCGATCACCGCGGTCGACGCCGGCCTGCTTGAATCGCGCAACCAGACGGATCTTTCCAAGATCGCGGCCCAGGCCCCGAACGTGTCGCTGAACGCGATGGGCGGCGCCTATGGTTCCTCGCTCGGCGCCTCGATCCGCGGCATCGGTCAGTACGACTTCAACCCGGCCTATGAACCGGGCGTCGGCATGTATGTCGACGATGTCTACTACGCCACGCTGACCGGCGGCATCTTCGACCTGCTCGACCTTGAACGCGTCGAAATCCTGCGCGGCCCGCAGGGCACGCTGACCGGCCGCAACTCGATCGGCGGCGCGATCAAGCTGTTTTCGAAGAAGCCTTCCGACGAAAACAGCGGCATGATCCAGGCAGTCTACGGCAGCCGCCAGCGCACCGACCTCCGCGCCTCGGCCAACGTCGTGCTGGCTGACGGCGTCTATGGCCGCATTTCGGGCGTCTACAAGCACCAGAACGGCTATGTCGACCAGGTCGACTATGGCTGTGCACACCCCGGCAACACCTATGGCATCACCGGTTTCCCGGGCTCGGGCTCGGACTGCGTAATGTCGAAGCTCGGCGAAGTGAACTACGCGGGCGTGCGCGGTTCGCTGCGCTTCAACCCGACGCCGGGCATGGATATCACCATCACCGCCGACTACACCCATGAAGACCGTGCGAACGCGGCCGAAGTGGTGACGCAGACTTCGCCTTCGATGGCCGATTTCAACTGCGGCAAGTGGTGCACCTATGCCAGCTTCTATCTGCCGGCTGGCGGCCAGGTCGCCCAGGGCTACTTCATGCCCAACCGTACCAAGTTCGATGGCTGGGGCGTTTCGGCCAATGCCAAGTTCGACCTGTCGGATTCGCTCAACATCCAGTCGATCACCGCGTATCGCGACTATCGCCAGATCTGGGGCACCGACGATGACTTCACCGCCAACCCGGCCAAGGCCGCCGGCGGTTACAACGACCTGTCGTTCTGGTTCTTCAGCCAGGAACTGCGCCTGAACGGCAAGATCGGCGATCTGGCCGAGTTCACCCTCGGCGGGTTCTATTCGGACCAGAAGTCGGTCTACTTCACCGGCAGGACATCCGTTACATCGCGCCGGGCCTGAACTTCCAGTTCATGGGCAACGACCCGGTCAACGCCGACAGCCGTGCGGCCTTCGGCACCGTGATCCTGCACCCGACCGAAGCCATGACCCTGACCGGCGGTCTGCGCTACACCAAGGAACACAAGGACTACACCTTCGTTCGCAAGAACTACAACGGCACGGTCTCGACCTTCCTTGGCGCGCTCGACGGCGTGAAGGCCGTCTATGACGGCAGCAAGTGGGACTGGCGCATTTCGGCTGACTATCGCTTCTCGCCCGAAGTGCTGGCCTATGTCACGGTCGGCACCGGCTTCAAGGGCGGCGGCGTGACCGCCCGTCCGTTCGACGCCGCCCAGGCGCTCAACGGCAGCTTCGGTCCGGAAACCGTTACTGCTTACGAAGCCGGCCTCAAGACCGACCTGTTCGATCGCAAGCTGCGCCTGAACATTGCGGCCTTCCTCAACGACTACAAGGACATCCAGCTTCCCCTGATCAGCTGCGCCTCGCTGGGCTCGCTGGCTCCCTGCGGCGCCCGCCAGAACGCGGGTAGCGGCAAGATCAAGGGCTTCGAAGTCGAAATGTTCGCCTCGCCGTGGGAAGGCTTCGACATCGATGCCTCGCTCAGCCACCTCTATGGCAACTGGTCGACCATCGACCCGCGCGTCGGCAATGCGATCCTGATCACCGACCCGATCGTGACGCCGGACTGGAAGTGGAGCTTTGACGCCCAGTACAAGTTCGACTTCGGCTCGGCCGGCTCGATCACGCCGCGCTTCGACCTGTCCTACACTGGCAAGACCAGTGCCGGTCGCGTCTCTGCCGGTGCTCCGATCGACTACTTCCCGGCGGTGACCCTGGGCAACGCCCGCATCACCTGGAAGAACGCCGACGAAGACCTGTCGATCGCGTTCGAAGTCCAGAACATGTTCAACAAGTACTACAACCCGTTCCGCTTTGCGGCGGTCTATGCCTTCTCGGGCACGATCTACTCGCAGGTGGGTCGTCCGCGTGAATGGGCGATCACGGTCAAGAAGGACTTCTGATCGACCCAGACCTGATAAACCAGGTGGGGAATACGCGAAGGGGCGGCCGGCAACGGTCGCCCCTTTTCGTTGCGGTCCTTTTCGTTGCGCCGCCCCTGCGGGCGCGCTATACTTTCTAACAATTGTTATGATAATGGGAGAGTACCGGATGCTGCCCGAAGGCGTGAACATCGCCCATCCCGACAAGCTCTATATCGGTGGTCAGTGGGTCCTCCCGCACAGCGGCCGCCAGCTTGAAATGATTTCGCCGAACACCGAAGCGGTGATCGCGACCTGCGCCGAGGCGGACGAGGCCGATATGGACGCCGCCGTCGCCGCCGCGCGCAAGGCATTCGACCATGGTCCCTGGCCGGCCACGCCCCCGGCAGAGCGCATTGCCGCGTTCCGCAAGATGGTGGCCCACCTCGAAACCCGCGTGCCCGAACTCGCCACCTGCTGGACCGCGCAGATGGGCGGCCTCGCCAGCTTTGCCGGGCCGATGCACGGCGGTTCGGTGATGGGCCTCGCGCAGATCGCCAACTTTGCCGAAAGCTTCCAGTTCGTCGAACAGCGCGCCTCGATGGGCGCCGCCGCCGGGATCGTGGTGCACGAACCGGTCGGCGTCGTCGCCGCCATCGCGCCGTGGAACGGGCCGTTCGGGATCATGGCCAACAAGGTCGCCTATGCGCTGCTGACCGGCTGCACCGTGGTGATGAAGCCCAGCCCGGAAACCCCGCTGGAAGCCTATATCATCGCCGAGGCGGCGGAGGCGGCGGGTATTCCCGCGGGCGTGGTCAACCTGGTTCCCGGCCACCGCGAGGCGGCCGATCACCTGGTGAACAACCACGGGGTCGACAAGGTCAGCTTCACCGGATCGACGCTCGCGGGCAAGCGCATCGCGCAGGTCTGCGGGGCACGCATTGCGCGCTATACGCTGGAACTCGGCGGCAAGAGCGCGGCGATCATCCGCGACGATTTCCCCACCGAAGCCGCCGCCAAGCTGCTCACCGGCACGCTCAACATGATGAGCGGGCAGGTCTGCGCCATGCTCAGCCGCGCAATCGTGCCCAAAGCGCGCCACGATGAACTGGCCGCCGCGATTGCCGCCGAAATGAGCCAGGTGGTGATCGGCCATTCCGACGATCCGAACGCCCAGCTCGGCCCGGTGGCGATGAAGCGCCAGCTCGAACGGATCGAAAGCTACATCGAGGAAGGCAAGCAGACCGCCGACCTTATCTGCGGCGGGGGGCGGCCCAAGCACCTCAACCAGGGCTATTTCATCGAGCCGACGCTGTTCGCCAATGTCGATAACCAGAGCCGCATCGCGCAGGAGGAAATCTTCGGTCCCGTGCTGTGCCTGATCCCCTGCGAGGACGAGGAAGACGCGATCCGCATTGCGAACGAATCGAACTATGGCCTCAACGGCTCGGTCCTCACGCAAGACGCCGAGGCCGCCTATGCCATCGGTCGCCGCATCCGTACCGGCGGGTTCGGCCAGAACGGCCTGCGCATGGATTTCGGCCTGCCGTTCGGCGGCTACAAACAGTCGGGCATCGGCCGCGAAGGCGGGCCGGAAGGCCTGTGGGGCTATGTCGAAACCAAGACCATGCTGCTCGACGCGATGCCGGCGCAGCTGTAACGTCGGCGCAAAGCCTAAGAGAGGACAGCATGACAGATCACGTTTCGGGCAAATCCATCGTCATCACCGGCGCAGGCGGGGGCTTTGGCCGCCTGGTCGCGCTCAAGACCGCCGCGCGCGGCGCGAAGGTGACGCTGGGGGACATAAATCTGGCCGCGGCAGAGGAAGTTGCCGCCGAAATCCGCGCCGCCGGGGGCCAGGCCCAGGCCGTGTCGACCGACGTCACCCAGCTGGCCCAGGTCAAGGCGCTGGTCGCCACCGCGCTTGATGCCTACGGCGCGGTCGACGTGATGCTCAACAACGCGGGCATCATGCCGCTGGCATTCATCGCCGATCACGAAGCCGCCTATGGCGCGTGGGAGCGCTGCATCGACATCAACATCAAGGGCGTGCTGAACGGCATGGTCGCCGCCCACGACACGATGATCGCCGCCGGACGCGGGCACGTGATCAACGTCTCGTCGATCTATGGCAATTTTCCGGTGACCGGTGCGGCGGTTTACGGCGCGTCGAAGGCGGCGGTGAACTTCCTGTCGGAAAGCTTCCGCGTGGAATCGCGCGGCAAGGTCAAGGTCACGATCGTCAAGCCGACCGGCGTTCCCGCCACCGGCCTTGGCGGCACCGTGGTCAACCAGGCTGCCAGCGTCGGCATTCTCGGCCAGAATACCGGGGAATTCATGGAAATGGTCGCCGGCATGGCCGACGGCACGTTCCCGGCCGAACGGCTTGATCCCGCCAACATCGACTATGCCAGCCTCGCCCCGGAACACATCGCGGACGCCATCGTCCACGCCATCGACCAGCCTTGGGGTGTCTCGATCGGCGACATCACGATCCGCGCGGCGGGAGATCACTTCATCCTGTAACGGCGCGCCCTCCCCTTCGCGGGGGAGGGTTCACCCCAGTTCGATGCAGCCGCCGTCGACGTAGAGATCGACGCCGTTGATGAAGGCCGCCTCGGCGCTGGCGAGGAACAGCACGGCGCTGGCCACTTCTTCGCTGGTACCCATTCGGCCGATCGGCACCACGCCAGCCATCATTTCGCGCATGCCGGCGATTTCGGCCTCGCTGGCATCGCGCTTGAAAATCTCTGTGTCGGTCGGACCGGGGCTGACCATGTTGACCCGGATCCGGCGCGGCAGCAGTTCCTTGGCCAAGATCCGCACCGCCGCGCGCAGGCCCGCCTTGGCGGCGGCATAGGCCACATTACCCGGCACAGCCGCGACCGAACCGATCGAGCCGGTGACGACAATCGACCCGCCATCGCGCATCAGCGGCAGGGCGCGCTGCATGGCGAAGAACGCGCCGCGCAGGTTGACCTGGTGGATGCCGTCCCAGAATTCTTCGGTCACATCTGGCACCGGCGCGAAGCCGCCGACCCCGGCGTTGACAAACAGCACGTCGATCCCGCCCAGCGCCTCGGCGATTTCGGCCATGGCGGCGTCGGTCTGCGCGACATCGCCCATGTCGCTGACGATGCCGAGGCCTTCCACCTCTTCGGCGGCGGCAGACAGCGTTGCCGCATTGCGCCCGGTCAGCGCGAGCTTGGCCCCTTCGGCGCGGAACGTCCGCGCGGCGGCAAGGCCGATCCCGGCGTTGCCGCCCAGCACGACCACGCATTTGCCATCAAAGCGCATCAGAACATCCCGTTGGTGTTGGCGGCCTTTTCCGGCACCGGCTGGACCACATCCCAGTGCTCCATCACCCGGCAACCCTCGATCCGCAGGATATCGACCACGGCCACGCCCCGGTCGGTTTCGGAAAAGCGGCCCCAGCTGTGTACCGCCACGAGGTTGCCGTCCGCGATCACCCGCTTGATTTCATAATGGATGCCGGGATGGCTGGCGAAGAACGGTTCGAGAAAGCCGATGGCCGCATCGCGCCCGGTCGCCGCCATCGGTTGTGCTGGATATAGCCGGGATCGACCCAGGTTTCGAAGGCGCCGCGCACGTCCTTCTGCTCATAGAACCGGGTCATGAACTGGGTGGCGACCTGCTTGGGCGTCAGCTGGCAGGTTTCGGCCTGAGCCGACTGGGGCAGCAGCGCGGCGGCGAATAGCACGGCAAGGATCGGGGCACGCATCGGCAAGTCTCCTTCAGAACATCGGCAGCGGGTTGACGGGATTTTCGGGCACGTCCTGCAACACATCCCAGTGTTCCACGATCTTGCCGCCTTCGACACGGAAGATGTCGACCACCGCCAGCCCCGGATCGCCCGCATGGCGGATCACGTGGTGGTGGACGATCACGTGATCGCCATCGACAAAGGCGCGCTTCAGATTGTGGGTGCCTTCGGGCGACTGGGCCTTCACGAAATCGAGGAAGTCTTTCAGCGCCTGCACCGTCGGCGCGGCCAGCGAGGAATGCTGGATATAGCCTGGCGCGATGTAGTCATCCACGCGGGCGCTATCCATCGGCATCAGCACGTCGCGGTACATCGCCAGCACCAGATCGAGATTGGCCTGTTCCTGCGCGGTGCGGCTCATCCGAACTCCCCTCTTGTCTTTATAACAATTGGTAAGATATGCCTGAGCGCGAAGAGGGCGTAAAGTCCGATTGGGAGAGCATATGGACCGCGCAGGGCTTTACGCCGTACTCGATGATTACCTCGCCGCCTTGCAGGCCCGCGCGCCGCAGCGCCTGAGCTGGGCCGCAGACGCCAGGACCAGCGAAAACAACGTCATGCTGGAACCCGGCGACGGCCTGTGGGGCACGATCGACCGGCTGGGCGACTATGACCTGCGCTTTGCCGATACCCGCACCGGCCAGGTCGGCTTTTTTGGCGTGACGCACGAACATACCGAGGAATCGGGCTTTGCCCTGCGCCTCAAGGTAGCCGCCGATGGTGCGATCGAAGAGGCGGAAAGCATCGTCGTGCGCCAGTCGGACAGCGGGATCAAGTTCCTGAACCCGCGCTTCTGGGACAAGCCGATCATGAATTCGCTGGCCGAGGCGCCGACCCCGCGCGAGGAAATGATCGCGCTGGCGGACGGCTATTTCTCCACGCTCCAGCAAAACGACGGGACGATCCGCACCAAGTTCCACCCGGAATGCGACCGCGTGGAAAACGGCGTACAGACCACTCGCAATCCGGAATTCGCCTATGTCGTGCCGGTCGCGGCGCTGGGCTGCGAAGAGCAGTTCCGCGCGGGCAACTACCGCTATGATGACCGTCTGCGCGGCCGCCGCTTTCCGCTGGTGGACGAGGAACGCGGGATCGTGATGGCGTTCGGCTTCATCGACCATTGCGGGCGGATCAAGGAATACCAGCTGACCGACGGGCGCACCGTGCAATCGCCGATCCGCTATCCGCACAGCTTCTACCTATCGGAACTGTTCCGCATCGACGGCGGCATGATCCGCCAGATCGAGGCAAACTTCATCACCGTGCCCTATCACATGAAGAGCCCGTGGGACGGCCAGTAATGTTGAAGCGCCTTACCCTTCTCGCCGTCCTAGCCTTGGCCGCTTGCGGACCAAAGGAAACCGCCCCGCCCCAGCAGGCTGAGGCGGCCGACAACTGGACCAATCCCGGCGGCGATGCGGGCAAGACCCACCATTCCCAGTTGACCGACATCACGGCTGAAAACGTCGGCCGGCTTGGCCTCGCTTGGGAGGCACAACTCGGCACCAACCGCGTGCTCGAAGCGACGCCGGTAGTCGTGGACGGGGTGATGTACACCTCGGGCGTAGCGGGCCGCGCCTATGCCTTCGATGCGGCGAGCGGCAAGGAACTCTGGAAGTTCGAGCCCAAGGTCGACATGCAGGTCAACCGCACGGTCTGCTGCGACATGGCCAACCGGGGGGTGGCGGTAGCGAACGGCAAGGTGTTCGTCGCCGCGCTCGACGGCATTCTCTATGCGCTCGACGCCAAGACCGGGAAGGTCGCCTGGCAGGCCGACACGATCGAGGACCATTCGCGCGGCGGCAATTCCACCGGTGCGCCCGAAGTCGCCGGCAGCGTGGTGGTGATCGGCAATGGCGGCGCAGACTATGACGCGCGCGGCGATGTGTCTGCCTGGGACATTGCCACCGGCAAGCTTGTCTGGCGCTTCCACGTGGTTCCGCGCGATCCCAAGCTGGGGCCGCAGGACAACCCGGAACTGGAAGAGGCGGTCAAGACCTGGGATCCGCGCAGCCGCTGGGACATGGGCGCGGGCGGCGGGCCGTGGGACGCGATCAACTATGACCCCGAAACCGGGCTCGTGCTGGTCGGCACCGGCAATGGCGAACCCTACAGCCTCGACATCCGCTCGCCCTCGGGCGGCAACAACCTGTTCGTCTCCTCGATCGTCGCGATCGAGGCGAAGTCGGGCCGGATGAAGTGGTATTACCAGGAAAGCCCGCAGGACCAGTGGGACTACGACGCCACCGCGCCGATGATCCTCACCCGCATGACGATCGACGGCGAGGAACGTCCGGTGGTGCTTCATGCGCCCAAGAACGGGTTCCTCTATGTGATCGACCGCCGCGACGGGAAGCTGCTGCGCGCCAACAAGATCGTCCGCGTCAACTGGGCCAAGGGGATCGACCCCAGGACCGGCGAGGCGATCATCGACAACGAGGCCGCCGATTTCAGCCACGGCCCCAAGATAATCTTCCCCGGCACCCCCGGCGCGCGCAACTGGCACCCGGCCAGCTATGACCCGGCATCGGGCCTCTACTTCGGCGCGATTCAGGACATGGGCAACCTGATGTTCGTGCCGCCGGGCGACAAGCCCTACAAGCCCAAGGGGCTGAACACCGCCGCCGCGCTGATCTTTACCCCGCAGCTGGAAGCCGCGCTGGCCACCCTGCCCCCGCCCGTCGCGGCGCAGGTGAAGGCATTGCCGGCGTGGGCCGAAGTGCTGAAGAACCCGGGCGGCACCACCATGCGCGCGATCGACCCGCTGACCGGCAAGACCGTGTGGTCCCAGCCGATGGCCGGGTGGCAGGATCGCGGCGGCGTGCTGACCACGGCCAGCGGCCTCCTCATCCACGGCAATCTTGCGGGCCAGCTGGTGATCCGCGAGGCCAAGACCGGCAAGATCCTGCGCACCATCGAAACCGGCACTTCGATCCTGGCCGCGCCGATGACCTACAAGGTTGGCGGGGTGCAATATATCGCGGTGATGGCGGCCTGGGGCGGCGGAGGCTTTCCCTATGTCCCGCCCTATTCAGCCGCCTACCAGCGCGGCAATGCCGGACGACTGCTGGTGTTCAAGCTCGATGGCGGCGCAGTGCCGTTGCCGCCCTTGCTCGCACCGCTCGAGGTCGCACCCGAGCCGCCCGCCCAGGCCCCCGGCGTGACGATGGACACCATCGCCCAGGGCCGCGCGCTGTTCTTCACCAATTGCGCGATCTGCCACTCGAACCAGCACCGCTCGATCACGCCGGACCTGCGCCGGATGCAGCCGGGCACGCACGATGTCTTCGACCGCATCCTGCTTGAAGGGCTGCTGGTGCCGAACGGGATGCCGCGCTGGGACGATGTGCTGAAGCCCGCCGACGTGAAGGCAATCCACGCCTACCTGATCGACGAACAGGGCAAGACCCGCCGCGACGAGATCGAGAAGAAGAAGCGCGGCGTGCCGCTCGATGCGCCCAGCCTGGCGATCTTGTCGAATTACTGAGGAACCGACCGATGCTTTCCACTCTGGACAATCCCCAACTTGAATTCGGCTTTGCGATCCGCCTGTGGTTCACCCGCACCTCGATGGTGCCGGACATCCCCACCGGCGGATGGCGCAGCGCGGTTTATGTCGACAGCGGCGAGATCGACGGACCGAAGATGAAGGGCCGCGCGATCCCCAATTCGGGCGGCGACTATGCCCATTTCCGCCCCGACGACACGGCCGTGTTCGATGCGCGCTACCTGCTCGAAACCGACGACGGCACCACGATCTACATGCAGAACAAGGGCTATCTGTGGGGACGCGAGCCGGACACCATGGGCAAGCTGCGCAAGTGGGCCTTCGAGGGCGGCGAGCCGGTGCCGCACGCCGAGTATTACCTGCGCGCCCAGCCCACCTTCGAGGCCCCCCGGGGCAAGTACGAATGGCTGACCCGCCATATCTGGATCGGCGTTGGCGAGCGCAAGCCCGACGGGAACTACGTGAAGTACTACTACCTCACGTGAGACTTGTCATACCGCCGGAAATCTGCTTTCAATCATAACAATTGTTATAAATATCGAGGAGGGGAGAGCGTGAAGCTCATCACACCGCCGCGCGTCAGCCCGCAGGCTTTCGACACCGCAATGCAAGCCTTCGCCGGGGTGGTCGGCAAGGACTGGGTCATGGCCAGCGATGCCGACCGCGATGCCTATGCCGATGCCTATGCGCCCGGCCCGCAGGACCAGTGGCCCGCCGGCGCGGCGGTTGCCCCCGCCTCGGTCGAGGAAGTGCAGGCGATCGTGAAGCTCGCCAACGAGCACAAGACCCCGCTGTGGCCGGTCGCGCGCGGCAAGAACCTCGGTTACGGCACCGCTGCCCCGCGCATGGCGGGCAGCGTCGTGCTTGACCTTGGGCGCATGAACAAGATCCTCGAACTCGATCCCAAGCTGGCCTACTGCGTGGTCGAACCCGGCGTCGGTTTCTTCGACCTTTACGAGCACATCCAGCGCGAAAAGGCGCCGCTGTGGATGTCGGTGCCGGGCAATGCCTGGGGCTCGGTGATCGGCAACGCGCTCGAACACGGGATCGGCTATACGCCTTACGGCCTCCACGCCCGCAACCTGTGCGGGATCGAAGCCGTGCTGCCAGATGGCGATCTGGTGCGCACCGGCATGGGCGCGATGAAGGACAACCCGGCATGGCACCTGTTCCCGATGTCCTATGGCCCCACCTTCGATCTCGCCTTTTCGCAGTCGAGCCTTGGCGTCGTCACCAAGGCCGGCATCTGGCTCCAGCCCGCGCCGAAATCGAGCCTTGAACTGGTGTTCGACATTCCGAATGCAGAGGATGTGGGCTGGGTGGTCGATACCATCGCCCCGCTCAAGATCTCGGGCCTGATCGAGCAGAACGTGTTCGTGCCTTCTTGGCTGGGCAAGATGGTGCTCAAGGGCCAGCGCAAGGATTTCTGGGACAAGCCGGGCGCAATTCCGCAGTGGCGCGTCGATGAACTGCTCAAGCAGTACAACCTCGGCTATTGGCAGGTTGCGCTGCGTCTCTATGGCGAGGAAAGCGTGGTCAAGGCCAAGGCCGAGATCGTGAAGGCCGAGATGGCCAAGAACCTCAAGGCCCCGCCGCACGAAACCTGGTGGCACGAAGGCGATCCGATCAACGCCTATGAAACCACCATGGGCATTCCTTCGGCCGTACCGCTGCAGATGTCCGACTGGATTGGCGGGCGCGGCGCGCACATGGGCTTTTCGCCCGTGGTTCCGGCCACCGGCAAACATGTGCTTGAACAGATGCAGCGCAGCCGCAAGATCATCGACAGCTTCGATGTCGATTTCTACGCCAGCTTCACCATCGGCGGGCGCTTTGCCAACAACGTCAACATGCTGATGTTCGACCGCGACAACCCGCAGCAGATCGACACCATCAAAAAGCTGTTCAACGCCCTGATCGAGGAAACCGCCAAGGCCGGTTACGGCGAATATCGCACGCACCTGGGCTGGATGGACCGGATCATGGACACCTTCAATTTCAATGACGGGGCGCTGCGCCGCTTCAACGAAAAGCTGAAGGACGCGATCGACCCCAACGGGATCATCGCGCCGGGCAAGCAGGGCGTCTGGCCAGCCGCCTATCGCGACATGGCGAAGGAGGGCCGGGCATGAAGCGCGTTCTGCTCATCGGCGCAATCGCGCTGCTCGCCGCCTGCTCCAAGCAGCAACCCGCTGCCCACGCCGCCGATGCGGGCAAGGGGCCGCCCCCGCCGCCCTATCAGATGCGGCCCGAATTTCCGGGCGGCAATCGCATGGCCGCGACCAGCGATGGCAAGACCCTGTTCGAATACCACTGCGGCTATTGCCACCTGACCGGCGGCATGGGCACCAACCTGCTCACCAAGCAGCGCATGGCTGCCGGCGAACCGCCTGAAATGGGCCTGCTTGCCAACCGCAAGGACCTGACACCGGACTACGTCAAGACGGTCGTCCGCCACGGCAAGAACGCGATGCCGCCGCAGACCAAGGTCGACCTGACCGATCCGGAACTGGACGCCGTCGCGCTCTACCTGGGGAAGGCCAAGTGAACCGGGACAAAAATGTGAGCGCGCTGACCCGCCGCGATGCGCTCAAGGTCGGGGCGATCGCCTCGGCCGCGATCGCCGCTCCTGCGGCAGCCGCCACTCTGTGCGCGCCCATGATCGTGGTGTTCGACAGCCGTCTGGCCGAATCGCTGGCCTTTGCCCGCACCATCGGGAAGGGTCACGAAGTCGATCTGGCAGCCGAACACGCCGCGCTGTTTGCCGCTGTGCGCGGCGGCCTTCCCAAGACCCGCACGGTCGAAGGCATGACCCGCTGGAGCGATTGGGTCGCGCTTCGCGGCGAACTCGAAACCCAGGGCTGGCGCGTCACCGCCGAGGAACGCCTTGCCCCGCGAGGGCGGCTGTTCCGCTGGTCGATGACGCGCGCCTGATATCGCTCTGCCGCGAGGGGCCCGGGCTCAGCCCGGATTCCTCGCGCGGACGAACCAGCTCATTCCCGGCATCATGACCGAACCATCGCGGTAATACGGGGTCAGCGCCTCGACCAACGCCGCCTCGGCCCTGGCCACCACAACCCCGCCCTGCGCTTCCAGAACTCCGCGCATTGCCAGCGAATCGAGCACAAACCCGGCCGCCTCTGCCGGGCTTGACCCGGCCCCGCCCAGCGGCTGCTCGGCGCGGTGCGGGGTAAAGCTAACATCGCTGAAGCCCGCTGCCTCCAGCATAGCGCCGGTGGCCTGCGGATCGGCGAATCGGAACGGCCCGGGCCCGGAGGGATCGCGCTGGGGCACTTCGGCAAACTGGCCGATCACTTGCCCGACCAGCGCAATCCAGGTGTTTTCCGGCGGAGGCCCCCAGCAGGCGAACACCGCATCGCCGCCCGGCTTCAGCCAGCCGCGCATGTTGGTGAAGGCGGCAAGGCTGTCTTCGAAGAACATCACCCCGAACCGCGACGTCAGCCGGTCGAACGCGCCCGCGCCAAGGTCTGCGCGCTGGGCATCGGCGCAAACGAAGCTGCAATTGTCCTGCCCGGCGGCCAGGCGGCGCTGTTCGGCTTCGGAAATGAGCTGGGGGGCAATGTCGATCCCGGTCACGCTCCCCCCCGGCGCCACGGCCCGCGCAATGCCGAGCGTGGTTGGCCCGCCGCCGCAGCCAACATCCACCACTCGCTCGCCCGGCTTGAACGCCGCGAAGTCGAGCAGCGCCGTGCCGATCTGACCGATCATCGATTCAAACCGGTCGATATGCATCAACCAGCGGTCGCCGATTTCGCCGGCCCAGTCTTCCATCTCGATATCGCTCATGCCTCTCGTCCTCTCTTCCGGTCGCGCGTTTCACTGTGCGCTTAATATGGCGCTTGACCTAGCCCGAAGGTGTTTTAGTATGCAATACATACAAAAATCAGGAGAGGTCCGGGATGGCCGAAGTCACCCTCTATCATTGGGAGCCGAACGCCAATTCGGGCAAGCCCATGCTCGCGCTCATGGAAAAGGGCGTGAAATTCAGCAGTCATTACATCGACATGCTGAACTTCGACCAGCACAGCCCCGAATACCTCGCGATCAACCCGCAGGGCACGATCCCAGCCATGACCCACGGCGACCGTGTGCTCGTCGAATCGACCGCGATCATGGAATACGTCAACGAGGAGTTCGACGGTCCCGCCCTGATGCCCGCCAGCGCGCAGGACCGGCTGCGGATTCGCTGGTGGATGAAGTTCATGGACCAGTGGCTGGCCCCCAGCTTCTCGATGTTCGGGTGGAAGTTCTTCGTCGGCCCCAACGCGCTCGCCGCCCACGGCAAGGACAAGATCGAGGAACAGATCAGCCGCATCCCCCTGCCCGAACGCCAGCTCGCCTGGCGCAAGGCGGTGTTCGGCCTGTTCAGCGAGGCGGAAATGGCCGAAAGCGGCCGCCGCATCGGTGTTGGCATCCAGATGCTGGAGGCGGAACTGGGCAAGCGCGAATGGCTCGCCAGCGACGAATACAGCCTGGCCGACGTTAACGGCTTTAACCTCGCCTATGCCATGCCGCTCTCGCAGCCGCACCTCGCCAACGATGACCTGACGCCAAACATCATGCGCTGGCTGCGCGCGATCTATCGCCGCCCCGCGACGCGCGAATGCTGGAAGCTGGGCCGCACGCCGATGGCCAGCCGCGTCGAGATCCTCGAACAGGACTACATCCCGCCCCGCGACGAAGCGGAAGGCATTGCGAGCGGAGTGCGCTGAGATGAACGCGATCCTTTATCACGGCCAGCCCAACGGCCCCTCGCTCGCCGTGCTTGCTGCCCTTGGCGAAAGCGGCGTGGCGCTTGAATGCCGCGCTATCGACCTGCTCGCGGGCGAACGCCACACCATCCCCGGCCTCACCGAAACCGTGATGCGCGACATGGGGGTGGAAGGCGAAGGTCCGGTCCTCGTGATTGACGGGGAGGCGATGACCGAGAGCGTGTTTATCGCCCAATTCCTCGATGAGAGCGGCGCAAACACGCTCCAGCCCAAGGACGCCTATGCCCACTGGCAGATGCTGATGTGGTGCCGCCGCATCACCGAACGTTGCGCGCCCGCCGCTGCCTTCCTGGGCTGCAAGGCCGCTGATCCCGCCGCGTTTGCCGGGGCCAATCTCGAAGCCATCGCCAGCGAAGACCTGCGCGCGCGCTGGGCCGCCGTGCGTGCCGGGGACTTCCCCGAAGAACAGACCGCCGACAGCGTTTCCAAGGTCACCGACGCCGTGAAGATGGTCGACGATCAGCTGGCCGACGGGCGCGAATGGCTGATGGGCGATCTGACCATCGCAGACTTCGAAACCTATGGCTGGCTGGCGGGCATGACTAGCCTGCTGCCCGATGCCTTTGCCGGCAAGGACCGCGCGGCCGCCTGGATGGAGCGCGTCCGCGCCCGTCCTTCGGTACAGGCTGCGCTGGCCCGTGCTTCCGCTACCAATCCTGAAACTGTCTGGGCCCCTGGCCCCGAAATCAACCGTTGGGGTTAACCGACCATGCGTGCAATCGACTATTTCGACCGCGGCCACGACCGTGATCCGGGTCGCCTCGCGATCATCGACACCGAGAGCGGCCTCAAGCTGACTTTTGCGGAGGTCAAGGAACTGACCGAACGGATTGCTGCAGCCCTGCAGCGTGGCGGTTTCCAGAACCAGGACCTGCTCGGCCTCTATGGTCCGAACGATGGGATGTTGCTCGTCGTGCTGCTCGCCATGTGGCGCGCCAACGGCAAGTGGATCCCCGTCAACACCCGCAACGCGATCGACGCCAATGCGGGCTACATCAATTACGTGCGTTGCCAGTGGATGTTCTACCACTCGTCCAAGGCCGACGAGGTTGCCCAGCTGCGCGCACTGTGCCCGACGCTCAACCACTTCGTCTGCCTCGACAAGCCTTGCGGCCAGGACCCGAGCCTTGAACAGTTCATGGCCGGCGTGACTGCGTCCGATTTCGTCGAACCCGAAATCGATGCCTTCGGCAACATGATGGAACTGGTCGGGATCTTCCCCACCGGCGGCACGACAGGCCCGTCGAAGGGTGCCAACGTGACCAACCTGGGCTGGGGCACGATGATCGAGACTGCCGCCGACGCAATGGGTGGCCGCACCGACAATCCCGTGGCGCTGGTTTCGGCACCGATCACCCATGCCGCCGGCCCGATTGCGCTTTCGACGCTGAGCCTTGGGGCGACCCAGGTGATCCTGCCCGGCTTCGATGCCGAGGACGTGCTGGCGGGAATCGCGAACTACAAGATCACCCACATGTACCTGCCGCCGACGGCGCTCTACCAGCTGCTGGCCTCGCCCGACATCGGCAAGCACGACTATTCATCGCTCAAGATCTTCATCCTCGTCGGCAGCCCGTGCAGCCCCGAAAAGCTGCGCCAGGCGGTCGAGGTGTTCGGGCCGTGCATGTGCCAGTCCTATGGCCAGGTCGAATGCCCGATGATCGTCGCCTGGTTCCCGCCCGAAGACGTCGCGCGCTTTGCCTACGAAGCGCCCGAAAAGCTGGCGAGCTGCGGCAAGGTGACGCGTTCGATCAAGGTCGCGCTGCTCGATGACGACGGCAAGCCCGTCCCCAAGGGCGAAGCCGGCGAAATCTGCGCGCGCGGTGTGCTGGTCTCGCACTCGTACTTCGAAAAGCCCGAAGAAACCGCCGAAGTGCGCAAGTTTGGCTGGCACCACACCGGCGACGTCGGCAAGTTCGACGACGAAGGTTACCTCTATATCGTCGACCGCAAGAAGGACATGGTCGTCACCGGGGGCTTCAACGTCTTCACCGCCGAGGTCGAAGCCGCAGTGACCGAACTGCCGCAGGTGCGCGAATGCGCCGTGTTTGGCGTGCCGCACGAGAAGTGGGGCGAGCAGGTCCACGCGGTGGTTGTCGCCGATGGGATCACGGCGGATGAGATCATTGCCTATACAAAGGCGAAGCTTGGCGGGGTGAAAGCTCCGAAAACCGTTGCATTTATAGACTCGATTCCTAGGACGGCAGCGGGCAAGATGGACAAGAAGGAACTGCGCAAGCCCTACTGGGGCGGCTCGGACCGGATGGTTAACTGACCCGCCGATCAGCGGGCAGTTCAGGAGAGAGGGAATTTTGATGCGATTGAGGGTTCTGGCGCTTGCAGCGCTGCTGCCGCTCGCCGCTTGCGGCAAGCATGCGTCGCCACCGGTTACCGAGGGCGTTACCGATGCGATGATCGCCAACCCGCCAGAGGGCGAGTGGCTGACCTATGGCGGGGATCACGGCGAACAGCGCTTCTCGGGCCTGACCCAGATTAACGACCAGAACGTCGGCCAGCTTGGCCTGACCTGGTCGGCCGATCTTGAAACCGCGCGCGGCCAGGAAGCGACCCCGCTGATGCACGACGGGGTGCTCTACGTCTCGACCGCCTGGTCGATGGTCAAGGCCTTCGACGCCAAGACCGGCGCGCTCAAGTGGTCCTATGATCCCAAGGTCCCGCGCGATACCCTGGTGCGTGCCTGCTGCGACGCGGTGAACCGCGGCGTCGCGCTCTACGGCGACAAGGTCTATGTCGGCACGCTCGACGGGCGCCTCGTCGCGCTCGACCAGAAGACCGGCAAGGTCGCGTTCGAAAAGGTCGTCGTTCCCGATCAGCAGAACTACACCATCACCGGCGCCCCGCGCGTGGTGAAGGGCAAGATCCTGCTCGGCTCGGGCGGCGCGGAATACAAGGCGCGCGGCTATCTTGCCGCCTATGATCCGCAGACCGGCGACGAATTGTGGAAGTTCCACACCGTGCCGGGCAATCCGGCCGACGGCTTTGAAAACAAGGCCATGGAAGAAGCCGCCAAGACCTGGGGCAATTCCAAGTGGTGGGAACTGGGCGGTGGCGGCACCGTGTGGGATTCGATCACCTATGACCCGGCCACCAACCTGGTGTTCTTCGGCACCGGCAATGCCGAGCCGTGGAACCCCAGCGCCAATGGCCGCGCGGGTGACAGCCTCTACACCTCGTCGATCGTCGCGGTTGATGCCGATACCGGCGAATACAAGTGGCACTTCCAGGAAACTCCGGAAGACCGCTGGGATTATGACAGCGACGCCCAGATCACCGTCGCGGACATCGACGTGAACGGCCAGAAGCGTCACGTCGTGCTGCACGCGCCGAAAAACGCGTATTTCTATGTGCTCGACGCGAAGACCGGCGAATTCCTCTCGGCCAAGCCGTTTGCGCCGCAGACCTGGACCACCGGGATCGACCCCAAGACCGGGCGGCCGACGATCAATCCGGAAGCCAAGTACGAACAGACCGGCAAGCCGTTCCTGGCGCTTCCGGGTGCGGGCGGCGCGCATAGCTGGCAGCCGATGAGCTACAGCCCGAAATCGGGCCTGGTCTACATCCCGGCGAACCTTGCGGCGATGCCGTACATGGCAGCCAAGGACTGGAAGGCCAGCGACATCGGCTTCCAGACCGGCATGGACGGCGCAACCGTTGCCGCGCCAGCCGACAAGGCCGTGCGCGAAGGCGCCAAGGCCGCGACCACCGGCGCGCTGATCGCGTGGGACCCGGTCAAGCAGCAGGAAGCCTGGCGCGTGACCCACACCGGTCCGTGGAACGGCGGCACGCTGGCAACCGCGGGTAACGTGGTGTTCCAGGGCAATGCCGATGGCTACTTCGTGGCCTACAGCGCCGACAAGGGCACCAAGCTGTGGTCCTTCCCGACCCAGACCGGCGTGATCGCTGCGCCAATGACCTACATGGTCGATGGCGAACAGTACGTCGCGATCCTGGTCGGCTGGGGCGGCGTGTGGGATATCGCCACCGGCGTCGTCGCCAAGAAGTCGGCCGCTGCTCAGAACGTCAGCCGCCTTCTGGTGTTCAAGATCGGGGGCAAGGGCCAGCTTCCGCCGATGAAGCCGCTGGCTGCGCTGCCGCTCGATCCGCCGGCCTTCACCGGCACGCCGGAACAGGTTGCACGCGGTGCGAACAACTTTGCGCGGTACTGCTCGGTCTGTCACGGCGATGCCGCGCTTGGCGGCGCGCTCAACCCCGACCTGCGCCACTCGGCCTACATCGCCGCTCCCGAAGGGATCCGCGCGGTCGTGATCGATGGCGTGCTGATGCAGTCCGAACACCCCAAGGGGATGGTTTCGTTCAAGTCGGTGTTCAAGCCCGAGGACGTCGAGGACATCCGCCAATACCTGGTGAAGCGCGCCAACGAGGACAAGGCACTGGGGGACAAGTAACCCCCGGCGCCTGCCTCGCTGACGACAACAAGAAAGGGCGCGGGAACTTCGGTTCCCGCGCCCTTCGCTTTGTCCGTGCCCGCCTTGTCAGGGCTGGATCAGCACCTTGCACTGATCGGTGCGACGCTTCAGCCCCTCGAAAACCTGCGGCACATCGCCCAGCGCGATCGTGCTGGTCACCAGCATACGCGGTTCAGCAGCCCCGCTACTCAGCGCGTCCAGCGCATCCTCATAGTCCTGACGGGTAAAGAAGGCGGACGTCACCAGCCGCACTTCCTTCGACAGCATGGCAAAGCTGTTGAAGGTATCGGGCCTGGTGCACAGCCCCAAGAGCAGGATCGTGCCGCGATTGCGGACCTGGTTCACCGCCTGGGCGATCAGCCCCGGCACGCCGACGCATTCGAACACGATGTCGGGCTTGGCCCCGCCAAAGGCGCGGTCGCTGGCCGCCACCGGATCGGCCGGATCAACGAGGAAGGCATCGGCCCCCATGCCGAGCGAACGCTCGCGCTGCCAGTCGGCGATGTCCTGCACCGCAACCTTCGCCGCGCCCATGCGCCGCGCCCAGAACGCCACGGCCAGACCAATCGGCCCCGCGCCCAGCACCAGCACGTTATCGCCCGGCATCATGCCCGACAGGCGCACCCCGTGCAGCGCCACGGCCAGCGGCTCGATGATCGCGCCATCGGCGAGGCTTGCCGATTTGGGCAGGTGGACGCACTGGTTGGGCCGGGTCACAGCATATTCGGCATAGCCCCCGCCCTGCAGGCCGAAGCCTTCGCACCACTGGACTTCGCCCGCGATGCAGTGCGCGCATGTACCGCAGCTCTTGAGGGGGATGACCGAGACGAGATCGCCCAGCGCCAGCCCCTCCGTGCCCTTGCCCAGCGCGACGACCTCGCCCGCGAATTCGTGCCCGAAGACCTCCCCCGGAACCGAACCGAAGGCCTCGTCCTCGCTCATGTGCAGGTCGGAGCCGCAAATCCCGCAGCGGCCGACCTTGACCACCACCTCGCCTGCTTGCGGGGTGGGTTCGGGAACGTCCTCAACCACCAGCGGCTGGTGCAGGCCGGTAAAGCGCGCCGCCTTCATTGCCGCACGCTCACAGGTAGAGCTTCGGATTGATCGGGATGCCCTGTTCGCGGCAGTAGGTTTCGTAGTGTTCGATGAACCACCACACATCCGCGGTCATCACGAACTGGGCGTTCTCGTCATAGAACTCGATCGGGCCCTGCATCCAGCCGAACAGCTTGCAGCCCTCGGGGTGGTCGGTGACCAGAGTGTGGCTTTCGCCCGGCACTTCCAGGATCAGTCCGCCCGGGGTCGCCACCCAGTCATATTCCAGATAGCGCACCGAACCTTCGAGGCAGACCATCGTGATCGTGCCGCGATGCAGGTGCGTGCCGATCGCGCCGGGGCTCTTCACCCACAGGATGTTCGAGAACAGGTTCTGCCGCACGTCGAAGGCCAGGTGCTTGATCGCGGCGTTCTCGCCAAACGGCACCCACGGGCTGTCGGTGTCAGTCAGCGCGTCGATATAGCGCCCGCCCGGGCTGTACTTCTGCACCAACGCGCGCTGGGCGAAGGGGACGTCGACAATCTCGGCCTTGTCTGACGGCGGTGCACTCATGGTGGCCATGGCAATTCTCCCGTTATGGTTTGTCTGTTCGTGTTCAGATGAAGGGCCGGATCGGGTTCTTGCCGTCCCAATCCTGCGCGGCTTTCCAGAAGCTGGTGAAATGCGCGTCCATCGCGTCGGACACCGGCAGCAATTCAATGAAGCAGGGCGCACCGGCGTGGCCGTTCTCGATGAAGATTACGTCGCCCCCGGTCGGCACGGGCGAGCGGTAGCATTCCTTCCACCCGCGCGAGAGATAGTCGGCGAGCGCCGCCTCGGTATCCTCGAACGCGATGCCGTGGTGGTGCAGGCCGTAACCGCTGCGCTCGATCACTTCCTTGTAGATCGAGGGATGATCGTCGAGCGGCTGCATCAGTTCGATCCAGGTCTGCCCGGAAAAGCCCATCGCGATCCTGAGGTCTGCCTGGCTCACCGTGCCGCGATAGGTCTGCGCGCCGGGCTGGAGGAAATTTTCGATCACGAAGAATGGCCCGGCCCCGCAATCGCGGATGAAATGGTCGATCGCGGCATCGAGATCTTCGACCACATAAGCCATCTGCGCGACACTGCCGAGCGCCTGGCCCCAGCCAAGTTTCCGCATCAAACATCCTCTCTAGAAATTGTAAGTTATTACGCCTATTCATGCCACAGGCTCGGCGAAGCGCAAGCGCATTCTGACGCGCCCCGGGCATCATAATCTGGCGAACAACGCCGGTCGGAGAGGACCAAATGGCCAAGGACAACAAGATTACCTTCTACGATCTCCAGCATGCGTCCGGATGCACAACCAGCCCGTTCGTCTGGGCGACCAAGTACGCGCTGAAGCACAAGGGCTTTGACCTCGATGTCGTCGATGGCGGCTTCACCGGGATTATGGACCGCACCGGCGGGCGCAGCGAACGCCTGCCCGCAATCGTGGATGACGGCGAATGGGTGCTCGATTCGTGGCTGATCGCCGAATACCTCGACGCCAAGTATCCTGATCGCCCGACCCTGATCGGCGATCCCGGGATCAAGCCGCTGACCGAATTCCTCGAAGGCTGGCTGTGGAAGACCGCCGTCAGCCCCTGGGTGCGCTGTTTCGCCGTGCAGTACCGCGATCGCTGCAAGCCGGAAGACATCGGCTACATCACCGAAAGCCGCCTCAGGATGTGGGGCCAGCCGGTTGAGGAAATGGCCAAGGGCCGAGAGGACGTATTCCCCAAGGTCCTGCCCGAACTGGAGCCGCTGCGCGCCCTGCTGCGCGAGCGCAAGTGGCTGGGCGGCGATGCGCCGAACTATGCCGATTACCGTGCGCTTGCCGTGTTCCTGTGGTGCGCCAGCGTGGCCGACGTGCCGCCGATGACCGAAGACGAGCCGCTGCGCGACTGGATCGATCGCGGCTTCGACCTTTACGGCGGCCTTGGCCGGATCCCCGGCATGAGCCCGCTGTTCGGCTATCAGCCGCGCCCCGGCGATCCCGAACCGTTCGAGCGCACCCCGCGCGATTTCGGTCTGACCAAGCGCAATACCGGCCCGGCCTCGACCGCCGCCGAAACCGCACGGCTCAAGGGCTAGGCAGCGAGGACAAATTCCGCGCGGTCTACGAACTGGCTCCGTGCGGGATCCGGGCGCGGATCGCGAACACCGCGATTGCGCCATAGGCGATCGCGGGCACGGCAAAGGCAGCAGCCAGGCTTGCCGTGTCCGCCAATCGTCCAACCAGGAACGGCAGCAGCGCTCCGCCCGCGATGGCGAGGCACAGCAACCCCGAAGTTGAACTTTCGGACACGCCCGAACGCTCGAGCGTGAGCGAGAAGATCGTCGGGAACATGATCGAATTGAACAACCCGACCGCCAGCGCGGCATATCCGGCCAATGCTCCCTCGGTGCCGAACGCAACCAGGCACAGTACGGTTGCGGACCCGGCGCAAAACGCCAGCAGGCGCGGCGCCGGGATCCGGGTGAGCAAGGCCGCACCGATGAACCGCCCGACCAGCGCTCCGCCCCAGTAGAGGTTGGCGAGATAGTGCCCGCTTTCGGCAAGCGCCAGGTCCAGCACCTGCGGCTGATGCAGGAAGGCGATCATGATCGAGCCGATCGATACTTCCGCGCCGACGTAGAGCCCGATTCCCACGGCCCCCGCAATCGCCCAGCGCGAGCGCAACGCGGCCAGCGCCGAGGCATTTGGTGTCGGGGCAAGCGCAGCGGCAGCAACTGCGATCCGCGGACGCATCGCGACCACAAATAATGCGAGCACCGCTATCAACACGGCCATCACGCCGTAAGCCTGACCGACCGCGCCGAGCACGTCAGCGCGCTGGGCGGCATCGATCAGAGCGCCTTGCTGGGCCGTCATCACCTTGTCGCCCAGCATGATCCGCGAACCGAAGTGCGCGCCCATCACCACGCCGAGCGAATTGAACGCCTGTGCAAAGCTCAGCCGGAAATGGCTTGACCGCGCCGGGCCCAGGGCGGCGGCAAGCGGATTGGCGGCAACCTGCAGCACGTTGATCCCGCAGGCCAGCACGAACAGCGCGGCAAGCACCGCGAGATAGCTCTCGACGGTCAGCGCCAGCCGCACCAGCAGACACCCGCCCAGCATCACCGCAAGGCCCAATTCGACCGCACGAACCGCGCCAAGGCGATTGCCGAGCGCGGCGGCGGGCAGCGACATCACCCCGAATGCCGCAAAGCTGACCAGCTGTATCGCCAGCCCTTCGGTATAGTTCAGGCGAAAGACCGCGCGCAGCGCCATGATCAGCGGGTCGTTGTTCGACGCGATAAAGCCCCAGACCAGGAATAGCGTGGTTATGGCAATGAACGCCCCGCCGATCCCAAGGTCATTCAGGCGCTTCATCGCGGTGGTGGCTCCAGCCAGGTAAATGTCATCACCTCACCCGCAGGCACGGCGGTACGGAAGGTCTGGCTGCCGGTCCGCACGGTCAGCGCCCTGGCATCGCTGGTGCCGTTATGCACCAGCAGGACCATGCTGCCATCGCCGTTGCGGAAGGCGGCGTGGGTCAACCCCGATGCGCCGCCGCTGCTGTCCAGCACCCGTGCGCCGGGGCGGACGAAGCGGCTGACATGGCCGAGCACGTAATATTCGACATTGCGGGTCACCGCGCGGGTCTTGCGGTCGATCGTCACCACCCCCCGGCAATCGCCGCAGCCGCCCAGATGCGGGCCGTGGTTCTCGTCGAGCGCGAGGTTCCAGAGCATGGTGCCGCGCGATCCGGCGCGGGTTGGCGCGATGATCAGGTTGTCGGTCATCCAGCCCAGCACCGAACCCCAGCCCGGTTCCCATTCCCCGCCCGAGCATTCGGAGAAGAACACGTCCTTGTCGGGATGGGCGGCCCGAACGGCCTCCATCGCTGCCGGATCGCCGGCATAGCAGTGCCACGCCACGCCGGTGACGTGGGCCGCTGCCGCCGGATCGCCCAGCACCGCCAGCGGCTCTTCAGGATGATCCCAGTTGTGATCCCAATCGAGGATTCCGACGCGGGTCTTGCGCGCGGCCAACAGCGGGCCAAGATGATCGCCGATGAAGCGGGCGCGGGCCGCAGCGGGGAAGCGCATGCCGGGATAGTTATCCGGCTCGAACCGCGGCTCGTTCTGGACCGAAATATAACCGACCGGCAGCCCTTCGCGCTCCATCGCGTCAAGGTAGCGGCCGAAATAGGCGGCATAGGCGCCATAGAATTCGCTTCGCAGCTGGCCCTTGATCAGGCTGCCGGTGTCTTTCATCCAGGCCGGCGCGCTCCACGGGCTGGCCATCAGCACCAAGCCGGGATTGATCCGCTTTGCCGCCTTGAGCGCCGGAATTTGCGCCGCCAGCGGCCCTGCCATCGAGAACTGCGTCAGGTCCGGATCGGTCTGCCCCGGCGGCACGTCGTCGAGGCTGTAATGCGTGGTCGAAAAATCCGATGCACCGATCGGCACGCGCACGAAATTGAGCGCCAGCCCGTCGGCTCCGAACAGGTCGGCGAAAAGCTGGTCGCGCTCATCCCGGTGCAGCACCTGTTCGAACAGCTGGGCCGACGCATCGGTCATCGCCGCGCCGAAGCCGACCACTTCCTGCCGCCGGGCGGCCGGATCGATCACGATGGCATCGCTTTCGCGGCCCGCAGACCCGAAGGACAGCGCAGAGCCAGGGGCGAGCTTGCGCGTCCCGTCCGCGCTGCTGCTCCAGACGCGGACCTCGCCGCTCTCGCCGCCACTGGCGCGCGGCAGTTCGCCTGCCCCGCAGGCCACAAGCGCGCCGGCGAGGCCCAGCGCCGCCAGGGCGCGCAGCGCTGCGCGGCGCAAGATCATGCCGCTGCCGGGCAGGTCTTGGCGACGTATTCGGCGTGGGTCGGCATGACCTTCACGCATTTGCCAATCACCGCGGCGATGTTCGAGAGATACTGTGTCAGCTGGACATCGCTCTTGAGGTTCACCTGCGGATCGTAGGCACGCGGGATCAGGCCCTGGCCGATGAACACTTGAATCCAGCTTTCCTCGGCGAACAATTCCTCGTCCTCGCGGAAAATCCGGCCGTTGGCCATCCACAGGTCGATCTTGCACTGGAGCGTGTCAGGCACGTCCATATTGCGGCAATAGTTCCAGAACGGCGTGTCGTCGCGTGCGGTCGCCTTGTAATGGAGGATGATGAAGTCGCGGATCCGCTCGTATTCGAAATCGCTTTGACGGTTGAATTCGGCGATGTTGGCGGGATCGAAGGTGAGGTCCGGAAACAGCCGGATCAGGCGGATGATCCCCGACTGGACGAGGTGCAGGCTGGTCGATTCGAGCGGTTCGAGAAAGCCACCCGCAAGGCCCACTGCAACGCAGTTCCGGTTCCACAGCTTGCGGCGCTTGCCGGCCTTGAAGCGCACCTGCAGCGGGTCGGCCATGGCCGCGCCATCGACATTGCCCGTCAGGATCGCGGCGGCTTCATCGTCCGAGATGAAGTCCTTGGCATAGACGTGGCCATTGCCGGTGCGGTGCTGCAACGGGATCCGCCACTGCCAGCCCGAACCGTGCGCGATCGAGCGGGTATAGGGCGTGAAATTTTCGGACCGGGCGCAGGGCAAGGCGAGCGCACTGTCGCAGGGCAGCCAGTGCGACCAGTCCTCGAACCCGGTCTGCAGCGCGCCTTCGATCAGCAGGCCGCGAAAGCCCGAGCAATCGATGAACAGGTCGGCCTCCAGCACCTGACCGTCCGCCAAGGTGACCGACTGAATGAAGCCGTCCTCGGCGCGCAGCGCGACATCGACCATCCGCCCCTCGACGCGCCGGACCCCGCGTTCCTGCGCATAGGCGGAAAGGAACCGCGCGAACAGCGATGCGTCCATGTGATAGGCATGGGCGATCTGGCTGAGCGGGCTGTCGCCCATGTTGGGCTGGGCGCGCACGAACTTGTTCTCAAGCGCGGCAGCGGTGTTGATAGAATAGGCCGCGAAGTCTTCGGCCCGGCCCAGCTCGCGCGCTTTCAGCCAATAGTGATGGCAGCGCAGCCATTCCCAGTCCTGTCCGATCACGCCAAAGCCGTGAATGTATTTGTCGCCCTGCTGCCACCAGTTTTCGAACTGGATGCCCAGCTTGAAGCTGGCCTGGGTGCGAGCGATGAATTCGTTCTCGTCCAGCCCGAGCAGGTCAACGTATTTCTTGATCGCCGGGATCGTCGCCTCACCCACGCCGATCGTGCCGATTTCCTCGGATTCGACCAGGGTAACGTCGTACATCCCCTGGAACAGCCGCGCCAGCAGCGCCGCCGTCATCCAGCCGGATGAGCCACCGCCCAGAATCAGGATGCGCCGCAAGGGTTTCATCCCAGTCACTCCTCTCGACCCGTCAGGGACACATTGCGGGGATGGCCTGCTCGGTCAGGCGCCCGGTCCTCTTCGGCATCGCATAGGATAAGCCATAGCCGCGTGCAAACAGCTGCTCAGCCACCGGGTAGCCGCCGCTCGGGCAGGCGGTCGCCGGCCAAGCAAACGATAGTCGGGCACTGAAATCGAGCTGCCGCGAACCGGCGAGCAGGTCGGCCAGTGCCCCCGCTTCCGTCCCCGGCAGGAAGGCCGCCACGAAGGCATCGGACTGGTTGAGCAGGTCGGTCGCGTACTCGGTCCGGCCCGAATAGAGCAACGTCACCACCGGCACGCCCTGGCCCGACACCTTTGCCAGGATCGCACTCTGCGCGGGAAAACGCGGAGAGAAAGCCAATGGCGCCGGCCAGCGCACATCGCCCTTCATTTCGGCATAGGGCGTCTCGCCCACGACGGCGATCACCGCATCGAACTTGCCCGGCGCAAAGGCGCTGCCATCGGGCGAATAGGTGACGTTGGCGGCACCGTAGACGCGCCGAATCCCGCCCAGCATCGTTTCGCCCACCGGGAAGTCGGCATTGTCGGTCTCGTCGCCCTGCCAGGTCATCGACCAGCCACCGAGCTGCGCCGGAAAGCTGTCTGCCGCCGCTCCCACGACCAGGATGCGCTTGCCGGGTGCAAGCGGCAGTGCCCCGTCGTTCTTGAGCAGGACGGCCGACTTGCGCACCGCCTCCTGCGCCAGCGGACGATCCGCGAGGGCCGCCGCATCGCCGGTATAGCGGCTTGCAGAAGTTGGTTTGTCGAACAGGCCCATCCGGAACTTGACGCGCAGGATGCGGGTGACGGCATCGTCGATCCGCGCCATCGGCACGCGGCCTTCCTGCACGTCGGCCACCGTATTGGCGATGAAGCTCTGCCACTTTTCCGGCACCATGAACACATCGATCCCGGCATTGATCGCCTGCGGGCAATGATCAGTGGTGCAACCCGGCACCTGCTCGATCGCGTTCCAGTCGGACACGACCAGACCGTCGAACCCAAGCCGGCCCTTGAGCACGCCGGTCACCAGCGCCTTGTTGCCGTGCATCTTGCCGAATGCCGTGGCCGCGCCGCCCGCCTGATCCAGCATGGTCCAGCTGTTGTAGCTGATCATCACGGTTTGCACGTTGGCATCCAGCGCAGCATAATAGCCCGCGCCGTGCAGCCGAGCGTAATCCTTCGCGGTGCTCCGGTTCTCGCCCTGGTCAACGCCATTGAAGGTGCCGCCATCCCCGGCGAAGTGCTTGACGCTGGCGATCACGTCGCCCTCGCCGGTGAGGTTGCCCTGCAGCCCCCGGATCAACGCGGCGCCGTTGGCCGCAACTTCGGTCGGATCGCTCGAATAGCTTTCGTAAGTGCGGCCCCAGCGCTGGTTCTGGACCACGGCGACGGTCGGGGCGAAGGCCCAGCTTATCCCGGTGGCGCGCACCGATTTTGCGGTGGCCCGCCCGATCCGCTCGACCAGCGCGGGATCGTGCGCCGCGCCAAGCCCGATGTTGTGGGGATAGATCGTCGCTCCATAGACGTTGTTGTTGCCGTGGACCGCGTCGATCCCCCAGACGATCGGGATCTGCACCTTCATGTCGGTCGAAGTAGCAGCCTGGGCATAGGCCGCCGCCAGAGCGGTCCAGTCGGTGACTTTCGCGTGCTTGTTCATGTCCGGCCATGCACCGCCACCGTTCAGGATCGTGCCGATATAGTGTTCACGCACCTGATCGGGGGTGATGTAGCGGATGTCGGGCTCGGTCATCTGCCCGATCTTCTGCTCGAGCGTCATCCCCGCGACAATTGAGGCAATTCGCGCCTCGGTTGCCGGATCGAGCGGGCCGGCCTTGCGCTGATCCCAGGCGGAAATCGCTTCCTGCTCGGCAGGGGACCATATGGGCGCGGCCGGGGCGGAAATGGTGGAGGCAGCGCAGGCTGCGGCAATCAGGGGGATCAATGAAACGAGTGCGCTACGGATCTTCACTGAGACATCCCCGGAAAAGTCACGAAAACAGGCCGGGCAGGCTGCGCCTGCACCGAAAGATTAGAGCCGCCCCGCCGCAGAGAGGGAGGAATGGCGGGGCGGACCTGGGTGGACCGGCACGGAACCATTCGGATCCATGCCGATCGGATCAGAACTTGTAGTTCAGGCCCAGCAGCCACTGCCGGCCGTACTTCTCGTAGGTTTCGAGGACCTGCGTTCCGTTGACCGAGTAACTGGTGCGATAGGGCGAATCGAGGACGTTGCTGACCTGCAGCTGGATCCCGAACCCGCTCAGCGACGAACCTTCTGGGAACTCGTAACCGATCTGCGCGTCGAGCTGCTTGTCGGCCAGGATCATCGGGTAACCCAGGTTCGTCCAGAGCGAGACGACCTCACCCTTGAACGCCGAGCGATAGCGATAGCTCGCGCGCGCCTGGAACCCGCCCTTTTCGAAGTAGCCGGTGACGTTATAGACCCACTTCGAGAAGCCCGGCAGCACGCCGATCTTCGCATCCGCCGCAGGCTTCAGCGCATAGTCGCTATACGACACGCTGCCGCTGATCCCGAAGCCATCGAGGGCCGAGCTCAGCTTGCTGAATTCGAGCGCGCCCGAAACTTCGACGCCGCGCACCCAGCCGCCCTGCCCGTTGGCCGGAGCGCTCAGCGATCCGATCGGGCTGATCGTGACGTTCGCGGGGATCGACGATGCCGAGGCCGGCAGCGGGAAGCCCGAGAAGTCTGCCGGAATTGTCTGGGTGTAGATGTAGTTGTCCAGCCACATGTAGAAGCCGTTGACGCTGAAGTAGGTCGCCTTGCCGCCGTACCATTCATAGGCGACGTTCAGCTCCTTGGCGCGCCAGGGCTGGAGGTTGGGGTTGCCGCCCGAGGCCGACCACGGATGAACCTCCTGGCCCGGGGTGCAACCAGGGCTGCCGGCGCAGATCGCGCTGTTGAAGCCCGGCGTCATGTTGGCGCGCATGTCGTCCATGCGCGGTCGGGCCATGACCTTGGCCGCGGCGAGGCGCAGGCGGTGTCCACCACCCAGGTCGTAGAACAGGTTCAGGCTGGGCAGCACGTCGGTGTAGTCATCGTTGACGTTGACGTTGCTGAGCGCGATCGGGTTCACCAGCGTGTTGATCCGCAGGCCGGCCGATGACTGCCACTGCTTGATCACCTGAACACCGACGTTGCCCTGCAGGTTGCCGGCATCGATGTTGAGCTTGCCGCGCAGCGTCAGGATGTCTTCGGTGATCCCCCACGACTTGTCGTAGTGGTTGGCATCCTGCAGATGGACCTGGTTGTAATAGGTGTCGAGCGCAGCCGGCAGGTTGAACGCAAGGACATTCATCGAGCCCGCGAAATCGAGCGAAGTCGGGGCAACGAGGTACTGCGAGCCGACCGGAACCTGCGCGCGGTCGTTCTTGAGGAACAGGTCGATTTCGTCGACCGTCTTGTCCTTCACGCGGTGGGTGAAGTTCATTCCCACTTCAAGGCTGCTGAACGGCCCGCCGCCGAATTCGCGCTTCACGCCGAGGTCGGCCGCGAAGACTTCTTCCCTGATGTGCGGCGATTTGAGCAAGCCGTCATGACCCCAGCCGCCCCAGGGAGCCTTGTCGCCAAGCGACACCTTGCTGGCATCGGCATAGTTCAGGCCGAAGTTGGTGAACTGCGGGAAATCGTTGGCCGGGACCGCGAAATCATAGCTGTCCATGACGCGGGTCTGGTAGGGGCCGACGCCGTAACCCTGGTAGGTTTCGATGTAGGTCTCGTTGCGGGTGTTGCGCGAATAGCTGAGGTCGGCGGTCAGCTGGGTGCTGTCGTCCATCTTGAATTCGCCGTTCCAGCCGATGGCGAAAAGGTGGTCCTCACGCGTGTTGTAATCGTTGCGCAGGATCGGGGCGGCATTGGTGAAGTGCCCGGCCGTGCCGAACTGGTTGCTGCCGATGGTCGTCGCGGTGACGTTGCTGAAGGTGCCGTTGTCGGCCCACTGATC
>NZ_JAYSBK010000022.1:0-36047 GCF_041915465.1 Novosphingobium sp. | reverse complement strand
ATGCCCATCGCGGTCTCCATGGGCCCGGCATTCCCGAAAATTCGCCCTCGGCCTTCGCGGCGGCAATCGCCAAGGGCATGGGGATCGAATGCGATGTCCAGCGCTCGCTCGATGGCCAGGCGGTGGTGTTCCATGATGCTTCGCTCGACCGGTTGACCGAGACCGGCGGCTTTGTGCGCCAGTACACTGCCGAGCAGCTTGGCCGGATCGCGCTCAATGGGTCGACCGATACGATCCCGACGCTGCGCCAGATGCTCGATCAGGTTGCCGGGCAAGCCCCGATCCTGATCGAGATAAAGTCCGATCCGAAGCGGCGCTCGCGCATTTCAGCCAGCTGCCTGGCCGTGATGCGGATGCTCGAGGGTTATGTCGGCAACTACGCGGTGATGAGCTTCGATCCAAGGATCGTGCGCTGGTTTGCGGACAATGCCCCGCTGATCGTGCGCGGCCTGGTGGTGACCGAGGGCGATGACAAGGCCCTGGCGGGCATGATCCGTCGGCGGCTGTCGCTGTGGCATGCCCGGCCCGATTTCCTGGCCTATGACATTCGCGACCTGCCCAGCCGCTTCGCCGCTGCCCAGCGCCGGCGGGGTCTGCCGCTGCTGACCTGGACGGTGAACAGCGTGTCGCGGCGGGAGCGTGCGGCCGAATATGCCGATGCACCCATTGCCGAAGGTCCCGGGGTCCTGTGATCGAGGCGCGGGTTGCCCGCTCGGTCGGTGAGCTGCCCCAGTCCGAATGGGACGCGCTTGCCCAGGGCAATCCGTTCCTGTCCTACGCCTTTCTGACCGCACTCGAGGATTCGGGCAGTGTCGGCCCCGGCACCGGCTGGACTGCCGCGCCGATCACCATTGCCGATACCGCTGGACGGCTGGTCGCCGCGCTGCCGGCCTGGCTCAAGGGCCACAGCCAGGGTGAATACGTGTTCGATCACGCCTGGGCCGATGCCTGGCATCGCGCCGGCGGCAGCTATTATCCCAAGCTGCAGATTGCGGTGCCGTTCACCCCGGCCACGGGACCGCGCCTGCTGTTGGCCGATCCGGCGCTGGCCCAGCCGCTGCTGCGCGCGGCAGAGCAGCTGTGCGAAGCGAACGAGCTGTCGTCCGCTCATGCCACCTTCATCGCGCCCGAGCAGCTGCCCTTGTTCGAGGCGGCCGGCTGGCTGCTGCGCAGTGACATCCAGTTCCACTGGCACAATCGCGGTTATGCAAGCTTCGACGATTTCCTGGGCCAGCTGTCCTCGCGCAAGCGCAAGGACCTGCGCAAGGAACGCGCGGCGGCGCAGGATGGGGTGGAGATCCGCGCCTTGACGGGTCGTGACATCCGTCCCGAACACTGGGACGCCTTCTGGCAGTTCTATCAGGATACTGGCGCGCGCAAGTGGGGGCGTCCCTATCTGACCCGCGAAGCCTTCGATCTGTTCGGGGAACGGATGGCGGAGCGGATCCTGCTGGTCCTGGCCTTCGCTGGCGGGCGGGCGATTGCCGGCGCGCTCAACTTCATCGGGCCTGATGCGCTATATGGGCGCTATTGGGGCGCTGTTGTCGACAAGCCCTTCCTGCATTTCGAGCTGTGCTATTATCAGGCGATCGATGCGGCGATCGCCATGGGCCTATCACGGGTCGAAGCCGGAGCGCAGGGCGGGCACAAGTTGGCGCGCGGTTACGAGCCGGTGCAGACCTGGTCCGCGCACTACATCGTCCATCCGGGCTTTCGCGAAGCCGTGGCCGATTTTCTGGAGCGGGAGCGGGCGGGCGTTACCGCCGACCAGCTTCACCTCGGCGCCAGGACGCCGTTTCGCAAGGGCTAGCTCGGGCCGAGACCGGTTCAGGCCGCGCGGCGCGAACTCGCGGCGATCCATTCGCGGGCGCGACGCTGGGCTTCGGCGATCTCGCGGGCGGTCATTTCCTCGGAAATGTCGGCGCGGCACAGCTGGGCTTCGCCATGACCGGCAACAGCCGCCAGGTTGAACCACTTATGCGCTTCGATCAGGTCGCATTCGGCACCGTGGCTGCCGGTCGAATAGGCCACGCCAAGATCGAAGTAGGCGTTGCTATCGCCCTGGGCGGCGGCGGCCAGGCAGCTGGCGACCAGCAGGTCTTCGGCGGTTTCGTCAGCGATGGTGACCGGGCCCCGGAAAGGGCCGTTCAGATTTGCGGTATGGGTCCAGACAGTGCTCATTTCACTTACCCCCAATGGCATCCCCCCTGGGCTGCCGATGGGCCAAACCTTCCCTAACATGGTCAACAAAAGGTTAACGCATTCGCGATTTTGTGCCGATTGGGGACTGGGGGCGCATTTCCGGTGCTCCTGCGGCCCACTCGGGGGGCGGAAAAACTTGCGCGCCGCAGCGTTCGGTCATGCCTAATCTTGCGGAAATCACGAAGCTCCGTATTCGCGCTTGTGTGCCTTTCGGGCGGCCCTTATATGCGCGCTCGAACCGGCGTCGGGAGGCCAGCGGGAACACCTGCGGCCGCAGGTACCCACGTGCCCGGCTGGTCTGGTGTGGAGAGTTTATGGCGACGGTTCTCGGTGATGAGATTGACGTCCTGGCCAAGGCTAAGCGTGCGATTGCGGGCGATTATGCGCCCAGCGAAGCAGAGCCTTACATGTGCGAGGCCCAGCTCGATTATTATCGGCGGCTTCTTCAGGAATGGAAGAAGCTGATCGTTTCCGCGGCGCAGGACACCCTGCAGCAGTTGCAGGACGGCCCGATCCGCGAGCCCGATCTTAACGACCGCGCCTCCAGCGAAACCGAATGGGGGATCGAACTGCGCACGCGTGACCGCCAGCGCAAGCTGATCTCCAAGATCGATTCGGCCCTGCGCCGGATCGAGGAAGGCGAATACGGCTATTGCGAGGTTACCGGCGAACCGATCGGCCTGGGCCGACTTTCGGCGCGTCCGATCGCGACGATGACTGTCGAGGCGCAGCAGGCGCACGAACGGCGTGAGAAGATTTCTCGCGACGATTGAGCAACTTGCCGCGTTAACGGGTTTTTTGCCATTCCGGTTTAGGTTTCGGCGAGATCGCAAACTTTACCGTTGCGATCGTTGAATCGGTGCCATTCGGGCACCTTCGCTGGAGTGTGGGACTGGCAATGGGCGAAAATGAACACAGGCAGATCGCGCGCGATAGCCTGTTCGTCATGGCCGAGCTGCGCATCGACGGGATCCAGGGCGATCACCGTGTGCGCGTCCGCAACCTTTCGTCGGGCGGCCTGATGGCAGAAACCAGCGAGCGCACGATGCGTGGCCAGGTGGTTTGGGTGAACCTGCGCAACATCGGCTGGGTCGAGGGGGTCGTCGCCTGGGTCCAGGATAGCCGGATCGGGGTGGCCTTCCGCGAAGAGATCGATCCGCGCGTGGTGCGCGCGCCAGTCGCAGCGGAAAAGAAGCCGGAACTGCTGGTCCATCGCCCGACCTACTACAATGCCTTGGCCGCCGAGGCCGCCAGCACGGGCCTGCGCAAGATCTGATCCGCGCCGCCGGATCGGCAATCGCATCCGTGCCGTTCAAGGCACCTGTCCGCCCCCCGCAAATTCCGATAGGACACGTGGCCATGCTGCTTCGTGGATTTCGTGTGATGCTGGCCGTTCTGGCACTGGGAACGGTAGCGGCGTGCGGCGGGGAGAGCGACCGCCCGGTCGTGGTCGCGGTTGTCGGAGATTCGGCGACACCCTTTGCCACCGGTCCGCGCCTGCCGGTCGCCGCGCAATTGCTGCGCTCCGCAACCGCCGAGGGACTGGTCAGCTTCGATGAACAAGGACGGGTAATCCCGGCGCTGGCCGATCGCTGGATCGTGACCGATGACGGGCTGAGCTATATCTTCCGCTTGCGCGACGGTACCTGGAACGACGGGAGCGAGATCACCGGCGAGTCCGCGCGTGAATCCCTTCAGCGTGCGATCGGGGCGGTACGGGGCACCCCGCTTGGGCTTGATCTTGCGGTGATCACCGATGTGCGCGCCATGGCGGGCCGCGTGATCGAGATCCGGCTGAGCCAGCAGGTTCCCGACATGCTCCAGTTGCTTGCCCAACCCGAACTTGGACTGCTGCGCCGCAATCGCGGGGCCGGGCCGATGATCCTGACGCGTGACAAGGACAGCGCGCTGCTTCGCCCGATCCCGCCGGAAGATCGCGGCCTGCCTGCCGAAGAGGGCTGGGCCGATCGCTCGCGGCGGCTGCGGCTTGATGCCATGCCGGCCCAAACGGCCATCACACTGTTCAACAAGGGCAAGGTCGATGTCGTGCTGGGCGGGCGGTTCGAGGATTTTCCGCGGATCGATGCCAGCGGTGTTTCGCGCGGGGCGCTCCGTCTCGATCCGGTGGCGGGGTTGTTCGGATTGGTCGTGGTCCATGCCGACGGCTTTCTCGCGCTGCCCGAAAACCGAGAAGCGATTGCCATGGCGATCGATCGCGACGCGGTCGGCGCGGCGCTCGGCGTCGGCGGCTGGACGGCGACGACCCGGATCGTCAATCCAGGCCTCGCGGGCGACAATGGCACCGTTGCCGAACGCTGGCCCGGCCGCACGGCGGACGAGCGCCGCGCGCTTGCCGCCAGCCGTGTCCAGAAATGGAAAGCCGGCGGCAAGGGCGCGGTCACCTTGCGCCTGGCCATGCCCAGTGGCCCTGGTGCCGATCAGCTCTATGCCCGGCTTGCGGCCGACCTGAAGGCGATCGGCATCGCGCCGCAGCGCGTGCGCGCCGATGCCGACGCCGATCTGCGACTGCTCGACACGGTGGCGCGCTATCCCCGGGCCGACTGGTTCCTCAATCAGTTCGCCTGCTCGAGCGCGCGGGGGCTGTGCAGCGCGGCGGCGGATCGCCTGGCGGGCGATGCGCGCGATGAACCGGACGCGGCCAAGCGCGCTGATCTTTATGCCCAGGCCGAAGCGCAGCTTATCATTGCCAATGGCTATATTCCGCTCGGCGTGCCGATCCGTTGGTCGCTGGTTTCGGGCGATACCACCGGTTTTGCAGTTAACGCCTGGAACATCCACCCCTTGTTGCCGCTCGCCCTGCGCCCCAAATGAGCTGAGTCGGCAATCTTGCCGGAGCTGCAAGGGATTGCGCCATGGCCACTGGCAACCTGCGCCGAATGAACGAAGTGCGTGATCCGCTCGAACTCCTGCTGGGGCGCGATCCCTTGTCGGTGCGCCGCCGGGTCGAGGCGCTCGAGCGGATGCTTGAAGGGCTGTTCAAGGTCCCGCTGCTGGGCCGCCGGTTCGGGTTTGACGCGCTGCTCGGGCTGGTGCCGGTGGTAGGCGACCTGCTGGCCGGGGCGATCGGGCTCTATCTTGTCTGGGAAGGGCGCAACCTTGGCATGTCGCGCTGGCAGGTTGCGCGGATGCTGGCCAATGTCGGGATCGATACGATGGTGGGCGTCGTGCCGATCGCGGGCGACCTGTTCGATTTTCTTTACCGTTCGAACACGCGCAACCTCAGGATCATCCGGCAGCATCTCGATCGGCATTACCCCGCAGCCCGCACGCTGGAGGGCTGAATTGCGCGGTTTTGCTGCCGTTCTATCCGTATAATCCCCGCGACTCGCGCATTTCTGCCGTTTACGAGAAATTAACCTTTCCACTTCATTGGTCATATGGTTAATGACGGGCAACAACTCTTGCGAGAGAGTTAGCGACCGGGGAATTCGGGGCAAAGGGGGGTTAACCCATGCGCGTACTGCTGATCGAAGACGAACCGACTACGGCACGGGCCATCGAGCTCATGCTGACCACCGAGGGTTTCAACGTCTACTCGACGGACCTGGGGGAAGAGGGCCTGGATCTGGGCAAGCTCTATGATTACGACATCATTCTGCTCGACCTGAACCTGCCCGACATGCACGGCTACGACGTTCTCAAGAAGCTGCGCGTCGCCAAGGTGCAGACCCCGGTGTTGATCCTTTCGGGCATTTCGGAAATGGATTCGAAGGTCCGCTCGTTCGGCTTTGGCGCTGACGACTATGTCACCAAGCCGTTCCACCGCGAAGAACTGGTCGCCCGCATCCACGCCGTGGTACGCCGTTCGAAGGGCCACTCGCAGTCGGTCATCCGCACCGGCAAGCTGGCGGTCAACCTTGATGCCAAGACGGTCGAAGTCGATGGCGCCCGCGTCCACCTGACCGGCAAGGAATACGCGATGCTGGAACTGCTCTCGCTGCGCAAGGGCACCACGCTGACCAAGGAAATGTTCCTCAACCACCTGTATGGCGGGATGGACGAACCCGAACTCAAGATCATCGACGTGTTCATCTGCAAGCTGCGCAAGAAGCTGGCCCATGCCTGCGGCGGTGAAAACTACATCGAAACCGTCTGGGGCCGCGGCTATGTGCTGCGCGATCCGGGCGAAGAGGCCGAAGCGGCCTGATCTCTCTCTATCTCGATCTTGCCCCGATTACGGCCCGCATCCCCTTGGGAGTGCGGGCCGTTTCATTTTGCTGGGGTAACGCCTTCAGTCGATCCGGTTGAAATAGGTCGTCACCATTCTCGGTTCGTCGCTGCCGGGCCAGACGATGGTTTCGGTCATCGACCTGCGATCCCTGGAAACGGTGTAGACCCGCGTCGCAACCGGCGCGCCGTTCTTGCTGAGGGTCATCACGAGCGTGCCCGCCTCGGGTTGGCGCAGCGAGACGCTATCGATAAATGGCATGTTCCCGGAAACCGGTACGGGCACGCCGTCGAGTGCGGCGGTCGATTCAGCATGAGAGGTAGAACCGTCCGGCGCGACGATCTCCACCCGGGTGGTCCATTTCTGGTCGGGCGAGACCTGGAAGGCCATGGTCACCCGGCGCGGCCGTTCCTCCGCCGGGATTCGGCTCACGTCCAGCAGCCACTTTCCAGCCAGCGGGGCTTGCTCGGCGGTGGCGGCCGCTACCGGCTGCTGCACGGCTGCCTGCTGCGATGAAGCCATTGCCGCGACGAACAGGCCGGCAGCGGCGAAGGGTACTGCGATAAGCATGATTGTCTTCCCTTTCGATCGAGTGCGCCCGGCAGATGCGGGCTGCACCGCGACTTCGCTCGGGAAGGCTTGCGGCGACAGATCGAAATTCTTGTCCCAGCTTTTTTGGGCGGCAAGCAGGCGGGCCAGCTCGCGGCTGCTGCTGATCCCGGTCTTGCGCCGGGCATCGCGCAAGCGTTCGTTGATCGAGGCTTCTGACCGGTCAAGGCGCGCGGCAATGGTCTTGACCGTGTGGCCCGCCGTCAGCAGGCTCAGGATTTCCCGCTCCTTTTCGGTAAGCGAGGCCAGCGGGTTGGAGGTCTGGTTCGGGGCCGGCATGGTCTAAGCTCACCACAGCGACGCCGGGCCGTCCATCCCAATTTTCTTGTGGAGCCCCAGCCTGACTGGCCGTTACTGGCGTGCTTGACTGTGACGGGACCGGCTGCCAACGGCGCACCATGACTGCGCACAAACCCGGCGATCCCACCACGATCAACCGCCTTTATGGCCGCGCCAAGGGCAAGCCCCTGCGCCAGGGCCAGCAGGCGCTGGTCGATCACCTGCTGCCGCAGATCGCGGTCCCGGCCGAGGGCGAGGTTACCGCCGAGCGCCTGTTCGGCCAGCCCTGTCCGCTGCATTTCGAAATCGGGTTTGGCGGGGGTGAGCATATGGCCGCGCGGGCCGACATGCTGCCCGATCACGGGTTCATCGGCGCCGAGCCGTTTCTCAACGGCGTGGCCCAGGCGCTGACCCACGTCTCGGGCGATAATGGCGCGCACCCGCCGATCGGCAACGTCCGCATCCATCACGGCGATGCACTGGAAGTGCTGCGCCGGATTCCCGATGGCTCGCTCTCGTTCCTCTACCTGCTGCATCCCGATCCCTGGCCCAAGGCGCGCCACGCCAAGCGGCGGATGATGAACGACGGCCCGGTCAATCTGTTCGCGGCCAAGCTTAGGCCCGGCGGCGAGTTCCGTTTCGGCACCGACCACGCGATCTACCTGCGCCACGCGCTGATGGTGATGCGCCGCCATACCGATCAGTTCGAATGGCTGTGCGACAAGCCGCTCGATTTCCAGAAGCGCCCCGGCGGCTGGCCCGAAACCCGCTATGAGGCCAAGGCCCGGAACGTCTACGGGCACGAAGTCTGGTACTTCCGCTACCGGCGGCGCTGACTGCGCGAATTCGCCGCAGAAAAGTTTCGCTTGGGCGGCGGCGCGCAAAACTTTCTAGCCAAGCGCTAAAAACTCAACTTCATTGGTGGACATTCCTTGCTGGAGTCGGACCGCCATGGACTTTGCACACTTTGATCTTGCCGCCCTGCTGCCATTCATCGGCGTGGGCTTTGCCGCACAATTGGTCGACGGGGCGCTGGGCATGGCTTTCGGGGTGATCTCGAACACCTTGCTGGTCGGGGTGATGGGCGTGCCGCCTGCCTTGGCCTCGCAGCGGGTTCACATCGTCGAATGCTTCACCACTGCGACGTCCGGGATCAGCCACCTGCTTCACGGCAATGTCGACAAGAAGCTGTTTTTCAGGCTGCTGGTGCCGGGCATGATCGGGGGCATCCTGGGCGCCTATGTGCTCGCCGCACTCGATGCCAGCGTGGTCAAGCCCTTCGTCCTGCTTTATCTCTCGGCCATCGGCATCTACATCCTCGCGCGCGGGATCCTCTATCCGCCGCAGATCAAGGAGGCCAAGCTGATCGCTCCGCTCGGGCTGTTCGGGGGCTTTCTCGATGCGGCGGGCGGCGGGGGCTGGGGTCCGGTGGTTACATCCAATCTGCTGATCCAGGGTGCCGATCCGCGTAAGGTCGTTGGCACGGTCAACACGGTCGAGTTCTTCCTGACGCTGACCGTCTCGGCCGCGTTCATCTGGCATCTGGGCTTGGCCGACGTGGCGGGCGCGATGCTGGGACTGCTGATCGGCGGACTGCTTGCGGCACCGCTTGGCGCCTGGGCGGCCAAGCATTTCAACCCCAAGACCATGCTGATTCTGGTCGGGATCGTGCTCACGCTGACCAGCGCCTATGGCGTGTACAAGGCCTGGGGCTGAGACTGAATCCGGCCCCCGGACGGGGCGGCAGACCTAGCCCGCCACCCCCGCCGCGGCCAGCACGGCCAGCGTCAGCACGTCCGGCGCAATCGCGGTCATCGGAGCGATCTGCACCGGCTTTTCCATGCCGATCAGCATCGGACCGATGGTCGCCCCGCCGCCCAGCTCGCGCAGCAGCTTGGCCGAGATGTTCGCCGATTGCAGCCCCGGCATGACCAGCACGTTGGCCGGAGCCGAGAGGCGGCTGAAGGGATAGTTCTTCATCACCGTCGGGTTGAGCGCCGCGTCGGGGGCAAGTTCGCCTTCATATTCGAAGCCCACGCCCTCTGCATCGAGAATCGCAACCGCGCCGCGGATCGGCTCGAGCCAGCGGCCCTGCGGGTTGCCAAAGGTGGAGTAGGACAGGAACGCGACGCGCGGTTCGTGGCCCAGGCGCCGCGCCACGGCGGCGGTCTGCTTAGCGATGACGGCCAGATCCTCGGCGCTCGGGCGCTCGTTCACGGTCGTATCGGCCAGGAAGACCGTGTAGTTCTTGGCGACCATCAGGTGGATGCCGAAGGGCAGGTGTCCTTCGCCCGGATCGAGCACCTGGCGCACTTCCTTCATCGTCTGCGCAAAGGTGCGGGTCATGCCGGTGATCAGCGCATCGCCCACGCCCAGCTTGAGCAGGGCCGAGGCGAAGACGTTGCGGTCCTGATTGACCATGCGGCGCACGTCACGCTCAAGGAAGCCGCGCCGCTGGAGCCGTTCGTAGAGCATGTCGACCATCGGGGCGACATGGGGCGAGACGGCGGCGTTGTGGATCTCGTAGCTTTCGGGGTTGCCCACGCCGAGTTCGACCAGCTTGTCCATCACCGCCTGGGTGCGGCCCACCAGCACCGGCTCGCCATAGCCGAAATCGCGGAACTGGATCGCGGCGCGCAGCACCACTTCGTTTTCCGCCTCGGCAAAGATCACCCGCTTGGGGTTGGCCTTCACCGTTTCATAGACCTGCGTGAGGACCGAGGTGGTCGGGTTGAGGCGGGCCTTCAGGCTGTGGCGATAGGCGTCGAAATCCTCGATCGGCTTCTGCGCCACGCCGGTGTCCATCGCCGCCTTGGCAACGGCGGACGAAACGACCTCCATCAGGCGCGGATCGAACGGCGCGGGGATGATGTAGTCATGCCCGAACTGCTGGTTCTTGCCGTATGCCGCGGCGACTTCCTCCGGCACCTGTTCGCGGGCCAGTTCGGCGATCGCGTTCGCGGCGGCGATCTTCATCTCTTCGTTGATCGCGGTGGCCCGCACGTCGAGCGCGCCGCGGAAAATGAAGGGGAAGCCCAGCACGTTGTTGACCTGGTTCGGATAGTCCGAGCGGCCCGTGGCAACGATCGCGTCGGGGCGCACCGCCTTGGCATCGGGCGGGGTGATTTCGGGGTCCGGGTTGGCCATGGCGAAGATGATCGGCTGGTCGGCCATGTCCTTGACCATGTCCTGCGTGATCGCGCCGGCAGCCGACAGGCCCAGCACGATGTCTGCGCCCTTGAGCGCTTCCTTCAGGGTGCGCTTGTCGGTGTGGATCGCATGGGCCGACTTGAACTGGTCCACGCCCTCGCGCCCGACATAGATCACGCCCTTGGTATCGCAGACGGTGACGTTTTCATGGCGCACGCCCATCGACTTGATCAGGGCCGTGCAAGCGAGCGCCGAAGCGCCCGCGCCATTGACCACCACCTTCACGTCCTTGAACTCGCGTCCCGTCAGATAGCAGGCGTTGACCAGACCGGCAGCGGCGATGATCGCGGTGCCATGCTGGTCGTCGTGCATCACCGGGATCTTCATACGCTCGCGCAGCGCCTGCTCGATCACGAAGCATTCGGGGGCCTTGATGTCTTCAAGGTTGATGCCGCCGAAGCTCGGCTCCATCATGGCGACCGCTTCGATGATCGCGTCGGGATCTTCGCTGCTCAGTTCGATGTCGATCGAATCGACGTCGGCAAAGCGCTTGAACAGCACGGCCTTGCCTTCCATCACCGGCTTCGATGCCAGCGCGCCAAGGTTGCCCATGCCCAGGATCGCCGTGCCGTTCGACACCACCGCGACCAGGTTGCCCTTGGCGGTATAGTCATAGGCCGTGGCCGGATCGTCGGCGATCGCCTGGACCGGCACGGCCACGCCCGGCGAATAGGCCAGGCTCAGGTCACGCTGGGTCGCCATCGGCTTCGAGGCGATGATCTCGATTTTCCCGGGGCGAATGGTCTTGTGGTAAAACAGCGCTTCGCGTTCGGTAAAGCGGACGTTGTTGTCTTCTGACACCGGCAATCTCCTGAATCGGCCCCGCCCTAACGGATGGAACGCGCACGCGATAGGGGAAAGCTGCGATAGCAAGCCTCCCGAATCGCGGATGGACGCGCTAGGCCTTGGCGATGCACGGCAAGCCGCAGACCGAGGGCGTCACTCCGATGATGGCCCAGTACCTCGCCCTCAAGGCCGAGGCGGGCGACTGCCTGCTGTTCTACCGCATGGGCGACTTTTTCGAACTGTTCTTCGACGATGCCCGTCAGGCCGCGCAGATCCTCGATATCGCGCTGACCAGCCGGGGTGAGCACCTTGGCGTGCCGATCCCGATGTGCGGGGTGCCGGTCCACTCGGCCGAAGGGTATCTCGCTCGGTTGATCAAGGGCGGGTGCCGGGTGGCCATCGCCGAACAGGTCGAAACGCCCGAGGAAGCCAAGAAGCGCGGCGGATCGAAGGCGCTGGTTGCGCGCGATATCGTTCGCTTCGTCACGGCCGGCACATTGACCGAAGAGGCCCTGCTCGAGCCGCGCCGCGCCAATGTGCTGGCGGCGGTGTGCGAAGTGCGGGGCGTGGTCGGGATCGCGGCGGTCGACATTTCGACCGGGCGGATGGAACTGGAAGAGTGCGCTGCCGACCGTCTGGGCGCGGCGCTGGCGCGGCTGGGGGCGAGCGAAACGGTCACGCCCGAGGGCTGGGATGGCGCTCCACCAGAAGCAATTGCCCGCCCGGGCCGGGACTTTTCAAGCGACGGGGGCGAGGCGCGGCTGAAGGCAGTCCACGGCGTTGCCACGCTCGACGGCTTCGGGATGTTCACCCGCGCGATGCTGGCCGCCGCCGGGGGGCTGGTGGCTTACCTGGAGCACGTCGGGCGGGGGCAATTGCCCTTGCTCCTCCCGCCGGTGGCGCGCGCCGGAGATGCGCATCTTGCGATGGACGAAGCGACGCGGGCGAGCCTGGAAATCCTCGTGTCCAGTCAGGGCGGGCGGCGCGGCAGCCTGGTCGAGGCGATTGACCGCTGCGTCACCGGCGCGGGCGCCCGCCAGCTGGCCGACGATCTCTCTGCCCCGCTGACCGATGCGGCGCAGATCGAGGCGCGGCATGAGCTGGTCGAATGGCTGCACGGCGATCCGCTGCTGCGCGCCGATCTGCGCGCCGTGCTGCGCGCGTTGCCCGATGTCGGCCGCGCCTTGGGCCGCGTGGTGGCCGGGCGCGGATCCCCCCGCGATCTTGGGCAATTGCGCGACGGCCTTTCCGAAGCGCGGCGGATCCATGACCACCTGCAAGGCCGCAAGGACCGGCCTGCGCTGCTCGATGCCCTGCTGCCACGCCTGACGGGGCATGGCGCACTGACCGACCTCTATTCGCGCGCACTGGTGCCCAGCCCGCCAACCGAACGCGCGCAGGGCGGGTTCATCGCCGAGGGCTATGATCATGCGCTCGACGAACTGCGCCAGATTTCGGGCGACGCGCGCCGGGCCATCGCGATGCTTGAGGCGAAGTACCGCGACCAGACCGGAATCGCCGCGCTCAAGATCCGCCACAACGGCGTACTCGGCTATTTCATCGAAGTCCCGGCCAAGCACGCAGATGCCTTGATGGCGTCCGACAGCGGCTTTGCCCACCGCCAGACCATGGCCGGGGCCGTACGGTTCAATGCAGTCGCGCTGCATCAGGAGGCGAGCCGGATTGCCGAGGCGGGCGGTCATGCGCTCGCCGCCGAAGAGGCGCATTTCGAGGAACTGACCGCGCTGGCCGTGAAGGCGCGCCATGCCATTGCCGCCACGGCCGAGGCGCTGGCGCGGATCGACGTTGCGGCGGGGCAGGCCGAGCGCGCGGCGGAAGGCGGCTGGACCCGGCCCGCGATCACCACCGATACCGTGCTGGAGATCGAAGGCGGACGGCACCCCGTGGTCGAAGCTGCGCTCGCGGCGAAAGGTGAACGCTTTGTCGCCAACGATTGCCATCTTTCCCAAACCGACCGGCTGTGGCTGGTCGGCGGCCCGAACATGGGCGGCAAATCGACCTTCCTGCGCCAAAATGCCTTGATCGTGCTGCTCGCCCAGGCGGGCGGCTTCATCCCCGCCGCGCGCGCAACCATCGGGCTTGTCGACCGTCTGTTCAGCCGGGTCGGCGCGTCCGACAACCTCGCGCGCGGGCGCTCGACCTTCATGGTCGAAATGGTCGAGACCGCCGCGATCCTGGCCCAGGCGGGTGAGAAGAGCTTCGTGATCCTCGACGAGGTCGGGCGCGGCACGTCCACTTACGACGGGCTGGCGCTGGCCTGGGCCGTGGTCGAGGCGGTGCACGGGGTGAACCGGTGCCGCTGCCTGTTCGCTACCCATTACCACGAACTCTCGCGGCTGGCGGAAAGCTGCGATGCGCTGTCGCTGCACCATGTCCGCGCGCGCGAATGGCAGGGCGATCTGGTGCTGCTGCACGAACTGGCCGAAGGGCCGGCGGATCGCTCTTATGGCCTCGCTGTGGCCAAGCTCGCCGGGGTTCCCGCGCCAGTGGTGGCGCGGGCCAAGGCCGTGCTCGAACGGCTGGAAAAGGGCCGCGCGGAAACCGGCGGACTGGCTGCCGGGCTTGGCGATCTGCCGCTGTTCGCCGCGGCGCTCGAGCAGCGCGAGGAGGCTGTGGACCATTTGCGCGAAAAGCTAGGCGCGCTCGACGTTGATGCGCTTTCGCCGCGCGAGGCGCTGGACCTGCTCTACGAGCTCAAGCGCGAGGCGGGAAACCTTCCTTAACCACGCCGTGCTAGGTTCGAGTCCATGTTAGGCTTCGGACCAAAGCTGAACACGGTATTCCAGAGCCGCTGGAAGGCGGTGCTATGGGCGCTTGGCATCATGCTGACCGCCTATTGCACAGTGCCTGCGGCCGACCAGGTCCGGCAGGACAGCGATCAGAAGGCAGCCACGGCCGCGGCCCACCACAAGTCTCCCTGGGACAAGGACTGAGGCGGTACGATGTACCAGCTGCTGTTTCGCAACTGGAAAGTCGCGCTGCTCTGGGCGATCGGCGTCTCGGCCAGCGTCGGGGCGTTCTTTGCCGACGGCGGGCGACACGAGCAGATGGAAGCCGATATCGGCAAGATCCGCGAGCAACGCAGTCATGCCGCCGCGCCGCAGGCCAGTCCGAGCGCCGAGCCGCAAGCCGCACCTGCTCCTGCCGCAGTGCAAGCTGAAGCTGGCAGCGACGAAGAAGAAGAGGACGCGGGCTGGGCCCAGCCGCGCGGTTAGAGTTTTTCCAGTTCGGCTACGACGCGGTCGATGATCGCGTCCTTCATCCAGCGCTGTTCCGCCCGCTCGCGCGCCGCCGTGCCCAGCACCGCGCAGCGCTCCGGATCGTCCGCCAGGGCGGTAATCGCAGCGGCCAGCGCCTTGGCATCGCCGGGCGGCGTTACAGTTCCGCAGCCGTCGACCTCGTCATAGAGTCCCGTGCCGGGTTCGGTCGTCGCCACCACCGGCCGGGCCGAGGCGAGCATATTGGTAAGCTTGGACGGCAGCACCAGGTCGGCCGCGCCCGCGATCTGCGGCAGCAGGTGGATGTTGGCCATGGTCAGCATCGCACCCATCTTTTCGGCAGGCTGGAGATCGTGGAGCTGGATGTTGGTCAGCCCGGCGGCAAGCTTTTCCAGCTCCAACCGGTTCGGACCTTCGCCGCAGATCACGAAGGCCAGATCATCGCGGTCTTGCAGCAGCCGCGCTGCCTCGACCAGGATTTCGATCCCTTGCTTGCGGGCGATATTCCCCGAATAGAGCGCTACCTTGCGGTTTCCCAGGTCCCAGTCAGCGCGGATCGCCTCGGCCCCGGCGCATCGGGGGCAAAGCGGGCATCCGCCCAGTTGCGCAGTTCGAGCACGCGCTGAGGCGCGACGCCCTTGTCGATCAGCTTGGCACACATCTGCGGGCTGATGGTGGAAACGCGGTCGCCCAGGCGCAGCAGCGGGCCTCGACCCAGCTGGCGAAACGCGCAGGTAGCCCGCCCTTGGGCAGCAGGCCGGTGGCCAGCGCCGCTTCGACTTCGAAGTCCTGCACGTGAATCCACAGCTTCGCGCCAGCCAGCTTGGCTGCCAGCCAGGCGGTGAAGACCCCAAGCAGCGCCGGTGCCACGGTAATCACCACCTGCGGACGGCGTTCCTTGCCGCGCAGCGCGGCGCCAAGCGCAGGGATCAGCGCGCCAAAGGCGAAGCTTGCGAGATGGAGGATGCGCTTTGCCCCGCCCGGGTTGGCGGGCACGTAATGCGGCACCCGCGTGACCGTTACGCCGTGTTCCTCGCTGGTCGCCGATCCCACCCCCTCAAACCCGGGATAGATGCGCCACTGCGGGTAATAGGGTTTGCCGACCACCGCCTCGACCCGGTTGCCGCGCTGGACCAGCGCTTCGCACAGACCCTGCGAGTAGGGGCCGATTCCGACGGGCTCGGGAGCATAGTTGAGGCCGACGAACAGGATATTGCGGGCAGTCATGCATCAAGCCATTTGCTGAGGGCGGCAAGGCCGCGGGATTGTCTGCGCACGTCGGCGCGGGCGAGTTCGGTGAGAGTACGCCAGCTGCGCGATGCGGCCCAGCCCATCGCCCCCCCTTCGTGGTCCATCTCGCGGGTCACCATCTCTTCGCCTTTGGCGGCGCGCTTGCCGGTGATGCGCTGCGCAAGTCCGCGCACGCCGTCCTTCAGCGCCACGGCGAGGACCCCGGCGCTGCGCCGCGTGGTAAGCTCTTGCAGCAGCATGTCCGGGGCTGAGGCCAACAAGGCTGCCGGGGCGGACGGGCCCGGATCAGCGCTGAAATCGATGCTCGCGCCCTTGCGCCAATGGGCTACCAGTTCCAGCACCAGCCGTGCCCCGTCGCGCCAGTGTTCCCGCGCCGCGCGGGCCCAGAACTGCGGCCAGTCGATCGTCTCGCGCCGCAGCAGGTAGTCGATGTCGCTGAGCAGCAGCGGGCCGCAATCTAGCCGGTGGCTGTAGATCGCATGGATGATAAGGTGCGCCAGCATGTCTTCGCCAGCGGGGAAGCGAATGCCGCGTTCATCGATTACGGCGCGGGCGCGGACCGCGTCTTCGTTGCCTTCGGGCGTCGCATGGTCGAGCCGCCCGTCGCGTTCCCACATCCGGTGGTGCAGTTCGATCATCGTCCCGCGCGGACTGATTAGCGGCGGCATGTGCTTGTCGAAGCGCAGCACATCGGCCAGCGAGAGTTCCGAGACGACCGGCTGGGTATAGCCGGCGGCCAGCAGGGCCTCGAACGCGGGGATGGCGTGTTCGGGTGCGACCAGCAGATCGATGTCGCGCATGGGGCGCTGCGCGGCCTCGGGATAGGCGTGGGCGGCAAGCCAGGCACCCTTGAGCGCGACCGGGGCAAAGCCCGCCGCTTCAAGCATCCTTACGGCGGCGGCAAGGTCGGCCTGCTGCAATAAGCCGACTAGCGCCGCGTCACGGTGCGCGGCTCGCCACGTGTCGGCGATCGCAGTCGGGATGGCCGGATTGTCACGATGCGCGGCGTGCAAGAGCGGGCGCAGCCGGTGCTGGCCGGCGATGCGATCAAGCTCCGCCCAAGCGGCCTCGGTCAGTTGTGCAAGATCAGGTGTGGGGCCGGTCCCGGCGAGATCGAGAAGGATGCGCCGTAGCGCCGGCAGATTCATCCGGCGCAGCCCCTCAGTTGCCCTTCTTGGGGACGGAGAAGCTGCCTGAAACGCGCCCGCCGCCCGAACCGCTGGTCGATCCGACCGCCGACGAGCCGCCGCCCGCGCGCCCGTCGATGCTGGCAACGCCGCTGGCCAGGTCGATCACCAGGCGTCCGCCGTTCATCGTATCGCTGCCGCGACGCAGGTGCACGTTGCCGACCATCGTGATGATGCGGCGGTTGAAATCGTAGATCGCGACATCGCCGCGCGCGCTTTCGCTGCCGCGGGTCACCAGCACCCCCCCGGTCGCGTCGATGCGCTGGATCTTGAGCTCGCCCACGTCGGTATAGGCCACCGTGGTGCGCGCCGCCTGCAGCCTGAGGCCGCCCTGGCTGATGTCGACATTCCCCGAGAGGACGACCCGGTTGGCCTTGTCCTGCAGCTCGATCCGGTCGGCGGCGTAGTTCACCGGCGCATCCGAATTGTGCCCGGCGATTGCCTGGGCATCGGTGCGCGCGATCGAAAATATTGCCACGGTGCCCACGGCAAAGCCGGTCAGCAGCGACTTGAGCGCAAGTTTCTTGATTCCAGCTTCGGCCATCACGGCATCCTGAGCTTGCCCGGCGCCATCTGGAGCCGGGCGTGTCCATCGAGCGTCACGGTACGCTCACCTAGGTCGGCGATTATCCTGTCCGCGCTGAAAGTGCCAGCCGGAATGGCGCCGGTGACGCCGCCCGAACCCGTCACCCGCCGCGCCTTGAGATCGAGCGTGACGTTGGTGGTGGTCATCCGGTAGCCATCGGCGGCGGTGAAGTTCACCGGGCCGCTGACGTTCACCAGCTGCTTGTCGTAATCATAGGTGCCGCCCTTCGCGGTCAGTTCGGCCGGGCCTTCGGTCAGGCGGATCCGGGCGGCAAGGTCTTCCATGCGGATCAGGGGATCACTGAGCGAGACCTGCGCGGCATTGCCCGCCGTGACGGTGAAGGGCCGGCCCTGATCGTCGTTGCCGCGGTACATCGCGTCCGACACCCGCACACGCTCGTTGGTGATCGCCACCTTGTTCCGGTCAAGCAGGAAGCTGATTTCGCCGCGCGGGAAGAGTGGGCCGACGATCATCATCGCCGCGACCACGCCAACCGCGCCCGGCAGCCACTTGGCCAGCAGGCGCACGCGGCGGTCGTGCAAACCGCCGGGGGTTGCCCAGAGGCGGCGCTTGTCGCGGATCTGGTCGGCAGCCTCGGTCATTACGCCTCGTGGCTGAAGATGTCCTTGTCCTCCCAGCCGGCCAGGTCGAGCCGGGCACGGTCGGGCAGGAAGTCGAAACAGGCCTGGGCAAGGGCCGTGCGGCCTTCGCGTGCCAGCCGTTCGACGAGGATCGCATGGGCCGCGTGGAGATAGCGCACGTCGGAAGCCGCGTATTCGCGCTGCGCTTCGGACAGTTCCGCGCCGCCCCAGTCGCTCGACTGCTGCTGCTTCGACAGTTCCTTGCCGAGCAGTTCGCGCACCAGGTCCTTCAGGCCGTGCCGGTCGGTATAGGTGCGCACCAGCTTGCTCGCGATCTTGGTGCAGAACACCGGGGCGGCCGTGATGCCCATATAGTGCTCGATCGCGGCGAGATCGAAGCGCGCGAAGTGATAGAGCTTGAGCCGCGCCGGATCGGCCAGCACCGCCTTCAGGTTCGGCGCGTCGTAACTCGATCCCGGGCCGAAGCGCACCAGGTGTTCGTCGCCCTTGCCGTCCGAAATCTGGACGAGGCACAGCCGGTCACGCGGGGTGATCAGCCCCATCGTTTCGGTATCGACAGCGACCGGCCCGGGGGCAAGCACGCCTTCGGGAAGATCTTCTTCGTGGAGATAGACAGCCATATCGCTTAGGTGCTTAGGCTGATCGCGTCCCAAGGGAAAGTCCCCGCGTGGAGGTTCGAAGCGATATGGCACAGGCCGAGGCAGTCCCCGAAAGCTGGCGCGAAGTGCTCGCTCCCGTTCTGGCGACCCCGGAGGCACGCCGACTGGGCGGGTTCCTCGCGGCCGCGGAGGCCGCGGGCAAGGCAATCTATCCGCCGCGCGGCACCCGCCTTGCCGCGCTGGAGCTGACCCCGCTCGACAAGGTCAAGGTCGTGATCCTCGGGCAAGATCCTTATCACGGAGCGGGGCAGGCGCATGGCCTGTCGTTCTCCGTCCAGCCCGGTGTGCGCGTGCCGCCGAGCCTGGGCAACATCTACAAGGAACTGGCCGCCGACCTTGGCCTGCCGATCCCGGATCACGGCAACCTGACCCATTGGGCCAAGCAGGGCGTACTGCTGCTCAACGCCGCGCTCACGGTCGAGGACGGCCAGCCCGCATCGCACCAGGGGCGGGGGTGGGAGGTAATCACCGATGCCGTGGTCGCCGCCGTCGCCGCCAAGCAGGAACCTTGCGTGTTCCTGCTGTGGGGCAGCCACGCCCAGAAGAAGGCGCTCTCGGTGGCCGACCTCAAGCATTCGCGCCACCTGGTGCTGACCGCGCCGCATCCCAGCCCGCTCTCCGCGCACCGGGGGTTCCTCGGCTGCCGCCATTTCAGCAAGGCCAATGCCTTCCTGGAAGCGCAGGGGCGCGGCGCGATCGACTGGCGGCCATGACAGCGCGCTGGTCGCTGGTCGCCCTGGCGCTGACCGGTCTCGGCACCATGAGCGGCGGGGGCGCGCCCGCCAATGTCCAGCCATCCGAGCTGGCCTTCACCCCGCGCGTGCCGTGTGATGCCGAGCGGCTGGTGATCGCCGACTATTTCCCGCCCTTTCCGATCGTGATCGGCAAGTACGGACCTCAGGGCGACTATTACGAGGCGCAGTACCTGCGGCCCGAGGGCGAGCATGGCCGATTCGCGGCTGGCGGGGGCGTGATGCGTGAACGCCCGCTGGTCCCCGCCGGCGGCGTGGCCGATCCGGCCGCCGGGCTGCGGATCGAGGTCGAACGCGCGGCCCGGATTGGGATCGACGGCTTCGAGGTCGATATCATGGACCTTGATGGCAAGACCTGGGCCGTGGCCATGGGCCTGCTCGATGCGGCTTCGGCGGGCGGGCCGAAGTTCCGCATTGCAGCAGAGCCCGACATGGCCGGGCTGACCAAGGTCACGCCCGAACAGCTGGCGAAAGCGCTGCAGACCTTCGCCGCACATCCCGCCGCGATGCGGCTGGGCGACGGGCGGCTGCTGGTCATGCCCTTTGCCCCGGAACGCCAGCCCGCCGCCTTCTGGCAGGAGCTCGACCGGCTGATGACCCGGGCCGGAACACCGATCGCGCTGGTGCCCGATTTCGTTGCCTTTCGCGGGCAAGAGGCGCTGGCGCCGCTGTCGTGGCGCGCGGCCTGGTGGGGCGGACGCGACCGTTATGCGGGCGAGTCGCAGACGACGTTTGCCACCTGGGCGCGCGGCGCGGGATATGCCGGCTGGTTCGCCACCGCCGCCCCCGCAGGACATGCGCCCCAAAGTGCTGCAGGTCCAAGAGGCCGAAGGCAGCGCCGCCATGCTCTCCGCCTTTGCCGCGGCAGAGAAGGGCGGGGCCAGCGGGATCCGCCTCGTCACCTGGAACGATTACAGCGAAGGCACCGAATGGGCGCCCTCGTCGGTCACGCGCCACGCCTATTACGACCTTGCCGCCTGGGCCATCGCCAGCTTCAAGGCCGGCAAGCCCCCCCGGATCGAGCGCGACGGCTTTGTGGTGTTCCACCGCCGCCAGATCTTCAATCCCGCCGATACCAGCCGGGGCCAGCCGTGGAAGGTGCAAAGTCGCGCGCCGGTGACCAACGTGGTTGATACCGTGGCCTTTCTGACCGCGCCCGCCACGCTGACCGTCACGGTTGGCGGGGTGGGAACCTCGCGCAAGCTTTCCGCCGGGATGCAGCGGCTGACCGTTCCCGCCCGGATCGGCAGCGTCACCGTGCGCCTCACCCGTTCGGGCCGGACCCTTGCGGCCTGCACCAGCCCCTGGACGATTGCCGCCAAGGCCGCCCGTCACGATCCGCTCTACGCGGGATTTTCCAGCCTGCGCGGCTGCAACTGAGCCGGACCACACCATGCGCATTGCCCTTTATGAGCCCGAGATTGCTGGAAACGTCGGCGCGGTCATGCGGCTCGGCGCCTGCCTTGGCGCGGGGGTGGACCTGATCGAGCCGATGGGCTTTGCCTGGGACGACCGCCGCGTGCGCCGCGCTGCGATGGACTATATCGACCATGTCGAGGTTGCCCGTCACGCCAGCTTCGACGCCTTTCGCGCCGCTGCCGGGGGCAGCCGGCTGGTGCTGTTCACCACCAAGGCCAGCCACTCGCCCTATGACTTCGCCTTCCACAGCGACGACGTGCTGCTGTTCGGCAAGGAGAGCGCCGGGGTTCCCGCCGCCGTAGCTGAGGCCTGTGATGCACGGGTACGCATCCCGATCCGCGCCGAAGTCCGCTCGATGAACCTCGCCACCGCCGCGGCCATCGCGCTCTCCGAAGCCCTGCGACAGACCGGCGGCCTGCCGGGTTGACTAGCCCAATCGCCTGAGCACCGCCTCCGCCAGCCTCTGTCCGAACCCTGCATCCTGCGCGGGATAGAGATAGGGCTCGATCAGTTCCGCTTCGATCAGCGCGAGTTCGCCCGATGGCAGGCGGACCATGTCGATCCGGGCATAGAGTGGGGCCTCGGCGAAGGGCAGCATGGCCATCACGCCTTCGCCCCGCGCAATGTCCTCAGCCGAGGGGGTGATCGCGGTTTCCTGTCCGCCGTAGAGCGACTGGATGCGATAGTCCCCCGCCCGCGCTGTCTTGATCAGGGCATGGCTGAACGCGTCGTCGATGAAGATCAGGCTGTATTCGCCCTCGCTCTGGATCGCGGGAAGGAACGGCTGGATCATCGCCGCGCAGCCCATGCGCCAATCTTCGGCGGGCGGCTCGCTGCGGGTAAAGCTGAACTGGCCGACCGCGCCCGCGCCGACGCGGCGCTTTACCACCACCCGGTCGGCGGCGAAGTGGTCAAAGGCGGCGAGAATATCCGCGCGGCCAGGATTGTCGTGCCACAGCGTCGGGATCGAGGCAGCTCCGGCCTTGGCCAGTTGCTCGAGATAGCCCTTGTCCGAATTCCACCGCACGACTTCGCTGGGATTGCACACCTGCACGCCTGCGGCCTCAAGCGCCTCCAGCCGGGCAAGGAACTGCGCGGGATAGTCCGTGTAGTTCCAGGCCGTGGCGAGCAGGGCCATGTCGAAGCCCGTGAGTTCATCCAGCGGCGCCTGCCAATCGATGTCCACCACCTCGGCGCGGCCAGCCAGGCCATCACGCAGCGCGGCAAGCTGCAGGTCGTGCTCGAAGGCATCCGGGCGTCGCTGCGGCGATCCGGGCAGGGTTTCGGGGCAGGCGAGGAAGGCGATCCGCTTGGTCATTCGCGCCCCCTAGCCGGGGATTGTCGGGCGGGCAAAAACAAACGGGGCGCACCGTGCGGCGCGCCCCGTTCAATCCGGCATGACCCGCCGCTCAGCGCGGCAGGTCGCTCTTGCCCATCAGCATTTCGTCGACCGCGCGGGCGGCCTGACGGCCTTCGCGGATCGCCCAGACGACCAGGCTCTGCCCGCGGCGCATGTCGCCGCAAGCGAAGATCTGCGGATCGCTGGTGCGGTAGTTCACCACATTTGCCTTCACGTTGCCGCGCGGATCGAGTTCGACCCCGGCCTGGTCGAGCAGGCCCTGCTTCTTCGGGCCAAGGAAGCCCATGGCGAGGAAGATCAGGTCGGCCTTGAGCGTGAATTCGCTGCCTGCGATTTCCTGCATCTTGCCGTTCACCCATTCGACGCGGACGCAATCGAGCCCGGTGACCTTGCCGTCTTTGCCGGTCACGCGCTTGGTCAGGATCGCCCAGTCGCGCTCGCAGCCTTCCTCGTGGCTGGTCGAGGTGCGCAGCTTCATCGGCCAGTCGGGCCAGGTCAGCGGCTTGTTTTCCTTTTCCGGGGGCTTCGGCATGATTTCGATCTGGGTGACCGAAGCCGCGCCCTGGCGGATCGAGGTGCCGACGCAGTCCGAGCCGGTATCGCCGCCGCCGATCACGACGACGTGCTTGCCGGTCGCCACCAGCGAACCGCGCGGGGCGGCGCGCACTTCGTCGTCGCCCGCGTTGCGCTTGTTCTGCTGGGTCAGGAATTCCATCGCAAAGCGCACGCCCGGCAGTTCGAAGCCGGGGATGTCGAGCGGACGAGGATCTTCCGCACCACCCGAGAGGACGATCGCGTCAAAGTTTTCCTTGAGCGAATTAACCGAAATGGTGACGCCGACTTCCGTCGAGGTGCGGAACTGGACGCCTTCGGCTTCCATCTGCACGATCCGGCGGTTGATCAGGTGCTTTTCCAGCTTGAAGTCGGGGATGCCGTACCGCAGCAGCCCGCCCACGCGGTCGTTCTTTTCGAACAGCGTGACCGAATGGCCCGCGCGCGCCAGCTGCTGGGCGGCGGCCATGCCGGCCGGGCCCGAGCCGACCACGGCGACCGACTTGCCGGTGCGCCTGGCCGGGATTTGCGGCACGATCCAGCCATTCTCCCAGCCCTTGTCGACGATCGCGCATTCGATGCTCTTGATCGTGACCGGTTGGTCCTGGATGTTCAGCGTGCAGCTCGCCTCGCACGGGGCGGGGCAGATACGGCCGGTGAATTCCGGGAAGTTGTTGGTCGAATGCAGCACTTCCAGCGCGTTCTGCCAGTCCCCTTCGTAAACCAGGTGGTTCCAGTCGGGGATGATGTTGTTCACCGGGCAGCCGTTATGGCAGTACGGAATGCCGCAGTTCATGCAGCGGCTGGCCTGCGCCTTGAGATCGCCTTCGGGCAGCGGGATCACGAATTCGTGATAGTGCCCGACACGCTCCTTGGCGTCGGCATAGGTGCGGTCCTTGCGGTCCAGTTCGAGAAAGCCGGTTTCCTTGCCCATCGATATTACTCCGCGGCTACCGAGGCGGCGCTGAGCCGCTCGGCCTCGAGTTGCTTGAGTGCCATCGCGTAGTCGCGCGGCATGACCTTGACGAACTTCGTGATCGCATTGTCGAAGTCGTCCAGCAAAGCGCGGGCGCGCTTGCTGCCGGTGTGGAGGTGGTGGCGTTCGAGCAGCACCTTCACGCGCTCAGCATCATGGCGCAGGTGGTCGCCCATGCCATTGTCGTTGACGCCGTTGGTGCGCTGCTGCGGACGGCCCGCGCCGTCTTCTTCGTCCCTGCCCGGGTTAAGCGGGATGAGGTCGACCTGCGCCAGGTTGCACAGCTTTTCGAATTGGCCGTCGACGTCATAGACGTAGGCGATCCCGCCCGACATGCCCGCGGCAAAGTTGCGCCCCGTCTTACCCAGCACGCAGACCACGCCGCCGGTCATGTATTCGCAGCCATGATCGCCGGTCCCTTCGACCACCGCGACGGCGCCCGAATTGCGTACCGCGAAGCGTTCGCCGGCAACCCCGTTGAAGTAGGCTTCGCCCGCGATCGCGCCGTAAAGCACGGTGTTGCCGACGATGATGTTTTCGGTCGGCTCGCGGTCAACGTGGGCAGGCTGGCGCACGACCACGCGGCCGCCCGACAGGCCCTTGCCGACATAGTCGTTGGCATCGCCGGTCAGCTCGAGGCTGACGCCGTGGGCCAACCACGCGCCAAAGCTCTGCCCGGCAACACCGGTCAGGCGGATCGCGATGGTGTTGTCGGGCAGGCCCGCGTGACCATAACGCTTGGCAACTTCGCCCGAGAGCATCGCGCCGACCGTGCGGTTGACGTTGATGACCTTGCGCTCGATCACCACCGGCTGCTTCTTTTCAAGCGCGTCGGCGGCGGCTGCGATCAGGTCGTTGTCGAGCGCCTTTTCAAGCCCGTGATCCTGGGTCTGCGACCAGTTCAGCGAGGGGCTGTCACCCAGCGGAGCCTGATAGAGGATCCGGCTGAGGTCGATGCCCTTGGCCTTCCAGTGGTTGATCGCCGAACGCATATCCATGCGGTCCACCCGGCCGACCATTTCGGCGACCGTCTTGAAGCCCATTTCGGCCATGATCGCCCGCAGCTCTTCGGCGACGAAGAAGAAGTAGTTGATCACGTGTTCCGGCTGGCCGGTGAAGCGCGCGCGCAGCACCGGGTCTTGCGTCGCAACGCCGACCGGGCAGGTGTTGAGGTGGCACTTGCGCATCATGATGCAGCCCGCCGCGATCAGCGGGGCGGTGGCAAAGCCGAACTCGTCCGCGCCCAGCAGCGCCGCCACGGCGACGTCGCGGCCCGTGCGCAGGCCGCCGTCGGCCTGCACCGCGATGCGGCTGCGCAGGTTGTTGAGGATCAGCGTCTGCTGGGTTTCGGCCAGGCCGATTTCCCAGGGGCTGCCCGCGTGGGTGAGCGAGGTCAGCGGCGATGCGCCGGTGCCGCCTTCGTAGCCCGAGATCGTCACATGGTCCGCGCGCGCCTTGGAAACGCCCGCGGCAACCGTGCCGACGCCGACTTCGGAGACCAGCTTGACCGAGATGCGCGCACCGGTGTTGACGTTCTTCAGGTCGTGGATCAGCTGGGCCAGATCCTCGATCGAGTAGATGTCGTGGTGCGGCGGTGGCGAAATCAGGCCGACGCCCGGGGTCGAGTGGCGGGTCTTGCCGATGGTCTTGTCAACCTTGTCACCCGGCAGCTGGCCGCCTTCGCCGGGCTTGGCGCCCTGAGCCATCTTGATCTGGATGTCGTCCGAATTGACGAGGTATTCGGTGGTCACGCCGAACCGTCCGCTCGCGACCTGCTTGATCGCCGAACGCAGGTTGCGCCCATCGGCCATCGGCTGGAAGCGCGCCGGATCCTCGCCGCCTTCGCCGGTGTTCGACTTGCCGCCGATCTGGTTCATCGCCGCGGCCAGCGTGGTGTGCGCTTCCCACGAGATAGAGCCATAGCTCATCGCGCCGGTGGCGAAGCGCTTGACGATTTCGCTGGCCGGTTCGACCTCGCTGATGTCGAGCGGCTTGTCGGCCGGCTTGAGTTCGATCAGCCCGCGGATGGTTAGCATCCGGGCCGACTGGTCGTTGATCGTCTCGGCGAACTGCTTGTACTTTTCAGGCACGTTGCCGCGCACCGCGTGCTGCAGGGCGGCAATGTTTTCCGCCGTCCAGGCATGCTGTTCACCGCGCAGGCGCAGACCGTACATCCCGCCCACGTCGAGCATGTTCTTGTAGATCGGGTTGTCGCCATAGGCCGCGCGGTGACGCTGCACGGTTTCCTCGGCGATTTCGGCCAGGCCAACGCCCTCGATCGTCGTCGCGGTGTTGGTGAAGTACTGGGCAATGAAGTCCGACGAGAGGCCGACCGCGTCGAAGATCTGCGCGCCGCAGTACGACTGGTAGGTCGAAATCCCCATCTTGGACATGACCTTGAGGATGCCCTTGCCGACCGCCTTGATGTAGTTCTTCTTAACTTCCTTGGCGGTGAGCGGCAGTTCCTTCTTCACGCGGATGTCTTCCAGCGTTTCGAAGGCGACATAGGGATTGATCGCCTCGGCGCCGTAACCCGCCAGCACGCAGAAGTGGTGCACTTCGCGCGCTTCGCCGGTTTCGACGACCAGACCGGTCTGCATCCGCAGGCCCTGCCGCACGAGGTGCTGGTGCACCGCCGCGGTGGCGAGCAACGCCGGCATCGGGATGCGGTCCGGGCCCTGGGCGCGGTCGGACAGGATCAGGATGTTCTTGTCCTGCAGCACGGCTTCGGTCGCGGCCCAGCACACTTCCTTTAGGGCCATTTCAAGACCGGCGGCCCCGGTGCTGGCATCCCAGGTGATATCGACCGTCTCGGTGCGGAACGCGCCGTCCAGCGCGGCCTCGACCGAGCGGATCTTGGCGATATCGTCGTTGGTCAGGATCGGCTGGTCGACTTCGAGCCGCTTGTGCGTACCGGCATCGCGGCCCAGCAGGTTCGGGCGCGGACCGATCATCGAGACCAGGCTCATCACCAGTTCCTCGCGGATCGGGTCGATCGGCGGGTTGGTGACCTGGGCGAAGTTCTGCTTGAAGTAATCGTAGAGCAGGCGGCTGCGGTCCGACAGCACCGCGATCGGCGTGTCCGTGCCCATCGAGCCGATCGGATCGTCGCCCTTGGCGCCCATCGGTTCAAGGAACTTGCTGATGTCCTCCTGCGTGTAGCCGAACGACTGCTGGCGATCGAGCAGGCTGGTGGTTTCTACCGGCAGCTGCGCCAGTTCGGGCTCGATCAGGTCGAGCTCCTTGAGGTTGTACTGCGTGCGTTCGAGCCACTTTTCGTAAGGCGCTTCGGCCGCGAGCTGGGCCTTCAGTTCCTCGTCCTCGATGATGCGGCCCTGGTCGAAGTCGATCAGCAGCATCTTGCCGGGCTGGAGGCGCCACTTGCGCACGATGTTGTCTTCCTTGATCGGCAGCACGCCGCTTTCGGAAGCCATGACCACGATATCGTCATCGGTGACGAGGAAGCGCGCGGGGCGCAGGCCGTTGCGGTCAAGCGTTGCGCCGATCTGGCGGCCATCGGTGAAGGCCACGGCGGCGGGGCCGTCCCACGGTTCCATCAGCGCGGCGTGGTATTCGTAGAAGGCGCGGCGCTTGGCATCCATCAGCGGGTTGCCGGCCCAGGCTTCCGGGATCAGCATCATCACTGCGTGGGCCAGGCTGTAACCGCCCGCCAGCAGCAACTCGAGCGCGTTGTCGAGGCAGGCGGTGTCCGACTGGCCGTGCGGGATCAGCGGCCACATCTTGTCGAGGTCGGCGCCGAGTAGCTCCGATTCCATCGTGCGGCGGCGCGCGTTCATCCAGTTGACGTTGCCCCGCACCGTGTTGATTTCGCCGTTGTGGGCGATGAACCGGTAGGGGTGAGCCAGCCGCCAGCTGGGGAAGGTGTTGGTCGAGAAGCGCTGGTGCACCAGGCCGAGCGCCGAAACGCAGGCCGGATCGCGCAGGTCGTCATAGAAGCTGCCGACCTGGGTTGCCAGCAGCAGGCCCTTGTAGACGACCGTGCGGCTCGAGAAGCTGGGCATGTAGAGCTCGGTCAGGCCGGGCAGGCCATGCTTTTCGGCGAGCGCCGCCAGCGGGTTCTGGGTCTGCTTGCGGATCGCGAGGATCTTGCGCTCGAACGCGTCCTGATCGGCGCAGTCTTCCCCGCGCGCGACGAAGCACTGGCGGATCACCGGCATCGATTCGAGCACGGCCTTGCCCAGACCGTCCGTGGTCACCGGAACATCGCGCCAGCCAATCAGGCGCTGGCCTTCCTTGGCGATGAACTTTTCAAGCGTGCCAGTGACGAATTCGCGCGCGGCCTCGTCCTGCGGCAGGAAGCACATGGCGACGGCATAGTCGCCCAGTTGGGGCAGCTTGAGCCCTTCCTTGTCGGCCCACTGGCGATAGAGCGCATCGGGGATCTGGATCAGGATGCCGGCGCCGTCGCCCAGCAGCGGGTCGGCACCCACCGCGCCGCGATGGTCGATGTTTTTCAGAATCTCCAGTGCCTGGCTAATGATCGCATGGCTTTTGGCGCCCTTGATATGGGCGACAAAGCCCACACCACATGCGTCGTGCTCGTTGCGCGGATCATAAAGGCCCTGGGGCGCCGGAAAACCCATCGATAAAACCCATCCTGTTTCTGGCCGAACACCCCGATTCGAGCCCGAATGGGCCTAAATCACGGTTTTCCGGCAATTAAGCGCACAATTCCCCGCCGCAAAAAGCAGCGAAAGTTGCGCGAAGCTTCCCCATGACGACACGAAGCTGCTTTTGCAACTGCGAAACGGCCAAGCAGCGCCCGGGAACGCCCGGGCGCTGACAAGAATAGCATTTCAGGAGGTGATTCGGGAGTGGCCCCTAGGCTCGGTTCAGGCCGCGCCGCTGATCCGCTGAAGATTGGCAAGCGCGGCGCGCAGCGCGCGTTCGGCTTCTTCGGGATCGGTATTCGGGCCTTGCCCGCTCGCCGCGACCATCTGACCTTGCTCGGCCTGGGCGGGCGCATCGAAACGGCGGAACTGCGAAGGATCGTCTTCGCTCGGCTGGGTCTGGAAGGGCGCGGTCGCAGCTGCCAGTGGCGGACGGGCGCCCTGGCCGGGGAAGATCACCACCGGTTCGATTGTGTCGCTGCCGACCTCGGGCTCGTCGACCCGTACATAGGGACTGCGCGGAGCAGCGACGCCCAGATCGAGCAGCGAGCCATAGTTTTCCTCGCCGTCGGCAGGTTCTGCCCCATCGTCGGCTTCGATCCCGGATTCGGCTTCGGCAATATGCTTGGCTTCGGCAACCGGCGCGAATTCGGGCCGGACAGGCTCAGGAGCCGCTTCGGGCAGAGCCGGTGCGGGCATGACCGGAGGGGCCATTTCGCCCAGACTGCGCGGCGGCAACAGGCTGTCCAGCATGGCATTGGCGCCGTCGTCGGCAAAGTCGTCGAAGCTGATCGGGCGCAGCGCCGCCGGCATGGCGACCGGCGCGGGTGGAACCTCTGCCGGGGCTTCGGGTGCTGTCTCGAGCACGGCTACCGAGACCGCGAACGGGGAAGCGGGGGCCGGATCGGCCGGCGTGCTGGCAAGCCGGGCGAACGGGGCCGAGATCGGCTCGTCGATCGGCTCGATATGCGCGAAAGGCGGCACATAGGGCGGGGGAACGGCGATCTCCGGCTCGGTCACGGGGCCAGGCGTGGACCCGGCGGATTCCTGAGCTGTTCCGGTGGACCGTTCCGGCTCCGCGGGCACGGGCGCGGCACCGGCGGTGCTGGCCGCCAGGGCTGCCCGCGCGGCGCGGCGGCGGCGCATCGATTCGCCCAGGCGCTGGGCCAGTTCGGTCATCCCCAACGTTGCCGGGCTGGGCAGAGTTTCGGGCGCGGGACCAGTTGCGGGTTCGGGCGCGCTGGCGGGCAGGTCAGCGGGTGCCGCGGCCTGTTCGGCAGGCTGCTCGGAAGCCGACTGGACAGAGGTGGCGCGCGGCGCGAACAGGGGCCGGCTCTCCTCCACATCGAACACCGAGGCCTTGTAGCCCAGCGCCTCGACGCACTCGCCCGGAACCTGATCGCCGTCGGTCGGCTGGCCGAACATCTGGCGCAGCTCTGTCGCAGGCATGGCCTCGGCGGAGTGAGCGTCGAACTGTTCCCTGGCGGCCTGGCCGAGCACTTGGCGGGTCTGGTCGAACTCCGGCTCGGAAACGACGGGCGCTTCGGCCTCGACCGGCTGGAACACCTGCCGCTGCTGATCGATCATGCTCGGCACCGGGCGGGCAAAGGGCCCATCCTGGACGGCGGCAACCGGCTTGGCCTGCGACCAGTCCAGCGTCGGCGCAGCCGACGGCGGCGCGAACGCAGGCGCGCTCTGGGGGGCGGCTTCGGTGAAGCTCGCCAGATCGAGCGGGGCGTCCTCTGCCGCAGTCGGTGCGAACGCGGCGGAAGTGGAGCCCATCGGCTCACCAAGGTTCATGCCGGCGATGTCGAGGATCTGCGGCTGGCCGCCGGGCAAGGGAGCCGTCTCATGCGGCACGAAGTCCGAATCGTCATGCGCGATCGCCAGCGGACGGCGGCGATTGGCGAGTTCGACAGTATCCTCTGCAGCGTCAGACCCTTCGCCCAGTGATACGGCGACGGGATCGAGCGGGCAGGCATACGGATCGAGCGTACGGACCGAGAAATCCTCCTCGCTGTTGGCGCGCGCTTCGCGCTTGCGCTGGCGGACTTCGGGTTTGGGGCGGGCGACGCGGCGGGCGGTCAGCGCACCGAGCAGCGCGCCGCAAGCGGCCAGGACAAGCGCGACCAGCATTCGGGCGGTAAGACCCAGCGGCGGGGCGGCGGCCGGCACAATCAGGTCGATCCGGCTCTTGATCACAAGGGCTTCAAGCAGCGAGGCGCGCACGGCAAGGCTGCCGAGCCCGAAGAGCGCGCCGAACCACAGCGCCACAACCGCCGGGAACAACGGATGGCTGGTTATCGGCTTGCCCTTGCTCGCTTTTCGCTTTTGCGGTGCCACTCTGGTTTACCCCGTCAATAAATCATTCGATTTCGCCCCGCTCCGCTCATGCGGCGGCACGGGTGCGGCAATTGACTTTTTGGGCTATCAGGGTTTGGTAAATAACGTGATAACGATGAATATTGCGTGACCAATCATGGCTTTCGGCGACGTGACGACGCCCGGCCTCGCGGCGTTTTTCCCAGATTTCCGGGCTACCCAGCAGACCGGCCAGAGCCTCGGCACAGGCCTGCGGATCGTCGGGGGCGAACAAGGTCCCGGTTAACCCGTCGGTAATCAGTTCGCGGTGCCCGCCGACGTCCGATGCGGCAACCAATTGGCCCTGCGCCATGGCCTCGAGCGGCTTGAGCGGGGTGACCAGATCGGTCAGCCGGCTCCGCTTGCGCGGATAGGCCATGACATCGACCAGTGCGTAATACCGCTCCACCTCACTGTGCGGCACGCGGCCGACAAACCGGATCGCATCCGCCGCGGGGCTGGCCTCGGCCTGGGCCTTGAGGCTTTGCTCCATCGGCCCGCCGCCGACCAGCAGCAGCTTGGCCTGCGGCAGGCGCGCGGTCAGCGCGGGCATGGCGGCGATCAGGTCGTCGAGGCCTTCATAGTCATAGAAGCTGCCGATGAAGCCCACCACCGGGCCATCGCCAAGGCCGAGCTGCGCGGCAAGCTCCGCCTCGCGCGGGGCAGCTTCGCCGAACAGGGCAAGGTCGACCCCGTTGGGGCTGAGGGTGATCTTGGCCGGATCGGTGCCGCGTGCCACCAGATCGTCCTTGAGGCCCTGGCAGATGGTCACCACGTGATCGGCGCCCGCCACGACGTGGCTTTCGAGCGCGCGGGTCAGGCGGTACTTGATGCTGCCTTCGCTGCCGGTGCCGTTCGAGACGGCGGCGTCCTCCCAGAACGCGCGGATTTCATAGACCACCGGAATGCCGAGCCGCTTGCCTGCGATCAGCGCGGCCTTGCCGCACAGCGCGGGGCTGTGGGCGTGGAGCACGTCGGGCCGCCATTCTTCTGCCAGCGCGATGATCGCATCGGCCAGCAGGCTGACCTCGCGCCATTCGCGCAGGCCCGGCGGGCCGGCGGCGCTGCCGCGGGTGCGGTGGAAGGTCAGCCCTTCGGCTTCTTCCATATCCGGACCGTCGGCGGTGTGGCGCAGCCCAGTAATCCCGCGCACTTCCAGCCCCGATGCGGCCTGCGCGGTGAGGATCGCGCGGGTGCGAAAGGTGTATCCGCTGTGCAGCGGCAGCGAGTGGTCGAGGACGTGCAGGATCCGGGTCATGGCCCTGTTTCCTATGCGTACAAGGCTTAACGCGCCGTCAACTCCGGGCTGCTAGGGCGGCATTCGCGATGATCGACTATTTCGCCCTTGCCCTGACGCACGGCTTGCTGGTGCTTGTCGCCTTGCGCCTGCTGCAGCGCGACGATCTCGATGTCGAGCAGCTGGACGAGGCGGCCAAGCGCAACGATCCGCCCGCGCCGCCGCCGGGCCCGCACGACCGCTTCAAGCTACCGCCAAGGGGCGCGCCCGGAGGCAGGCCGCGTGCTTGACCTGGCGATCACCCTGTTCACCCTCGGGCTGCTCGCTCTGGGGCTGCGCCGGCCCTACCTGTGGGTACTGGCCTATCTCTACATCGATATTCTGGCCCCGCAGAAGATCTCGTACCGGCTGCTGGCCTCGCTGCCGATCTCGCTGATCGCCTTCGTGCTCGCTTTCGCTGGCTGGGCCTTGCTCGACGACAAGCGCGACAGCCGCTTTACCCTGCGCCAGGGGCTGATCGCGGTGCTGCTGGTCTATTGCGGCATCACCACGATGTTCGCGGACTTTCCGGTTGAGGCTGCGGACAAGTGGGCCTGGGTGTGGAAGGCGCTGGTCTTTGCGCTGTTCCTGCCGCTGACCCTGCGCACGCGCCTGCGCATCGAGGCCGCGGCGCTGGTCATGGTGCTGAGCGTCGGTGCGATCATCATCGACGGCGGGATCAAGACCATCGCGGGCGGGGGCGGCTATGGCGAACTGCACCTGTTCATCAATGACAATATCGGGCTTTACGAAGGCTCGATCATTTCGGCCGTGTCGGTCGCGGTGATCCCGCTGATCCTGTGGCTGATGAAGCATTCGACGGTCTTCCCCAGCGACTGGCGCGTAAAGGTGTTCGGGGCGGCGCTGATCTTCGCCTGCATGCTGATCCCGATCGGCACCCAGGCCCGTACCGGCCTGCTGTGCATCGCCCTGCTGGGCGTGCTGGCGCTGCGCACGGTCAAGCGGCGCTTCCTCTATATCTCGCTGGCGGTGGTCGGCGCGCTGGCCGCGATCCCGCTGCTGCCCGACAGCTATACCAAGCGCATGAACACGATCGAGAACCACGCTTCGGACGAAAGCGCCTCGACCCGTGTTGCGGTGTGGATGTGGACGCTGGATTACGTAAAGGACCATCCCTTTGGCGGCGGGTTCGACGCCTATCGCGGCAACAAGCTCAGGATCGAACTGCGCGATGGGCAGGGCGGCAATGTCGACGTGACCGAAACCTATGACCAGGCCCGCGCCTATCATTCGGCCTATTTCGAGATGCTGGGTGAACAGGGTTGGCCGGGACTGATCCTGTGGCTGTGGCTGATGCTTTCGGGGCTGTGGCAGATGGAGCGGATCCGAGCGAAATGGAAGGGGCGCACCGGGCCGGGCGAAACCTGGCAGGCGCCGCTGGCCAATGCGCTGCAACAATCGCTGCTCGTCTACATGACCGGATCGCTGTTCGTTGGCATTGCCTATCAGCCGTTCTGCTTCATGCTGATCGGTCTGCAGTGCGGGCTGTGGAGCTATCTCAAGCGAATCGACTCGCCGCAGTACCGCGCCGCGCTCGCGCCTGCGGCGATGCGCGTCAGCGATGCCGTAGCGGCAGGCTAAGGCGCGTTGCAACAGGCTTCGCATTGGGCCATGAAAGCGGCTGATCAATGTATCAGGAGAGGCACATGACCCCGCAGGAGCTGCAGGCCAAGGTTGGCCAGAACATCGGCGTTTCGGACTGGTTCGAAGTCAGCCAGGAACGCATCAACAAGTTCGCCGAAGCCACCGGCGACTTCCAGTTCATCCACATTGACGAGGAAAAGGCCAAGCTGACCCCGTTCGGCGGCACCATCGCCCACGGCTTCCTCACGCTGTCGCTGATCCCGGTGCTTTCGGCAATGACCGAGGGCGCGCGCGTCAGCAACGTCAAGATGGGCGTCAACTACGGCGGTAACAAGACCCGCTTCATCTCGCCGGTCCGCGCCGGCAAGCGCGTGCGCGCCCATGTGAAGCTGCTCGACCTGGTTGAGAAGCGCCCGGGCCAGTGGCAGCAGACCAACGAATACACCATCGAGATCGAGGGCGAGGAAAAGCCCGCGCTGATCGCCGAATGGGTGATGCAGTTCTTCGTCTGAACCCAAGTCCTCCCCGGGACCACTTCAGTCGTAACCAGCCAAGGAATTCAACATGCGTGATGCAGTAATCGTCGCCGCCGCCCGTACGCCGATCGGCCGGGCCTATCGCGGTGCCTTCAATGCCACTCCGGGCGCTTCGCTCGGTGCCCTTTCGCTCAAGGCCGCGGTGGAACGCGCCGGGATCGACGGCGCGGAAATCGACGACGTGGTCTGGGGCTCGGCGCTCCAGCAGGGCGCGCAGGCCGGCAACATCGGCCGCCAGGTCGCGCTCAAGGCGGGTCTGCCGGTGACGGTTTCGGCCATGTCGATGGACCGCCAGTGCTCCTCGGGCCTGATGAGCATCGCGACGGCCAGCAAGCAGGTGGTGATCGACCGGATGGACGTGGTTGCCGCCGGCGGGCAGGAATCGATCAGCCTGGTGCAGACCAAGGAAATGCGGGTCATGCCCGACCCCAGCCTGATTGCGATGCACAAGGCGATCTACATGCCGATGCTGCAGACCGCCGAAATCGTCGGCCAGCGCTATGGCATCGGCCGCGAGGCGTGCGATGCCTATGCGCTCCAGTCGCAGCAGCGTACCGCCGCCGCCCAGGCCGCGAACCTGTTCGCCGATGAAATCGTCCCCTGCACCGTGACGATGGCCGTGACCGACAAGGCCACCGGCGAAACCACGATGAAGGAAGTGACGCTCGCCAAGGACGAGGGCAACCGCCCCGAAACCACGCTGGAAGGCCTGCAGTCGCTCGGCCCGGTGCTGCCCGACGGGATCGTCACCGCCGGCAACGCCAGCCAGCTTTCGGACGGTTCGGCCGCCGTGGTGATCATGGAAGCCGCGCTCGCCGCGAAGAAGGGCCTTGCCCCGCTGGGCCGCTATGTCGGCATGGCCGTCGGCGGCACCGAGCCCGATGAAATGGGCATCGGCCCGGTCGTCGCGATTCCCAAGCTGCTCAAGCGCTTCGGCCTGTCGATCGACGACATTGGCGTGTGGGAACTCAACGAAGCCTTCGCCGTGCAGGTGCTCTACTGCCGCGACAAGCTGGGCATCCCTGACGACCGGCTCAACGTCAACGGCGGCTCGATCTCGATCGGCCACCCCTATGGCATGACCGGCGCGCGCTGCACGATCCATGCACTGATGGAAGGCAAGCGTCGCGGCGCCAAGTATGTCGTGGTGACGATGTGCGTCGGCGGCGGCATGGGCGCAGCCGGTCTGTTCGAAGTCCTGTAATGCGGCTTCCTGCGCCCCGGATCGCCCCGCTTGCCGAAGCGGATCTCGATCCGGCGGCGCAGGCGGCACTTGCCGTACTGCCTGAACAGGCGCGCGGCTTCGCCATCTTTCGGACCATGGCCCGCGCGACTGATGCGCTGGCCGCGTTTCTCGGCTGGGGGGACTATGTCCTCTCGCGCCGCAACAGCCTGACCCCGCGCCAGCGCGAACTGGCGATCCTGCGGGTCGGCTTCCTTTGCGCCGCCGGTTACGAATGGGCGCAGCACCGGGTGATCGGCCTGCAATCTGGGATCAGCGCCGAGGAAATCGAAGCGATCAAGGTCGGGCCGGAAGCGCCGTGCTGGGATCCGCTCGATGCCGCGATTCTTGCGGCCAGCGACCAGCTGGTGAGGGATCACTTCATCGCCAATGACACTTGGACCGCACTCGCTCCGCTGGGCGAGCGCGGACGGATGGACCTGGTCTTCACCGTTGGGCAGTACACTCAGGTTTCGATGCTGCTGAACAGTTTCGGCGTGCAGCTCGATCCGGGGCTGACGCTCGACCCCGATCTCGACCGGCGTTGATCGGGCCGCG